>NZ_JAKJIB010000113.1 GCF_021864505.1 Falsiroseomonas oryziterrae
TGGGCCTGCTCCAGCGCCTGGCGTGCCGCGGCGATCTGCGGCTGCAGCGCCTCGAGCGCCTGCTGCGCCTGGGTGGCCTGCCCGGCCACGTCCCGTGCCCGCGCCTCGGCCTGGGCGAGCGCCTGCTGCGCCGCATCGCGCCGGCCCGTCACGACGTTGAGCTCGCCGACGGCGCGCTGCTGCTCGGCGAGGGAGCGCTGCAGCTCCGCGACGCGGGTCTCGGCTGCGCGCAGCTGCAGGCGCATCTCGGACAGCGTGCCACCGCGGTTGAAGGCGAGCCCCCAGCCCAGCACCACCAGCAGCACCAGCACGCCCGCCACCAGCTGGATCTGCCGTGGCCACGTCATCGGATTCATGCGATCGCCCCCCGATCCCGGCCGCACCCCGCGCGGCCCGGCCAGACGCTTACAGCGCCCGGTTCGCGCGCGCCACCACGGCTTCGAACAGCACTTGGCAGCCGGCCTCCGCCTCCTCCGGCAGGATGCTCTCCGCCTCGTTGTGGCTGAGCCCGTCCTTGCAGGGGGTGAAGATCATCGCGGCCGGCACGCGGCGCGCGACATAGACCGCGTCGTGTCCGGCGCCCGAGACGATGCGGCGCGAGGCGTGGCCGAGCCGGTCCGCGGCCTGCTGCACCAGCGCGACGCAGTCGGCGTCGAAGGGCTGGGCGGCGAAGCGGAACAGCTCCGTCAGCTCCAGCCGGCAGCCCGTATCGGCGATCGCGGCCTTGGCCTCGGCCGGGAAGGTCTCCGCGAGGTGCGTGATCTGCGCCGTGTCGGGGTGGCGGAACTCGACGCTGAACAGCACCTCGCCCGGCACGACGTTGCGGCTGTTCGGCAAGACCTTGAGGAAGCCGACCGTGCCGCGGCCGTCATCGCCGCGCTCGCGCATGCGCCGGTCCACCAGCTCGATCACGCGTGCCGCCGCGACCAGCGCGTCGCGGCGCGCATAGGGCGGGGTGGTGCCGGCGTGGCTGTCCTGGCCGGTGATGCGCGCATCCCACCAGACCTGCGCCTGCGCGCCCGTGACCACGCCGATCGTCTTGCCCTCCTTCTCCAGGATCGGGCCCTGCTCGATGTGCAGCTCGAAATAGGCGTCGGCGGGGAAGGGCTCGGCCTTGTGCGGGCCCTTGTAGCCGATGGCGGTCAGCGCCTGTTCCACCGTCACGCCGTCCACGTCGGTCAGCCCATAGACCTTCGGCAGTGGATAGACGCCGGCCCAGGCGCCGCTCCCCATCAGCGAATGGCCGAAGCGGCTGCCTTCCTCGTCGGTCCAGTTGACCAGCTCCAGCGGCGCCTCGGTCGCGATGCCGAGGTCGTTCAGCGTTCGCATCACCTCGAGCCCTGCGATGACGCCGAGCGCGCCGTCGAATTTCCCGCCCGAGGGCTGGCTGTCGAGGTGGCTTCCGAACAGCACCGGCTTGCGGCTCGGGTCACGGCCTTCCCGGCGCGCGAACATGTTGCCGATCGCGTCCACACGCACCGTCAGGCCGAGCGCTTCGCACCACTGACGAAAACGGTCGCGTCCCGCCTTGTCCACCTCGGTGAGCGTCAGTCGCTTCACGCCCCCCTTCGGCGTCGCCCCGATCTCCGCCATGGCCATCAGGCTGTCCCAGAGGCGCTTGCCGTCGATGCGTTGGTTCGTGCCGCTCATGTCCCACATCCATATCTGAGGCGCTGACCTGCGGCGCGCCATGCGCGCCGAGGCCGCGAATGCGGCCCGCGGCCAGTGCCGCGAAGCCAAGGCCGGCGGAGGCCGGCCGCCCGGCGTATGAGGGGCTTCCGCGCCGTTGCGCGGAAGCAGTCAATCACCTGCCGATCTTCTGGAACTCGACGTTCGGCTTCAGCTCGATCGCGTTCGCCAGCCGGTTCGACATGGAGAAGAAGGCCGCTATGGCGCCGATGTCCCACAGCTCGTCCTGCGTCATCCCGGCATCCAGCACCGCCTGCCGGTCGGCCGCCGAGACCAGGTGCGAGGCGGTCGCCACCTTCGTCGCATACTCCAGGATCGCCCGCTGCCGCGGCGGCAGCGGCGCCTTGCGCCAATTCGCCGTCACCAGCTCGCTGATCGCCGGATCCTTGGCGCGAACTCGGAGAATCGCGCCATGCGCCACCACGCAGTACTGGCAGGAATTGCCGATCGAGACGGCGACCACGATCATCTCGCGCTCGGCCGCGGTCAGCCCCTCGCGCTTGTTCATCAGCGCGTCGTGATAGGCCATGAAGGCGCGGAATTCGTCCGGCCGCCAGGCGAGCGCCAGGAAGACGTTCGGGACGAAGCCCGACTTCTCCGCCACCGCCTCGATGCGGGCGCGCACATCCTCCGGCAGGCTGGCGAGGTCGGGGACGGGAAAGGCGCTGATCGGGTCTGACATGGGGCACTCCTTGCCGGCCGGGCCGGGGGGGACGATCATCCCCGCCCTCACCGGGAGGACAAGACCATGGCCCATGCCCTCGGCGCGAGCGCGCCCGCCATCCTGCGCAACTCGGACCTCGATTCCGAGGCCGTGCGCGCCGCGCGCGTGGATCTCGCCGCCTGCTTCCGCATGGCTGCCCGCCTCGGCATGCATGAGGGCATCTGCAATCACTTCTCGCTGGTGGTGCCCGGCCGCGACGACCTGTTCCTCGTGAACCCCTATGGCTGGGCCTTCTCCGAGGTCACCGCCTCCCGCCTGCTGATCTGCGACTACGAGGGCAACGTGGTGGCCGGCGAGGGCGTGCCGGAGGCGACCGCCTTCTTCATCCATGCCCGCGTCCACAAGAATGTCCCGCGCGCCAAGGCTTGCTTCCACACCCACATGCCGAACGCGACCGCGCTCGCGATGGTGGAAGGCCCGCCGCTGCTCTGGGCCGGGCAATCCTCGCTCAAGTTCTACGGCCGCACGGTGGTGGACGACGACTACAACGGCTTGGCGCTCGACACCGCCGAGGGCGACCGCATCGCGGCGAGCATCGGCGACGCCGACATCGTCTTCATGCGCAACCACGGCGTGATGGTCTGCGGCCGCAACGCCGCCGAGGCCTGGGACGATCTCTACTACCTGGAACGCGCCGCGGAGGCGCAGCGCCTCGCCTGCTCCATGGGCCGCCCGCTCAAGCCCGTGCCGCCCGACATCGCCGCCAAGACCTATGCGCAGATGCAGGAAGGCGACCGCGAGAGCGCGCGCCTCTTCCTCGACAGCGTGAAGCGCATCCTCGCCAAGGAAGAGCCCGATTTCGCGGATTGATCCTCGTTCCCTCCCCCGCTTGCGGGGGAGGGTCAGGGTGGGGGTTCGAGGATGAGGGCGCGTTGACCCACCACCCCCCAACCCGGCCAGCCACCGCAAGTGGTGGCGGGAGCCGTACCGCCGACGCCACCGGCCTTCTCCTTCTCCTCGCCACCGTCGTCGGCTGGGGCTTCAACTGGCCGGCGATGAAGCTGCTGCTGGCCGAGGTCCCGCCCTTCTCGATGCGGGTCGCCTGCGCCGCCATCGGCGTCTCCCTGCTCGTCGCCATCGCCGCACGCCGCGGCGAGGCGCTCGGCGTGCCGCACGGACTCTGGCCGCGGCTGACGCTGGCCTCGCTGCTGAACGTCACCGCCTGGATGGGGCTGGCGAGCTTCTCACTGCTCTGGCTCGCCGCCGGCGAGGCGACGATCGTCTGCTACACCATGCCGATCTGGGCGACGCTCTTCGCGCGTGTGGTGCTCGGCGAACGCATCACGCCGCGCCGCGTGCTGGCGCTGGCGACGGGGCTTGCGGGCCTGCTCGTGCTGGTGCTCGGCCGCGGCGTCGAGGTGGGGCTCGAGAAGCTGCCCGGCGTCGCCGTCGCGCTGTCCGCCGCGATCCTGTTCTCGGCGGGGACCGTGGTGACCAAGCGCTGGCCGCTCGCCATGCCGCCCGCCTCCTCCGCCGCCTGGCAGATGGCGATCGGCTGCGCGCCGCTGCTGGTGGCCGCTGCGCTGTTCGAGAGCCCGGATTTCGGCGCGCTGACGACGCAAGGCTGGTGGCTGCTGGTCTATGGCGGCGTCGGCCCGCTCGGCCTCTGCTACCTCGCCTGGTTTGCCGCGCTGAAGCGCCTGCCGGCCTCGGCCGCCGCGGCGGGGACGCTGCTGACGCCGGTGGTCGGCGTCGTCTCCGCTGCCGTCTTTCTCGGCGAGCCGCTCGGCGCGCGCGAGGTGATCGCGCTGTCGCTGACCATCGGCGGGGTGATGCTGGCGATCCGCGGCTAGGCGCTGTCTTCCTCTCGCATGCCGCCGCGTCTACAGCCCAGGCATGACCGACCGACCGCTGATCCGCCTGAACCCCGGCGCCGACCGCCGCGTGAAGGCGGGCCACCCTTGGGCCTTCTCCAACGAGATCGCCATGACCGCCGCGGCACGCGCCATCCCGCCAGGCAGCGTGGTGCGCCTCGAAGGCGACGACGGCATGAAGCACGGCGCCTGGCACTTCAACCCGCACAGCCTGATCGCCGCGCGCTTCCTCGATCCCGACCCCGCCGCGCCCTGCGACGCCGGCTGGTTCCGCGCGCGCATCGCGGACTGCCTGACCCTGCGCCAGCGCCTCTTCGACGCGCCCTTCTACCGCCTGGTGCATGCCGAGGCGGATGGGCTCCCCGGCCTGATCATCGATCGCTACGGCGACGCGATCGCGCTGCAGGCCAACACCGCCGGCATGGACCGCGCGCTGCCCGACATCCTCGCCGCGCTGCGCGACCTGATCGGCCCGCGCGTCGTCGTCGCGCGCAACGATGCCCCTGTCCGCAAGCTGGAGGGGCTCGAGGAGAGCGTCGCGCTCCTGCACGGCACCGACGGCGTCGCCACGGTCGAGGAAGGCGGACTGTCCTTCCCCGTGGACCTGCTCGGCGGCCAGAAGACCGGCTGGTTCTTCGACCAGCGCCCGAACCGCGCCCTGGTCGCGCGGCTCGCCGCCGGGCGCAGCGTGCTCGACGCCTTCTGCCATCTCGGCGGCTTCGGCCTCTCCGCCGCCGCGGCCGGTGCGCGGGAGGTGACGCTGCTCGACCGGTCGGAGTACGCGCTCGACCTCGCCATGCAGGCCGCCGCGCGCGCAGGTTTCGTCGAGCGCGTCATGCCGCTGAAGGCCGAGGCGCTCGAGCATCTGGAACGCATGGGGGCCTCGGGCCGCCGCTTCGAGGTGGTGGTCGTCGACCCGCCCGCCTTCGCCAAGACGCGCAAGGACATCCCCGCCGCGCTGAAGGGCTACGCCAAGCTCGCACGCCTCGCCGCCGCGGTGACGGCGCCGGGCGGCATCCTCTTCATCGCCTCCTGCAGTCACCATGTCGGCCCGGCCGACTTCGCCGAGGCCGTCGCCTGGGGCGTGCACCGCGCCCGCCGCCGCGCGCGCATCCTGGCGAGCGTCGGCGCCGGTCCCGACCACCCCGTGCATCCCGCGCTGCCCGAGAGCGCCTACCTCAAGGGCCAGCTTCTCGCGCTCGACTGATGCGGCGCCCGCAGCTCTCGCCTGCCCTGCGCGCGGCCTATGCGCGCACCGACTACGAGGCGGGCGGGATCGCGACCCGCATCGGCCGGCGCAGCGCCGATCTGGACGTGCTGCTCCGCCGCCATCGCGTGCGCCACGCCGGCTTCGTCACCGCCTGGAACCCCTTCAGCCGCCCCATGCCGCGTGGCTGGAACGAGCGCATGCTCGGCAAGCTGCGCGAGGCCGCGCGCGGTCGGGTGCTGGGCGAGGGCTGGGGCAGGGGCCGCGGCTGGGCGGAGCGCCACCTGGTCATCGCGGGCGATCCGCGGTGGATCGCGCATCTCGCGCGCCGCTTCCGCCAGCATGCGCTGGTGATGGTGGCGCCAGGCCAACCGGCCCGCATCGTGCTCGGCCTACGGCCGATGGTGACCTCCGCGCCGCCCTGACCTCAGCTGCGTCCGTCGAAATGCCGGTCGATGGCGCGGAACATCAGCACCACGGCGGCCAGCACCATCAGCAGCCCGGCACCTTCCTGCGTCAGCACCACGGCGCTCCCGCGCGCCACGAACAGCCCGGCCAGCCCGATCACGGCTGCCGCCGCCAGCTGGACGAAGACGTTGTTCCACATCGATGCTGCGCCCCGGCTCGTTTCGATTGCGCGCGCATGTAGGCGCGGGCCGGCCGGCCTGGAAGGGCGGGTTCAGAGGAAGCGTTCGCGGATGTCCACCGTGCTCTCGCGCCCGAGCTTGTCGAAGTTGCTCGTCAGCCAGCGATCCGCCGCCTCCTGCCCATAGCGGCGCAGCGTGGAAAGAAAATCCCAGTCGCCGTTCAGCTTCGTCGAGAGCTTGAACTGGCGCATCCGCTCCTCGTCCTCGATCATGTGCAGGAACAGGCGCCGGTAGCGCGGCTGCTCGAGGCGCCCCGCATCCAGCAGCCGCTGCACGAAGTCGATCGCGCGCATCTCGGCCATCAGGCTCGCGTTGAAGCTGATCTCGTTCAGCCGGTTCGAGATGTCGGTCGGGTGCGTCGGCAGCTCCTCGCGCACCGTCGGGTTCAGCTGCACCAGCACGATGTCCGGCGCGCCGCCCTGCTCGTAGAGCGGCCAGAGCGCCGGATTGCCGAGATAGCCGCCGTCCCAGTAGGGCTCGCCGTCGATCTCCACCGCCTTGAAGAATTGCGGCAGGCAGGCGGAGGCCATGACGACGTCCACCGTCACTTCCTCCCGCGCGAAGACGCGCGGCTTGCCGGTGCGGACGGAGGTCGCGGAGATGTAGAGCTTCGGCCCCTTGGCGTGCTTCAGCACCTCCTCGTTGACCGCGCCCTCCAGCACGGCGCGCAGCGGGTTCCAGTCATAGGGCGTGGGGTTGAGCTGGTAGGGGCTCAGCACGCGCGTCAGCGTCTCGAAGGTCTGGTAGGCGAAGGACCAGGTCAGGTCGTGCCCCCAGATCGCCTTTTCGAAGGGCGTGTTCTGCAGCGGCGAGACGGCGAGCCGGGCGGCGGCGTCGCGCCACAGCCGGTCGAGCGCGGCGCGCGCCCCGTCGCGGCCGCCCTCGCAGAGGCCCTGCACGAAGATCGCGGCGTTCACCGCGCCGGCCGAGGTGCCGGAGACCGCCTCGAACTCCAGCCGCTCGTCGTCGAGCAGGCGTTCCAGCACGCCCCAGGTGAAGGCGCCATGCGTGCCGCCGCCCTGCAGCGCGAGGTTGATCCGCCGCGCCGCCACCGGCTTCGCGACGGCGGGCCTCGGCAGCGGCGCGGCGCCGTTGCCCGATGCCAGCGTCTCCGCCGCCTCCCGCTTGAACTCGTCCTCGATCATGGGATCGGAGACAACGGCGCGCGCAGCGCGCCCGCGCCGCGACCGCCCGTGCGGCCAGGGCCGTCATGTCTGAGGCGCGCAAGCCAAGGCCGCGGACGCGTCCGCCGGCGCTTGAGGCACACGATCACTGCGCGATCCACCCGCCGTCCACGCTCAGCGCGCTGCCGTTGATGGAGCCGCTGTTGGGTCCGACCAGGAACATCGCGGCCTCCGCGATCTCCTCCACCTCGACCCATTTCTTGGTCGGCTGGCGCTCCAGCAGGTAATCGGTCAGCGCCTTCTCCTCGCTGACGCCGTGCTTCTCGGCGAGCGGCTTCACCTGCGCCTCGGCCAGCGGCGTGCGCACGAAGCCAGGGCAGATCGCGTTGCAGGTGACCCCGGTGCGCGCGACCTCCAGCGCCACCGACTTGGTCAGCCCCACCACGCCGTGCTTGGCGGCGACATAGGCCGTCTTGAACGGACTCGCGACGAGCCCGTGGGCCGAGGCGACGTTGATGATGCGCCCCCAGCCCTTCGCCTTCATTCCCGGCAGCGCCGCCTTGATGGCGTGGAAGTTGGAGACGAGGTTGATCGCGATGATCCGGTCCCACTGCTCGTCCGGGAAGTCCTCGATCGGCGAGACATGCTGGATGCCGGCATTGTCCACCAGGATGTCGCAGCCGCCGAGCTCGGCGATGCAGCGCTGCACCATCTCGCGGATCTCGGCCGGCTTCGACATGTCGGCCGGCGAATAGGGCGCCTCCGCAACGCCCATCGCGGCACCTACCTCGGCGCGGGCGCGGGCGATGTCGTCGGGCTTGCCGAAGCCGTTCAGCATCACCTTGGCACCTTCGCGCGCGTAGCGGGCCGCGATGGCCAGCCCGATGCCGGAGGTGGAGCCGGTGACCAGGGCCACGCGGCCCGCAAGTGATCCCGCCATGTGATGCGTCCTTCCTCGTTCGTGCGTCCCGTCCTGCGACCGTGCAGGTCAGCCGCGACTTGACCGCGCGGTCACCCGCGACGCGACAGGACGGTTCGGGGCCGGGAAGGTTGCTCAGGGCAGGCGCCAGAGCAAGCCGACAAGCCGCTTCGCCGTGCCCGACAGGAACTTCGGCGCGTAGAAATCCCCGGCCGCGCGCTTCGCCGCCTCGGCCAGCGTGGGATAGGGCAGCACGAGGCCGGCCAGCGCCGAAAGCGGCAGCTTCCGCCCGATCATCAGCCCGAAGATCCCCGCCATCTCCCCCGCATGCGGCCCGAGCACCCCGGCGCCGAGCAGCCGTCCCTTGGGCGAGACGACGAGCTTCACCAGCCCGTCCTCGATTCCCTCCGCCACCGCGCGGTCGGTCTCCGGCAGCGGGAAGCGGTAGGGGCGGGGGTCGAGCCCCTGCTCGCGCGCCTCCGCCTCCGTCATCCCGACCTGGGCCAGCTCCGGCCCGGTGTAGGTCACGCGCGGCAGGGCGGCGTAGTCCACCTTCGCCGGCAGGCGGAACAGCATCCGCCGCGCCAGCACCCCGGCATGCTGGGAGGCGACATGGGTGAAGGCGCGCGGGCCGATGCCCTGCGGATCCGCGATGTCGCCCACCGCCCAGACGCGCCGGTTCGACACCGACCGCAGCCCGGCATCCGTCTTGATCCCCTTCGGCGTCGCCGCGATCCCGCCCGCCACCAGGTCGAGCCCCGCGAGCCGCGGCGCCCGCCCGACCGCGAGCAGCAGGTGGCTGCCGGGGATGCGCGTCCCGTCCTCCAGCACCGCGACGAGCCCCGTGCGGCCCGGAGCGGCGCGGTCCGGCTCGACGCGGGCAAGGGTCGCGCCCTCGCGCAGCTCCACGCCCTCGCGCAGCAGCACCCGGCGCAGGCCCTCGGCGAGCTCCGGGTCGTCGCGCCCGGCGATCCGCCCCGCCTCGATCACCGTCACCCGGCAGCCGAGCCGCCGATGCGCCTGCGCCATCTCGAGACCGATCGGACCGCCGCCCAGGATCAGCAGGTGCTCCGGCTTCTCCTCCAGCTCGAAGATCGTCTCATTGGTCAGCCAGGGCACCGGCCCGAGACCGGGGATGTCGGGGACCACCGCCGCGCTGCCGGCGGCGATCACGCAGCGGCGGAAGGTGATGCGCCGGCCCGCGGCCTCCACCTCGTCGGGGGCGGTGAAATGGGCCGAGGCGCGGATCACCTCCACCCCCATCCCGCGGAACCGCGCCTCGGAATCGGTCGGCGCGATATGCGCGATCGCGCCGCGGACATGCGCGCGCACCGCGGCCCAGTCCACCTCCGGCTCCCCGACGCGGATGCCGAGCCGCCCGGCCTCGCGCACCGCCTGGGCGGCATGGGCGGTCGCCAGCAGCGCCTTGGACGGGACGCAGCCCCAGTTCAGGCAGTCGCCGCCCATCTCCGCCCGCTCGATCAGGGCCACCTTCAGGCCGAGCGCGGCGGAGACCGCCGCCGTCGAGAGGCCGGCCGCGCCGGCCCCGATCACCACCAGGTCGAAATCGGGCATCTGAGGTCCTTGCCGGTCGGTCGGGGCGTCCTCGGTTGACGCCAGGCCTGCCCCCTTCCTATACGTCCGCTCCTTCGCCGGGGCACGCCTGGGGGTCACCCCTGCTGGCCGCCGGCGGTTCCGTTTGCTTGATGTGCCGGGATGCCGGCCGGCCGGGCCAAGGCGCCGGGCGGGCGGACGGTCCGGGACGCCGCAGGAGTCGTGTCGTGAAGCGTACCTACCAGCCGTCCAAGCTCGTGCGGAAGCGCCGCCACGGCTTCCGGACCCGCTCCGAGACCGTCGGCGGCCGCAAGGTGCTGGCCAACCGCCGGTCCAAGGGGCGGAAGCGCCTGTCGGCCTGACCTTCGTCCGGGCGAGGCGCGTGCCATGCCGGCGCGACCGCCGCGCCTGACGCAGCGTCGCGACTTCCAGAGGGTCGCGGGGAAGGGGGTGCGCGCCGCGCGCCCGGGCCTCGTCCTCCAGGCGCTGCCAGCGCCCGGCCAGCCCCTGCGCGTCGGATTCACCGCGACGAAGAAGATCGGCAACGCCGTGATCCGCAACCGCACCAAGCGCCGCCTGCGCGAGGCCGTGCGGCTGACGCTCGGCGGCGGCGAGGCGACGGGGTTCGACCTCGTCGTGATCGGCCGCGAGGCAACCGCGGGGCGGCCCTGGCAGACGCTGCTCGGCGACCTGCGCGGCGCGCTGAAGCAGGCGGGCGTCACCGACGCCATGCGGGCGGCGCAGCCGCCCGAGGCCGCGAACGCGGCCCGCGCGCCGACCGACACACCCGACGGAGCCGTCAGTGCCCAGCGCGGAAGCGAAGCCGGCGGAGCCGTCACGCCGGAGGCGTGCCTACGGCGCGACGCCCGGCGTTTGAGGGCACTCACATGACTCCCGCGCAGCACGCGCTGCGCGGCGCGATCCACGCCTATCGCTACACCATCCGCCCGATCATCGGCTGCAACTGCCGCTTCTATCCGCATTGCAGCGACTACGGGCTCGAGGCGGTGGCCACCCACGGCGCGCTCAGGGGCGCCTGGCTCACCGGCCGCCGCATCCTCCGCTGCAACCCCTGGCATCCGGGCGGCTACGACCCGGTGCCGCCCGCCGGGCTCCCGGCCGGGACGAAAGGTTCCACCGCCCCGTGATGGACCAGAAGCGCCTTTTCGTCGCGATCGCGATCTCGATCGCCATCCTGCTGATCTTCGACCTGTGGAACCGGCCCGCGCGCGAAGCCGAGCAGCGCCGGCTGGAGCAGCAGCGCGCCGCCCAGCAGGTCCAGCAGGCCGCGCCCGCCGTGCCGGTGCCGGCCGCGCCGGGCGGG
>NZ_JAKJIB010000114.1 GCF_021864505.1 Falsiroseomonas oryziterrae
GTCGCCTCCCTCGTCGTCGCGCAGGCTGTCGGCGGGCTGCTCGGCCTGCCGGAGGCGGTCTCGGCGGGCATGTTCGCCGGCGCCGGCACCAGCACCTCGGCCCTGCAGGCCGCGATCAGCGCCGCCGGCGGCGGGCCGGAGCCGACGCTCGGCTACGGCGTCGCCTACCCCATCGGCGTGCTCGGGCCGATCCTGATGATGAGCTTCATGTTCCGAATGGTGCGGCCGGAGATCCCGGCCGCGCCGCCGTCGCTCCGCTACGCCGAGGTGACGCTCGCCGCCGACGCGCCGGCGCGCCGCGCCGCCGAGATCGAGGCGACGCTGCCGCCGGGCGTCGAGGTGCTCGGCCTGCGGCGCGACCACCAGAACGAGCTGGTGGACCCCGGCGCGGTGCTGCGCGGCGGCGATGCGATGCTGCTGCTCGGCCCGCCCGCCGCCGTGGACCAGGCCGTCGCGGCGCTCGGCAGCGAGGAAGCCGGGCGGATGGGCAAGGATCGCGAGGAGCTCGACGTCGTCCGCGTGATCGTCTCGAAGCCCGCCTTCCGCGGCCGGACGCTCGCGACCATGCCGATGCCGGACTTCCCGATCCGGGTGGGCCATGTGCGGCGCGGCGACGCGGTGCTGATGCCCGGGCCCGACCTTGTCCTCGAATATGGCGACGTGCTGCACGTGCTGGCCGGATCCGGCCGCCGCGCAGAGGTGGTCGCGCATTTCGGCGACAGCGTGAAGGGCAATGCGGAGCTGTCCTTCGTCTCCATCGGCATCGGCATGGCGCTCGGCCTCCTGCTCGGCATGGTCGCGATCCCGCTGCCCGGCGGGGGGAGCTTCAGCCTCGGCGTCGCCGGCGGGCCGCTGGTCGTGGCGCTGTTCCTCGGCTGGCGGGGGAGCACCTTCGGCATCGGCTGGCGCATGCCCGTCGCCGCCAACCTGGTGCTGCGCAACTTCGGCCTTTCGATCTTCCTCGGCCAGGTGGCGATCGCCTCCGGCAGACCCTTCGTCGAGACCGTGGCGAGCCAGGGCCCCGCCATCCTGGTCGCGGCGATGATCGTGGTGCTGACGCTCGTCGCGACCGTGCTGGCGATCGGCCATTACGTGCTGCGCATCCGCTTCGACGATCTGCTGGGCGTCTGCGCCGGCGCGACCGGCAACCCGGCGATCCTGGCGGGCGCCAGCCGGATGATCGGCAGCGACAGGCCGGACATCGGCTACGCCATCGTCTTCCCGACCATGACCATCGCGAAGATCGTCGCGGTGCAGCTCGCCCTCGGGTAATCCAGGAGCATCCATGCGCATCGCGATGTTCAGCACCAAGCCCTATGACCGCCGCAGCTTCGAGGCGGCGAGCCAGGGCGCGCGGGACCTCCTCTTCCTGGAGCCGCGCCTGACGGTGGAGACGGCGGTGCTTGCCGCCGGCGCGCCGGCGGTCTGCCTCTTCGTCAACGACGACGCCTCAGCCCCCGTGCTGCGCGCACTGCACGCCGGTGGCACGCGGCTGGTGCTGCTGCGCTGCGCCGGCTTCAACAACGTGGACCTGCATGAGGCGGCGCGGCTCGGCATCACGGTCGCCCGCGTGCCGGCCTATTCGCCGCATGCGGTGGCGGAGTTCACCGTCGGGCTCATGCTGTCGCTGGTGCGCGGCATCCACCGTGCCTACCAGCGCACGCGCGACGGCAATTTCGCGCTCGAGGGCCTGCTCGGCTTCGACCTGCACGGCAAGACGGCGGGCGTGGTCGGGACGGGCAAGATCGGCGCGCTGGTGGCCCGCGCGCTGGCCGCCGGCTTCGGCTGCCGCGTCCTCGCCTACGACGTCCATCGCGATGCGGCGCTTGAGGCGCTCGGCGTGCGCTACGTGGATCTTCCGACGATCGCGCGCGAATCCGACATCATCACGCTGCACTGCCCGCTGACGCCGGAGACGCGGCACATGGTGCGCGCGGAGACGCTCGCGCGCGCGAAGCGAGGCCTGGTGCTGGTCAACACGAGCCGCGGCGGTCTGGTGGATGCGGAAGCCGCGATCGAGGCGCTGAAGTCCGGCCAGCTCGGCGGCCTCGCGCTCGACGTCTACGAGCAGGAGGCGGACCTGTTCTTCGAGGATCTTTCGAACGAGATCCTGACCGACGATGTCATCGCGCGGCTGCTCACCTTCCCGAACGTGCTGGTCACCGGCCACCAGGCCTTCTTCACCGCCGAGGCGCTGCAGGCGATCGCGGAGACCACGCTGGGCAACGCCGCGAAGGTCGAGGCGGGCCAGCCGCTCGGCGCGGCGGAGGTCACGCTCGCCGCGACGGCGCCGCGCCCCGCCTGAGGGCTACGCGCCCTCCTCCATCGCACGCGCCGCGCGGTGCCGCCGCCACAGCCAGGCGCCGAGGCCGAAGGAGACCAGCAGCAGCGCTGCGCCGAGGCCGAGCTGCCACGCGCCCTCCACCCGGATCCCCTTGCCGAGCAGCGCGAAGACCACGGTCTGAGGCAGGTAGCCGAGCGCGGAGCCGGCCAGGAACGGCAACACCCGCAGCGCCGCCATCCCGGCCAGCAGGTTGAGCGCCAGGTTGTTGCCCACAGGCAGCAGGCGCAGCGCCAGCGTCGCCTGGAACGGGCTGCCGGCCAGCACGTCGCGCAGCGGGCGCAGCCGATGGCCGAAGCGCCCGGCCAGCCGCCGTTCCGCCCAGTCGCGCCCGAGCAGCCGCGCCCAGCCATAGGCGCCGATGCAGCCCAGCAGCTGCGCCGCGAGCCCGACCGCGATGCCGAGCACCGCGCCATAGGCGTAGCCGGCCAGGAAGGCGATGGATTGCCGCGGCAGGCCGGCGGCGGTCAGCGCCGCGCCGACCAGCACGAAGATCACCTCGCCGCGGATCCCGTCGTCGCGGATATAGGCGTCCACCCAGTCGGTGCCGGGCACGCCGCCCAGTTCGCGCAGCAGCGCCCCGGCGGCGACGAGGCCGCCGGCCAGGACAACCAGCTTCGCCAGGGGCCGCCAGCGGCCGGCGACGGGCTCCGCCATGGCGGCTCAGCCGCGCGGCAGCAGCCGCTCGGCGACCGGTCGCTTCCAGCGCCGCTTCAGCCAGATCACGCCGAGCAGGTCGTAGATGCTCACCGCCAGCCGGTCGAGCGTGCCGTAGTTGGAGGCGCCGCGCGTGCGCGGGCGGTGGTTGACCGGCTCGCTCACCACCCGCCCGCCGAGGCGCAGGGTCAGCGCCGGCAGGTAGCGGTGCATGTGGTCGAAGCGCGGCAGGTCGAGGAACATCGCGCGCGGGAAGACCTTCAGCCCGCAGCCGGTGTCGGGCGTGGCGTCGCCCAGCAGCCGGGCGCGGATCGCATTGGCGATGCGGCTCGTCACCCGCTTCACGCCGCTGTCCTTGCGGGTGACGCGGTGTCCGGCGACCAGCACCGGGCCGGCCGCGGCCTCGGCACGGGCGCGCGACCAGAGGCGGGGGATGTCGGCCGGGTCGTTCTGCCCGTCGCCGTCCAGCGTCGCGATCCAAGGTGCGCGCGCCGCCAGCACCCCGCTGATCACCGCCGCCGACTGGCCGCAGGACCGGGCGTGGCGCAGCGCCACCACGGGGAAGCGCGACGCAGCCTCGAGCAGGCGTTCGCCGGTGTCGTCGGAGGAGCCGTCGTCGACGCAGACGACCTCATAGGGCGTGCCGTCGAGCGCGGCGGCGATCTCGGTCACCAGGGGCAGCACGTTCGGCCCCTCGTTCCGCATCGGGATCACCACGGAGAGCAGTGGCAGGTCTGCGGCGGGACGGGTGTCCGGCGCCGGGTCGGCGATATGCGTAGCCGGCGCCGGGTCGGCGCCATGGTGCCGGTCCGGCCCCGGGGCAAGGTCGGGGGCCATGGGGGCGGGGTAGCAGGGGGGGGCGGGCCGGGCAAGCGCCGCGGCGCGCAGGGCCGGCGCCATGATGTCCCGCCATGCGGGACCTTAACGTGGCGACCCCGACGGGCATGCCTATTATAGGGCAATGCCGTTCGATGTCCGTCCCCTGACGCTCCCGGAAGCGGAGCGCCCTGCCCGCAAGGATGCCCGCGCCGTCGCCTGGTGGCTGCTCGGTGTCGCCGCTCTCGTCTGGATCATGGTGGCGATCGGCGGCGCCACGCGTCTCACCGGCTCCGGCCTCTCGATCATGGAATGGGCGCCGCTGTCCGGCGTGCTGCCCCCGATGTCGGAGGCGGAGTGGAACCGGCTCTACGAGCTCTACCGGACCATCCCGCAATACCAGCTGGTCAACCAGGGCTTCGGGCTGGAGGGCTTCAAGGAGATCTTCTGGCTCGAATGGATCCACCGGCAATGGGGCCGGCTGATCGGGCTGGCGTATCTCGCCGGCCTCGTCTGGTTCTGGGCCCGCGGCCGCATCCCGGCCGGCTACAAGCCGACGCTGCTCGGCCTGCTGGCGCTCGGCGGGCTGCAGGGCGCGATCGGCTGGTACATGGTGGCTTCCGGCTTCCAGGCGGGGCGCACCGAGGTCTCGCCCTATCGCCTCGTCATCCATCTCGGGCTGGCGCTGGTGATCTACGGCGCGCTGCTGTGGACCGCGCTCGGGCTGCTGCGCCCGGTGGCGGACGCGCCGGCGGAAGCGCGGCCGGTGCGCGCCATGGTGCGCGTCACCTTCTGGGTGGTGGCGGCCGCGATGCTGGCGGGCGGCTTCGTCGCCGGCATCCGCGCCGGCTTCAGCTACAACACCTTCCCGCTGATGGATGGTCGGGTGGTGCCGGACGGCTACATGGACCTCGTGCCGTGGTGGCGGAACCTGACGGCCAATGTCCCCGCCGTGCAGTTCAACCACCGCCTGCTTGCGACCCTCGCGGCGCTGGTCGCCGCCGGCGCGATCTGGGCGGCGTGGCGGCGGCTGCCCGACGGCTTCGCGCGGCGCGCGGTCTTCGCGCTCGGCGGCGCGGTCGCGCTGCAATACGCGCTCGGCGTCGCCACGCTGCTTTACGTCGTGCCGGTCGGGCTCGGCACGCTGCACCAGGCGACGGCCGTGCTGGTGCTGACCGCGGCGCTCGTCGCCCTGCATGCGCTGAGGCCGGCCGGCCGCACATGACCGAGGCGCCGATCCCGCTCCGCATCCTCGACGCGCTGCCGCAGGCGGTGAGCGCGGTGGATGCGGCGGGCCGGCTCGCCTATGCGAACCCCGCCTTCTGGCGCGACGCCGGCGTGCCGCCCGACGCCTGCCCGATGGGCAGCCCGCTGCGCGACCTGGTGCGCATGCTCGCCTATCGCGGGCTCTACGGCGCCGGCGATCCGGAAGCGCAGGTCGAGGCGGTGCTGGCGCTCGACCGCAGCCGGCCGATCCGCCGGCAGATCGGCCTGGCGGACGGCTCGCGCAGCTTCGAGACCGTCTCGGTGCCCCTTGAAGGCGGCGGCTTCGCGATGGCGGCGCACGAGGTCACCGCCCTGCTCCGCGCGCGGGAAGAGCAGGCGGCCCGCGCCCGGCTGCTGGAGGCGACGCTCGCGCGGCTGACGAACGGCGTCGCCCGATTCGATGCGGAGATGCGCATCGGCCTCTTCAACCCGGCCTATGAGGCGCTGATCGGGCTGCCGGGCGGTTCGCTGCGGGCGGGGCTGACGCATCGCGACGTGATCGCGATGCTCGATTCGCATGGCGAGTACAGCACCGGCGACGGGCCCGACGCGGTGGCCGCGGCGATGGAGCGCGGCCGCAGCGGCGCCTCGGTCCGCCAGCGGGAGCGACCCTCGGGGCAGGTGCTCCGCTTCGACAGCCAGCCGACGCCGGATGGCGGCGTGCTCCTCGAGGTTTCCGACATCACCGCGCTGAAGCGCGCCGACGACGAGGCGCGCCGCCGCGCCGCGCTGCTGGACGGAGTGCTGGACGCGCTGCCACACGGCGTCTGCCTCTACGGCCCGGACCGGCGCGTGCGCATGTACAACCGCGCCTATGCGCGGCTGTTCGAGGGCTCGCTCGTCGAGGTCGGCGAACGACTCGACGACGTCGTGCAGCGCCGGCTGGACAGCGGTGAGTACACGCCGGAAGCCGCGGCACAGGTGCTCAGCCGCTTCGAGCGCGGCGCCGGCCCGCTGCCGACCATGCGGCGCGCGCGGCCGAACGGCGTCGTGCTCGAGAACAACATGGCCTGGCTGCCGGATGGCGGCATCATCTCGGTCTTCACCGAAGTCACCGCTCTGCACCGCGCGGAGGAAGCGGCGCGCGAGCGGGCGGCGCTGCTGGATGCGGTGCTCGATGCGCTGCCGGACGGGGTCTGCGTCTACGGGCCGGACCGGCGCGCGCGGATCACCAACCCTGCCTATCGCCGCATCTTCGGCGAGGCGGCGGTGCGCATCGGCGAGAGCCTGGAGGAGGTCGCGGCGCGGCGCGTCGCCATGGGCGAGCAGTCGCCGCAGATGTCTCAGGCGCTGCTGGACCGGCACTTCGGGCCGCAGGAGGCAGCCGGCACGCCGATCCGCCGCGTCCGGCCGGACGGCACCGCCATCGTCACGCGCGCGGGCCGCCTGCCGGACGGCGGGCACATTGCGGTGATTTCCGACATCACGCCGCTGCACCGCGCCGAGGCCGAGTTGCAGCGCCGCGCCGCGATGCTGGAGGCGAGCTTCGGCGCGATGCGGCACGGCATCGCGGTGTTCGGCGCCGACCGGCGGCTGCTCGCCTTCAACCCGCGCACCCCCGATCTGCTCGGGCTGCCGGCGGAGGCGCTGCACGTCGGGCGCGTCTTCGACGAGTTGGTCGCCGAGCAGGTGCGCCTCGGCGTGCTGAGCAGCGAGTTCGGCGCCATCGCCGTGTCGCTCGACAAGACCCAGCCGCACCGCGCCACCCGCACGCATCCGGGCGGGCGCATGATCGAGGTGGTCAGCGACCCGACGCCCGATGGCGGCTTCGTCATCACCTTCACCGACGTCACCGCGCTGCACCGCGCCGAGGCCGAGCTGCGGCGCCGCGCCGCGATGCAGGCGGCGATGCTGGCGAACATCCGGCACGGCATCATCCTCTATGGCCCGGATCGCCGCGTGCTCGCGACCAACGCGAAGACATCCGAGCTGACCGGCATGACGCCCGAAGAGCTGACGCCGGGGCGGCTGATGGACGACCTGATCGACTGGCAGGTCGCGCGCGGCGAGATCGCGCCGGACAAGGCCGTCGAGATGAAGGCGCTCGATCGCGGCAAGCCGGTGCGCTACGGCCGCGCCAGGCCCGACGGGCGCGTGCTCGACGTGGTGTCGGAACCGACCGGCGACGGCGGCTATGTCATCACCTACAGCGACGTCACCGAGGACCGCGTCATCCGCGCCGAGCTCGAGCGGGCGCGCGCCGCGGCGGAGGCGGCATCCGAAGCGAAGTCCCGCTTCCTCGCGACGATGAGCCATGAGCTGCGGACGCCGCTCAACGCCGTCATCGGCTTCTCCGAGGCGATCGCGGCCGAGCGCGATCCGGACCGCGTCGCCGCCTATGCGGCGGAGGTCAACGAGGCCGGGCGGCACCTGCTGCAGCTGGTGGACGACATTCTCGACGTTGCGCGCAGTCAGACCGGCGCGCTCGAGGCCGCGCAGGAGCCCTTCGATCCGGCCGCGGTCGTGGCTGAGGCGGTCGAGGCCGCTTCGGCCCACGCGGCGGCATCGAGGCTGCAGCTCGCCGCCGTGCTGCCAACCGGCCTGCCATGGCTGCGCGGCGATGCCCACCGCCTCCGGCAGATCCTGGACAAGCTCCTGTCCAATGCCGTGAAGTTCACGCCGGCCGGCGGCTGCGTCACCGTGTCCGCCGCCGCGGCGCAAGGCCTCGAGATCCGCGTCGCCGACACGGGCATCGGCGTGCCGCACGCGGAGCGGGAGCGGATGTTCGAGCCCTTCACCCAGCTCGACAGCTCGCTGGCGCGGCGCTTCCAGGGCTCCGGCCTCGGCCTGCACCTCGCGCGGGCGCTGGCCTCCGCCCTCGGCGCGACGCTGTCGCTCGAGGATCCGGAGGGACCCGGCCTCGTTGCGGTCCTGCGCTTTCCGCCGGAGCGACTTGCGCCCGCCCCCGCCACGGTCCCATCTGCCAGGGCCAGCACCGCCGGGCTGCCGGCCTGACCGTCACCTGCCAAGGATCCGATCGTGACCGACGCGCTCGCCGCCACCGACACGCTGTTCTTCAAGGACCTCGACCGCGCCGCGGCCGAACGGCTGACGGCCGAGGCGACACGCGGCGCGGAGGATGGCGAGCTGTTCCTGGAGCATCGGGAAAGCGAGGCGATCAGCCTGGAGGACGGCCGCATCCGCAGCGCCTCCTTCGACGCGACACGCGGCTTCGGCCTGCGCAGCGTGGCCGGAGAGGCGGCGGGCTACGCGCACGCGGCCGAGTTGTCGGAAGCCGCGCTGGCCCGCGCGGCGGAGACGGTGAAGGCAGTTGCGGCGGGGCATTCCGGCACGCTCGACGTCGCGCCGCGCGCGACCAATGCGCGGCTCTATTCCGACCTCAACCCGCTGGCGGCGATGGACTTCCAGGCCAAGACCGCGCTGCTGCAGGAGATCGACACCTATGCGCGGGCGCGCGACCCGCGCGTGAAGCAGGTGATGGCGAGCATCGCGGGCGAATGGCAGGCGGTGCAGATCCTGCGCCCGGACGGGCGGCGCGTGGCGGATCTCCGCCCGCTGGTGCGCTTCAACGTCGCGGTGGTGGTGGAGGCGAATGGCCGGCGCGAGACCGGCAGCTTCGGCACCGGCGGGCGCTTCGCCTATAACCGCGTGCTGGGCGAAGCGAACTGGAAGGCGGCGGTGGACGAGGCGCTGCGCCAGGCGCTGGTGAACCTCGACAGCGTCGCGGCACCGGCCGGCGAGATGGAGGTGGTGCTCGGCCCCGGCTGGCCCGGCATCCTGCTGCACGAGGCGATCGGCCACGGCCTCGAGGGCGACTTCAACCGCAAGAAGACCTCGGCCTTCGCCGGCCTGCTCGGCCAGCGCATCGCCGCGCCGGGCGTGACGGTGGTGGATGACGGCACCATCCCCGACCGCCGCGGCTCCCTCACCGTGGACGACGAGGGCACGCCGTCCGGCCGCACCACGCTGATCGAGGACGGCATCCTCGTCGGCTTCATGCAGGACCGCCAGAATGCGCGGCTGATGGGCGTCGCGCCGACCGGCAACGGGCGGCGGCAGAGCTTCGCGCACATCCCGATGCCGCGCATGACGAACACGGTGATGATGGGCGGCGCGCACGCGCCGGAGGAGATCATCCGCAGCGTGAAGCGCGGGATCTATGCGAAGAACTTCGGCGGCGGCCAGGTGGACATCACCAGCGGCAAGTTCGTGTTCTCCGCCAGCGAGGCCTATCTGATCGAGGACGGGAAGCTCGGCGCGCCGGTGAAGGGGGCGACGCTGATCGGGAACGGGCCGGACGCGCTGACCAAGGTGGCGATGGTCGGCAACGACATGGACCTCGATCCAGGCATCGGCACCTGCGGCAAGCAGGGCCAGGGCGTGCCGGTCGGCGTCGGGCAGCCGACGCTGAAGATGACCGGCCTCACCATCGGCGGCACCGCGGTCTGATCGACGGTCACGACTTCGTGCCGGGCCCGACCGCCGCGCGCCCGTAGCGTTCTTCCGCCGTTGCCCGTGATCGCGCGGGCGCGCAGGGAAGGGGCGCGGGCGCATGCGGCTTGGGATGGTAGCGGGGGCGATGGCTGCGGCCGCGATTCTCGTCGCGGCAGCGCCGCCGCTCGCCGAGGCGCAGGCCACCATCGCGATCTCCTGCAGCTCTCTCGGCATCGAGGCGCAGCTGTGCCGCGAGGGCGCCGAGGACTGGGCGCGCCGCACCGGGAACCAGGTCCGCCTCGTCTCCACGCCGAACAGCGGCAGCGAGCGGCTCGCGCTCTACCAGCAGCTGCTCGCCGCGCGCTCCGCCGACATCGACGTGTTCCAGGTGGACGTCGTCTGGCCGGGCATCCTGGGGAGCCATCTGCGCGACCTCGGCCCGGACCTCGACACCGCCGGCCATTTCGAGGAAGTGGTGCGCAACAACACGGTGGACGGGCGGCTCGTCGCCATGCCGTGGTTCGCCAGCGCCGGCCTGCTCTACTACCGGCGCGACCTGCTCGAGGCGCATGGACGGCCGGTGCCGGAGACCTGGCGCGAGCTGACCGGCACGGCGACGACCGTGATGCAGGCCGCCCGCGCCGCGGCCGGCAACGATCGGATGTGGGGCCACGTCTTCCAGGGCCGCGCCTATGAGGGGCTGACCGTCAACGGGCTGGAATGGATCGCGAGCCACGGCGGCGGGCGCATCGTCGAGCCTGATGGCCGCATCTCCGTCAACAATCCGCGCGCCGTGGAGGCACTGACGCTCGCCCGTTCCTGGATCGAGCGCATCACCCCGCTTGGCGTGCTGAACTATGCCGAGGAGGAGGCGCGCGGCGTCTTCCAGTCCGGCAACGCCGTCTTCATGCGGAACTGGCCTTACGCCTGGCCGCTGCTGAATGCCGAGGACAGCCCGGTGCGTGGCAAGGTCGGCGTCGCGGTGCTGCCGCGCGGCGACGGCGAGGGCGGCGTGCATGCCGCGGGGCTCGGCGGCGAGCAGCTCGCCGTCTCGCGCTATACGCGGCGGGCCGAGCAGGCCGTGGACCTGGTGCGCCACCTGACGAGCCGCGCCGAGCAGAAGCGCCGCGCCATCGCCGGCGGCTTCACGCCGAGCATCACCGACCTCTACGAGGACGAGGAGATCCTCGCCGCGAACCCGTTCTTCCGCGACCTGCTGCAGATCTTCCGCAGCGCCGCCGCGCGTCCCTCGGGCGTCACCGGCCCGCACTACAACCGCGTCTCCACCGAATTCGCCAACGCGGTGCACGCCGTGCTCTCCGGCCAGATGGAGCCCGCCGCGGCGCTGGCAGCGGCATGGATAGCACCGGCAGCACGGCGCAGGATCGTGACCGCGCCTGGCAGGGCGGCGGCACGGCGGCGGATCCGAACCGCGGCATGACGGGCGGCACGACGACCGGTTCGGGTGCTGCGACCGGCGGCGCGGCGGGCGGCGGCGTGGGCACGGGCGT
>NZ_JAKJIB010000115.1 GCF_021864505.1 Falsiroseomonas oryziterrae
GCCCCGGTCGTCCAGCCGACCCGGTCAGTTCTCCGGCTGGAAGCCGCTGGCGCGCACCACCGGGCCCCACTCGTCGCGCTCGCGCCGGATCCGGTCGGCGAAAGCCTGCGGGCTCGCCGAGGTACCGGCGCTGAATTCCAGGCGCTCGAGCGCCGCCATCATCTCGGGCTGGCGCGCGACCTGGGTGATCGCCGCGTGCAGGCCCTGGACGATGGGAGCCGGCGTGCCGGCCGGCAGCAACGCGCCGAACCACTCGTCCTTGGAGAGGTCCGGGTGCCCGAGCTCGCGGAAGGTCGGCACGTCCGGGAAGCGCGGATTGCGCGCCTCCGAGGTGACGGCGAGCATGCGCGCGCCCTGCCCGTGCTGCGGCGAGACGTCGCCGAGCACGCCGACGAAGACCGGCAGCCGCCCGCCGACGAGGTCCTGCACGGCCGGCACGGCGCCGCGATAGGGCACATGGGTCATCCGCACCCGCAGCGCATTCGCCAGCATGACGCCGAGGAAGTGCGGCGCCGAGCCCGCGGCGGGCGAGGCGAAGGGGATCTCGCCTGTTTGCGCGCGCAGCCAGGCGACGAGCTGGTCGAAGGTCCGCGCCGGGTGGCTCGCCGGCACCGCCAGCGTGAAGGGGAAGGTGCAGACGGTGCTGACCGGGATCAGGTCGGTCAGCGCATCGTAGCGCACCTCGCGCGGGAAGACATGCGGCTGCAGCGTCAGCATGGAGGCCGGCGTCTGCAGGTAGACGGTGCCGTCCCGATCGGCGTCGCGGACATGCTCCACGGCGATCCGGCCGGCGGCGCCGACGCGCCCGTCCACGATCAGGTTCGGCGCGTAGATTCCGCGCAGCCGTTCCGCGTAGAGCCGGGCCACGACGTCGGAGGAGCCGCCGGCCGGAAAGCCGATCACGACGCGCGCGTTGCGCTGGACCACCTGGGCCTGCGCGAGGCCCGGCAGGGCAAGGGCAGCGCCGAGGCCGAGCGCGGCGCGCCTGCGGATGGCAAGGGTCATGGATGCTCCTCCCTGATGTCGTTGCGGAGGATGTGACGCGTGTTCCGCGCGGCGTCCAGGGGGGAGGCTGCGCGCGGAACGCCGCCCGCCCCGGGGCGGGCATCCGGTGCGGCGGCACCCTGCGGCTGCCGCCGTTCCGGGCAGCCCCTGCCCCCCGCGCGGTGAAAGAGGCCGCGACAGCCGCTTGCGCCGGCCGGGAGGTTGCGGGAGTTTGGCGCGAGACCGTTGCGGTCACAGAGGAAGGATCAGGTCGCATGGACCGTCGTGGGTTGATCAAGGGCGCCGCGGTCGGCGGGCTTGCCTCGGCTTCGCTGGCGACGCCGGCGCTGTCGCAGGGGCGCATCGAGTGGCGCATGGTCACGCTGTGGCCGCGCAACCTGCCCGGCCCGGGCGTGGCGGCGCAGCGCGTCGCGGACCGCATCGGCGCGGTGACCGGCGGGCGCATCACCGTCCGCCTCTTCGCCGCCGGCGAGGTGGTGCCGGCGCCGGGCGCCTTCGACGCAGTCGCGGCGGGCACGGCGGACCTCTATCACGGCGTGCCGAGCTTCTGGATCGCGAAGTCGCCGGCGATCGGCTTCTTCGGCAGCTTCCCCTACGGCATGACCGTCTATGAGCGGCAGGCCTGGATGATGCATGGCGGCGGGCAGGCGCTGTACGACGAGGTCTATGCGCGCTTCGGCGTGAAGCCCTTCAACACCGGCGACAGCGGGCCGCAATGGTTCGGCTGGTTCCGCCGCGAGATCCGCTCGATCGAGGATTTCCGCGGCCTGCGCTTCCGCACCGCCGGCCTCGGCGGCGAGATGTTCCGCCGCGCCGGCGCATCCGTCGTCACGCTGCCGGCGGGGCAGATCTTCGCCGCGCTGCAGTCCGGCACGATCGACGCGGCCGAGTTCCTCGGGCCGTTCAGCGACGCGCCGCTCGGGCTGCACCAGGTGACGAAGAACTACTACTGGCCGGGCGTGCAGGAGCCGTCGAGCGCGGAGGAGATCGGCATCAACCTCGGCCGCTGGAACGCCCTGCCGGACGACCTGAAGGCCTCGGTGCGCTTCGCCTGCCAGAGCGTGGCGGAGGAGATCACCACGGAATACGACGCGAACCACCCGCGCGCGCTGGCCGAGCTCGTCTCGCGCCACGGCGTGATCCCGCGCGAGGTGCCGCGCGACGTGCTGATCGCGCTCGGCAACTCGGCGGGCGAGATCCTGGCGGAGTACCGCGGCTCCTCCGACGCGATGGTGAAGCGCGTGGCGGACAGCTACACGGAGTTCCGCAACCGCAGCCAGGGCTACATGATGATGTCCTACGGCGCCAACTTCCAGGCGCGCGCGCTGCCGATCCGCTGGGGCTGAGGGCTGCAACTCCTCCTCCGGATCGCCGACGCCCATGACGCCGCGAGCCGCGTGCTCGCCCGCGGCGTCATGTGGCTCGCGCTGGCCGTGGTGCTGGCGCAGTTCGTCGTGGTGGTGCTGCGCTACGCCTTCGCATCCTCCTTCGTCTGGATGCAGGAGAGCGTGATCTACCTCCACGCCACCCTCTTCATGCTGGCGATCGGCTACACCTACTTGGTTGACCAGCACGTGCGGGTGGACGTGCTCTATGCCCGCTGGACCATGCGCCGGAAGGCGGCGGTGGACCTCGCGGCGATCCTGATCGCGGTGCTGCCGTTCTGCGCGCTGGTGGTCTGGGCGTCCTGGGGCTATGCCGCCGCGTCCTGGCGGCAGGGCGAGGGGCCGATGGCCTATGGCGGCGTGCCGCTGGTGCCGGCGCTGAAATCGCTCATCCCGCTGATGGCGATCCTGCTCGGGCTGCAGGCCGTCTCGATCGCCATCCGCTGCGTCGCCGTGCTGGCCGGCGCGGCGGCGACGCATTTCCCCCATCGCGCGCATACGGGCAGCGCATGATGGCATACGCCGCGGGCCGTAGCCGGTCCGTCCCCGGTCTCCGGTCCGAGCCGGAGGCAGGCTCAGACCAAGGCGATCAGGGATGACCACCTCCGCCATCGGGCAGGTGCTCGACCTGCTCATGTTCGGCTCGCTCTGCCTGCTGATCCTGACCGGCATACCGGTCGTGTTCCTGCTGACCGGCTGCGCCATCGTCTTCGGCGGGCTCGGCATCGCCTTTGGCGTGTTCGACAGCTTCCTCCTCGCCGCCCTCGCCCAGCGCATCTTCGGTACCATGACGACCGAGACGCTGGTGGCGATCCCGCTCTTCGTCTTCATGGGCATCATGCTCGAGCGCTCGCGCATCGCGGAGGAGCTGCTCGAGGCGATGGGCCGGCTGTTCGGCACGGTGCGCGGCGGGCTGGCGATCAGCGTCTCGGTGGTCGGCGCCCTGCTCGCGGCCTCCACCGGCATCGTGGGTGCGACGGTGGTGACGATGGGGCTGATGGCGCTGCCGGCGATGCTGCGCCGCGGCTACGACAAGCCCTTCGCCTGCGGCACCATCTGCGCCGCCGGCACGCTCGGCCAGATCATCCCGCCCTCGACCGTGATGGTCATCCTGGGCGAGGTGATCGCGGCCGCCTACCAGCAGGCGCAGCTCGCGCAGGGGAAGTTCTCCGTCGAGACGGTCTCGGTCGGGCAGCTCTTCGCCGGGTCGATGATCCCGGGGCTGATGCTGGTCGGGTTCTACATCCTCTACCAGCTCGTCATCGCCTTCCTGCGGCCCGAGCTCGCCCCGGCGATCCCGAAGGAGGAGGCGGCGCGCATCTCGACGCGCGAGCTGCTGGATGCGCTGGTGCCGCCGATCGTGCTCATCGTCGCCGTGCTCGGCTCGATCCTCGGCGGCATCGCGACGCCGACCGAGGCGGCGGCGGTCGGCGCCATCGGCGCCACCATGCTGGCCGGGCTGCGCCAGAAGGGGCGGCCCTGGCCGATCCATCTCGGCGCGCTCTGCGCGGTCGGCGTGGTGCTGCTCGGGATGTTCTTCGACCTCCGCCTCGGCCGCGCGGACCCGCCGCCGGCGGACCAGGCCGCGCTGGTCGCGGCGGCTGTCCTCTGCCTCGGCCTCGGCTACGGCGTGGTCGTCGCGCTGTGGCGCTGCCACGCCGCCGGCGTGCTCGCCGCCGTGTCGCACACCACCATGACCATCACCGCGATGATCTTCGCGACCCTGATCGCCGCCACGCTGTTCAGCCTGGTGTTCCGCGGCCTGGGCGGGGAGGAGACGGTGAAGGAGCTGCTCTCCGCAATCCCCGGCGGGCAATGGGGGGCCCTGCTCGCGGTGATGGCGGTGATCTTCGTGATGGGCTTCTTCCTCGATTTCGTGGAGATCACCATCATCGTCGTGCCGATCGTCGGGCCGGTGCTGCTGGCCATGGGCATCGACCCGATCTGGCTGGCGGTGCTGATCGCGCTCAACCTGCAGACGAGCTTCCTGACGCCGCCCTTCGGCTTCTCCCTCTTCTACCTCGGCGGTGTCGCGCAGAAATGGGTGGGAACGGGCGACATCTACCGCGGCGTCGTGCCCTTCGTGCTGCTGCAGCTCCTCGCCATCGGCACGGTCATGGCCTTCCCCGCCCTCGCCACCTGGCTGCCGAACCTGCTCTTCTGACGGATCAAGGCGCCGCGCTGGGCCAGAGCCACCAGAGCAACAGCGCCGCCGCCGACACCCACAGCGCGACGACCAGCGC
The DNA here is from genome assembly GCF_021864505.1 of Falsiroseomonas oryziterrae. GTDB lineage: Bacteria > Pseudomonadota > Alphaproteobacteria > Acetobacterales > Acetobacteraceae > Falsiroseomonas > Falsiroseomonas oryziterrae. The sequence goes on from NZ_JAKJIB010000115.1 coordinate 4,634, forward strand.
GGCGCCCAGGCCGCTGCGCGGCTGCCGCGCGGCCTCCTCCGCCTCGGCCCGGCACTCGGCGAGGATCGCGGGCGGGACGAGGCGCCGCACCAGCAGGATGCCGAGCGGGACGATCACCAGGTCGTCGAGGTAGCCGAGCACCGGGACGAAATCGGGGATCAGGTCGATCGGCGACAGCGCATAGGCCGCGACCGCGAGCGCCGCGGCCTTGGCGTACCAGGGCGTGCCGGGATGCCGTGCGGCCAGCCAGACGGCGTGCACGTCCCGCGTGAGGGTTCCCGCCCAGGCCTTTGTGCGCGCCAGCATGCCCCTTTCTGCACCCATCCGGGGCGCGGCCCAAGCCTGGCGCCCGGGGGCCGCGCCCCGGGCCCGCTTCCCAAGCCCCATGCGGATCGCTATGTGCCGCGCGGGGGAGAGGGCGGCCCGATCAGAGGCCGCCGGGGAGACACAGGGACCGGCCATGGGGCCGGCCACCGTGCACGGCCAACCCCAACCGGGATCCCTCGCCGCCGCATGCCCCCCCTCATCGAAGCCCAGCAGATCGTGAAGCGCTTCGGCTCGCTGGTCGCCAACGACCATGTCGACCTGACGGTCGCGGCCGGCGAGGTGCATGCGCTGCTCGGCGAGAACGGCGCCGGCAAGTCCACGCTCGTGAAGATGCTCTACGGGCTGCTGCAGCCCGATGAGGGGCGCATCCTGTGGCGTGGCGAGAAGCTGGTGCTGAACGGTCCGCGCGATGCGCGCCGCGCCGGCATCGGCATGGTCTTCCAGCACTTCTCGCTGTTCGAGGCGATGACGGTGGCGGAGAACGTGGCGCTCGCGCTGGATGGCGAGGAGCCCCTGCCCCGCATCGCCGCGCGGCTGGCCGAGGTCAGTCGTGCCTACGGCCTGCCGCTCGAGCCGCGGCGCGAGGTCTGGCAGCTTTCGGTCGGCGAGCGGCAGCGGATCGAGATCGTGCGCTGCCTGATGCAGGACCCGCAACTGCTGATCCTAGACGAGCCGACCTCCGTCCTGACCCCGCAGGAAGCCGAGGGGTTGTTCGCGACACTCGGGAAGATCCGCGCCGAGGGGCGTGCGGTGCTCTACATCTCGCACAAGCTCGAGGAGGTGCGGCGCATCTGCGAGGCCGCGACCATCCTGCGCGGCGGCAAGGTGGTGGCGCGCTGCGACCCGCGGCAGGAAAGTGCGGCGAGCCTTGCCCGCATGATGGTCGGCACCGAGGTCGGCAGCGTGCGCCACGACGCCGCCGAGCCGACCGGGCCGGTGCGGCTGTCCGTCTCCGCGCTGTCCATGCCGCCGGCGGAGGCGCATGGCGTCGCGCTGAAGGACATCTCGCTGACCCTCCATCGCGGCGAGATCCTCGGCATCGCCGGCGTCGCGGGGAACGGGCAGGACGAGCTGTTCGCCGCGCTGTCGGGCGAACGCTTGGCGCCGCGCGCCGAATCGGTCGCGCTGGACGGCACGGCGGTGGGCCGCGAGGACATCAACGCCCGCCGCCGCCGCGGCGCCGCCTTCGTGCCGGAGGAACGGCTGGGCCACGCGGCCGCGCCGCGCTTCTCGCTGTCGGAGAACGCGCTGGTATCGGGCCATGCGGCGAACGGCTTCGTGCGGGGCGGCTTCGTGGAGCGCGGGCGGATGCTCGGCTGGGTGGACGCCGTCACCAAGGCCTTCGACGTGCGCAAGGGTCCGCGCGACCCGGAGGCGCGGGCGCTGTCCGGCGGCAACCTGCAGAAATTCGTCGTGGGCCGCGAGATCCTGCGCAAGCCTGCGGTGCTGGTGGTCGCGCAGCCGACCTGGGGCGTGGATGCGGGGGCCGCGCAGCTGATCCGCCAGGCGCTGGTCGATCTGGCGAAGGAGGGCGCCGCGGTGCTGGTGATCAGCCAGGACCTCGACGAGCTGCTCGAGATCGCCGACCGCATAGCGGTGATCTTCCACGGGCGGCTGTCGCAGGCCATGCCGGTGCAAGGCCTGACGCGCGAGGCGCTCGGGCTGCTGATGGGCGGGTCGGGCTTTCCGGCCGATGATGCCGCGCCGGGCGCCGCCGCACGCGAGCGGGAGCCCGCCTGATGCGCCTCATCCTCGAGAAGCGGGCAGAGACGCCGCTCGCGATGACCATCGCCTCGCCGCTCATCGCGGTGGCGCTGACGCTCGTCTCGGCAGCGGTGATCTTCCTCGCCATGGGCCAGGATCCCTGGGCGGCTCTGCATGTCTACTTCGTCGCGCCGCTGTCGGATTCCTGGGGGCTGCAGGAAGTCGCGGTGAAGGCGACGCCGCTGGTGCTGATCTCGGTCGGTCTCGCGCTCTGCTACCGTTCGAACAACTGGAACATCGGCGCGGAGGGGCAGTTCCTGGTCGGCGCCATGGCGGGCGGCTGGCTGGCGCTGGCAACCCATGGCGCGCCGCAGGGGCCCTGGCTGCTGCCGTCGATGCTCGTCGTCGGCGCGATCGGCGGCGCGCTGTTCGCGCTCATCCCCGCGGTGCTCAAGACGCGCTTCGGCGCGAACGAGATCCTGACCTCGCTGATGCTCGTCTATGTGGCGGAGCTGCTGCTGGACTGGCTGGTGCGCGGGCCCTGGCGCGACCCGCAGGGCTTCAACATGCCGGTCACCGTGACCTTCGAGCCGGAGGCCGTGGTGCCGCTGCTGCTGGAGGGCGGGCGGCTCAACCTCGGCACGCCGATCGCGCTGCTGGTGGTGGCGATCGTCGCGGTGCTGGTCGGCCGCACGCTGAAGGGCTTCGAGATCCGGCTGGTGGGCGAGGCGCCGCGGGCCGCGCGCTTCGCCGGCTTCGACGAGCGGCGCCTGACCTGGACGGTCTTCGCCATCTCCGGCGCGCTCGCCGGCTTGGCGGGCATCCTGGAAGCGGCGGGCACGGTGCGCATGCTGCAGCCCGGCATCTCGCCCGGCTACGGCTTCACCGCGATCATCGTCGCCTTCCTCGGCCGGCTGAATCCGGTCGGGTGCCTCATCGCCGGCGTCTTCCTGGCGATCACCTTCATCGGCGGCGAGAACGCGCAGATCATGCTGCGCATGCCGCTCGACGTCACGCGCGTCTTCCAGGGGCTGCTGCTGTTCTACGTGCTGGCCTGCGACACGCTGCTGCTCTACCGGCCGCGGCTGGTGCGGAGTGCGGCGGCGTGAGGGCCTTGCGCGACAGGCGGCCTGCGCAGCAGGCCGAGGCCGCGAATGCGGCCCGCGGCACGCGCCGCGAAGCGTCACGCCCCAGGCGTGCTGTCCGCACGACGCGCGCGGATGCGCGCGCCCGGCGTCTGAGGGCAGCCGTATCATGACGCTGCTAGAGGCGATCCTGCTGACGGTCATCACCGCCTCCACGCCGCTGCTGATCGCGGCGATCGGCGAGCTTGTGGTGGAGAAATCCGGCGTGCTGAACCTCGGCGTCGAGGGGATGATGATCATGGGCGCGGCCTGCGGCATCGTCGCCGCGATCGCGACCGGGTCGGGGGCAGCCGGCGTCCTGGCCGCGGTGCTGGCGGGGATGGCGATGGCCGCGCTCTTCGCTGCGCTGACGCTCGGCCTCGCCGCCAACCAGGTCGCGGCGGGGCTCGCGCTGACCATCTTCGGCATCGGCCTGTCGGGCGTCGTCGGCGCGGCGCATGTCGGCGCGCAGCGCGAGGGCATCGGCAAGCTGGAGATCCCGCTGCTGTCCGATATCCCCTTCCTCGGGCCGGTGCTGTTCGGGCAGGACCCCTTCGTCTACGCCTCCTTCGCACTGACCGCGGGCGTGGCCTGGTTCCTGACGCGCACCAAGGCCGGACTGATCCTGCGCGCCTGCGGCGAGAGCGCGGCGAGCGCGCATGCGCTGGGCTACCCGGTCCTGCGCATCCGCTTCCTGGCGATCCTGTTCGGCGGCGCCTGCGCGGGGCTCGCGGGCGCATACCTGTCCCTGGTGCTGACGCCCTTCTGGACCAGCGGCATGACGGCCGGCCGCGGCTGGATCGCGCTCGCCATCGTCGTCTTCGCCTCCTGGCTGCCCTGGCGGGCGGCGCTCGGTGCCTATCTCTTCGGCGGCATCACCATCCTGCAGCTGCATGCGCAGGGGGCCGGCTTCCGGGTGCCGCCGCAGCTGATGTCCGCCCTGCCCTACCTGATCACCATCGTCGTGCTGGTCGCGATCATGCGGCTGCGCCGCGGCGGCACGGCGGGGCCGGCCAATCTCGGCACCCCCTTCGTCCCGGACCGCTGAAGGCTTGGCCCGCGGCATGAAAATCGCTTAATCAACCGCCCACAGGCCCATACGGCCGCAACAGGAGCCCCGCGCATGACCCTGACCCGCCGCCACCTGCTCGGCACCGCCGGCGCGCTTGCCGGCGCCGCCGCGCTCGGCACCAGCGCCGAGGCGCAGCAGCGCCTCAACGTCGGCGTCGTCCTGATCGGCCCCGTCGGCGACTTCGGCTGGTCGCACATGCACGACCAGGGCCGCCGCCGCATGGCGGAGGTGCTGGGCGACCGCGTCAACGCGACCACCGTCGAGTCGGTCGCGCCGCCCGACTTCGACCGCGTGGTGACCCAGCTGGTGCGCACCGGTCACCGGCTGATCTTCACCACCAGCTTCTCCTACTTCGCCCCCACCCAGCGCCTCGCGCCGCAGCACCCGCAGGTGTTCTTCGAGAACGCCACCGGCCCAACGACGCTGCCCAACATGGCGATCTACAACGCGCGCTTCTACGAAGGCCGCTACATCCAGGGCGTCATCGCCGCCCGCAAGTCGCGCAGCAAGACGATCGGCTACGTCGCCACCTTCCCGGTGCCGGAGGTGATCCACGCCATCAACACCGTGATGCGCGGCGCCTGGAGCGTCGATCCCTCCATGCGCGTGCGCGTGGTCTGGGTGAACGCCTGGTCGAACCCGGCACGCGAGGCCGATGCGGCGCGGGCCCTGATCGACCAGGGCTGTGACGTGCTGTGCAGCCACACCGACGGCCCGGCGCCGCTGCAGCTGGCGGAGCAGCGCGGCATCTTCGGCTTCGGCCAGGCTTCCGACATGACGCGCTTCGCGCCGCGCGCCCACCTGACCTCCTCGGTCAACAACTGGGGCGACTACTACGCGGAGCGCGCGCGGGCGGTGATCGACGGCACCTGGCGCCCGACCGACACCTGGGGCGGCCTCGGCTCCGGCATGTTCCGCATGGCGCCCTGGACGAACATGACGCCGGAGGAAGTCAGCGAGGCGGAGCGGATCCGCGACGCCATCGCCTCCGGCCGCCTCCACCCGTTCGACGGCCCGATCACCCGCCAGGACGGCACGGTGGTGATCCCGCAGGGCGGGCGCCTGACCGACGACCAGATCCGCGCGATGAACTACTTCTACCAGGGCATCGACGCGACGATCCCGAGCTAGGCTCGGCGGCTCGCCGGACGAAGGGGGCCAGCGCCGCGGCGCTGGCCCTTTTTCGTTGGGCACGCGCCGCGGTCAGCGAGGCGCCTCGGCCGACAGGCTGGCCAGGATCTCCTCCTCCGCCGCCAGGTGCAGCCGCAGCAGCGCCTCGAGCCCGAACAGCGCGCGCCGCAGTTCCGGCCCGACCGAGTCCCAGTCGCCGCCGTCGCGCGCCAGGCGCAGCAGCACGCCGATCCGCTCGGCGAGCGTCTCGATCTCGGCATGCATGCGCAGCAGCGACGCCATCGGATCGATACCGCCGAGACGCAGCGCCGCCTCCGGGTAGAGCGCGCGCTCCTCCTCGCGCTGATGCGGCAGCAACTCGGCCCGCAGGCGCCGCTCGATGCCGTCGAGCGCGGGCAGCAAGCCGGGCGACGGTCCGATCGCCTCCGCCCCCTCGCGCAGCGCATCCGCCAGCTGGCGCAGCCCGGCATGCTCCGCATGGCGCTCGGCCAGCCCCGCCTCGGGCGGCAGCGCCATGGGCCCGGCCTCGGCGGCGCCCGGGCGCAGCGCCGTCAGCGCGTAGAGGATGGCGAAGACGTCGATCGCCTCCTGCACCAGCGCGCCGGCGAGCGGCGTGAGGTAGCCGGCGGCGGCGACCACCATGGCGAGGCCCGACAGGCCCATGCCGAGCCAGATCGCCTGCAGCGCGATGCGCCGCGCGCGCCGCGCGATGGCCAGCGCCTCCGCCACGCGGTCCACGCGGTCCACCAGCAGCACGACGTCGCCGGCTTCCGCGGCGGCGGCGGTGCCATGCGCGCCCATCGCGATGCCGACATCGGCGGCGGCGAGCGCCGGCGCATCGTTCACGCCGTCGCCCACCATGGCGGTCGGCGCGCGCTCGGCCTCCTCGCGCACCGCCGCGATCTTGTCGGCCGGC
>NZ_JAKJIB010000116.1 GCF_021864505.1 Falsiroseomonas oryziterrae
CGCGCGGCATTGCGCGGCGCTGGCCCTCGTCGCGCTCGGCGAGCCACGTCGCGCGGCCGAGCGGCTGGAGGCGATCGCCGCCGCCTCGCTCGCGGGTCGCCCAGCGCGCGCCGCGGTCTATGCCCAGGCGGCGCAGGCCTGGCTGGTCTCCGGCGACAGCAACCGCGCCTTCGCGGCGACGACGCTGGCGCTGACCCTCACGCCCGAGGATGCGGACCTGCTGATGGACCGCGCCCTCGCCCTCGCCACGCTGGGGCGCTACGGCGAGGCGGTCGGCGACCTCGACCGCGCCTTGCAGCTCGAGCCGACGCGCGCCGAGGCCTACGTGTTCCGCGCCGCGGCGTGGCGGCACATGGACCGCGCCGACGCTGCGCGGCGCGATGTCGAACGCGCGCTCGCGATCTCCCCCGACAATGCCGAGGCGCTGCTGGAGCGCGGCATCCTGCGCCAGCTTGCGGGCGACACGGAGGGTGCCCGGATGGACTGGGAGCGCGCCGTGGATCTGGCGCCGAACAGCGCGACCGCGGACCTCGCCATCCAGAACCTCGCCCTGAGCGAAGCCGGGCCGTCGCGGCGCTGACGGCATGATCGGCGGCATCACCGCCCTGCTCGTCTGCCAGCTCGCCGGCGAGGTGCTGGTGCGCCTTCTGAACCTGCCGGTGCCCGGGCCCGTGATCGGCATGGTGCTGCTGTTCCTGGCGCTTGCGGCGCGACGACGCGCGGCGCCCGAGGAACTGGGGCGCACGGCGGACGGGTTGCTGAGCAATCTCGGGCTGCTCTTCGTGCCTGCGGGCGTCGGCGTGGTGCTGCACCTGCCGCTGCTGGCGCGGGACTGGGCGCCGCTGTCGCTGGCGGTCCTGGCCGGCACGCTGGCCGCGATCGCGCTGACCGGGCGCATCGCGCAGGCCCTGCTGCGGAAGAACCCCGGGTGAACGAGCTCGCCGACATCTGGGTCTATCTGGCGCGCGAGCCGCTGGCGGCGCTGGCCGCCACCCTGGTCGCCTGGCTGGTTGCCGTCCGGATCCACGACGCCTGCGGCCAGCATCCGCTGACGAACCCGGTCCTGATCGCGGTCGCGCTATTGGCCAGCGGGCTGCTGGCGGCCGGGATTCCCTACCGCGACTACTTCGCCGGCGCGCAGTTCGTGCATTTCCTGCTCGGGCCCGCAACGGTGGCGCTCGCGGTGCCGCTCTACCGCCAGATCGCGCTCGTCCGCCGCTCCGCCGCGGCTGCCGTCGCGGCCGTGGTCACCGGCGGCGCCTTCGCCGCCGCGGCCGGAGTCGCGATTGCGCTCTCGCTCTCGGCAGCGCCGGAGGTGACCGCGAGCCTCGCCCCGCGGTCCGTGACGACACCGGTCGCGATGGGCATCGCGGAAGCGATCGGCGGCCTGCCTTCGCTGACCGCCGTCGTCGTGATCCTGAGCGGGATCGTCGGCGCCGCGCTCGGGCCGCTCGTCCTCGACCTGCTCAAGGTCAGGGACTGGCGGGCGCGCGGGCTTGCCATGGGCACCGCGGCACACGGGATCGGAACGGCGCGCGCCCTCAGCGTGAACGCGACCGCCGGCGCCTTCAGCGGACTCGCCATGGGTCTGAACGCCCTGGCGACCGCGCTGCTGCTGCCGCTGCTCTGGCGGCTGCTGGCCGGATAGCGGCAGGCCGTGGCGCCCTGCGCGGGCGCCGCCCGACCTGCGGCGGGATCAGAAATCGAGGTCGGCGTAGTGCGCGGGAGGCGAGGTGCCGGTGACGCGCTCCGCCAGCAGCGGACGGAAGGACGGGCGCGACTTCATGCGGGCATACCAGTCCTTGGCGGCCTCGCTCATGCTCCAGTCGACGTCGCCCATGTAGTCGAGGGCGGAGAGATGCGCCGCGGCGGCGAGATCGGCGAGGCTGAGATTCGGGCCCGCGAGCCAGGCGCGCGTCTCCGCCAGCCAGCCGAGATACTCGAGGTGCGACCGAAGGTTCGCGTATCCCGCACGGATGGCGCCCGCATCCGGATTGCCGCGGCCGAGCAGACGCTTCATCTGCTTCTCCTCGAGCAGGTTGCGCGTCACCTCGATGTTGAACTTGTCGTCGAACCAGCCGACGAGGCGGCGCACCTCCGCCCGCTCGGCCAGTGTCCGCCCGAGCAGCGGCATGTCCGGATAGGCTTCGTCGAGATACTCGCAGATCGCGTAGGACTCGGTGACGACCAGGCCGTTGACGTCCTGCAGGACGGGCACGGTGCAGGCCGGGTTGATGGTCAGGAACTCCTCGCGCCGCTCCCAGATCCGCTCGATGCGGAGGTCGAAGGGAATCCGCTTCTCGGCCAGGGCGAGCCGGACCTTGCGCGAGAAAGGCGAGAGCGGGAGGTGATAGAGGATTCGCATGGCCTGCGGCGTGGATTCGCCTTCCATATCGCATGCAGGCATGGCGCGGCCAACCGGGCCGCGCCATCCAGGGATACCAACGGCCGGCGGCGGCCGTGTCGGAAAGGCGCCGCGCCCCGCGGGGCGCGGCGCGTGATCACTCTGCCGCGACCGCCGGAACGTCCTCGATCGGCTTCGGCAGGTACTTCGCGTAGTCCTTCGGCACGACGTGCCAGAAGCGCGCCCGCTCGACCTCCCAGTTGTTGAGCAGGCGGGCCGCGAAGGGGCTGCCCGTCTCCCGCACATGGCGGGCGACGTGGTCCTTCAGCGTCTCCTCCCAATGCGCGCTGCCGCCGAGGCGCCGCCACAGCAGCGTCTCGGGGTTCACGCGCCGCTCGAAGGCCTCGTCGGCGTCGTAGACGAAGGCCATGCCGCCGGTGAATCCGGCGCCGAAATTGTCGCCGACCGGCCCGAGGATGACCGCGCAGCCGCCGGTCATGTACTCGCAGCCATTGGCGCCGCAGCCCTCGACCACCGCCAGCGCGCCGGAGTTGCGCACCGCGAAGCGCTCGCCGGCCTGGCCGGCCGCGAAGAGCGCGCCGCCGGTGGCGCCATAGAGCACCGTGTTGCCGATGATGGTGTTCTCGTTCCAGACGAGCTTCGAGGAGGGCGCGGGACGCACCACGATGGTGCCGCCCGAGAGGCCCTTGCCGACATAGTCGTTGGCGTCGCCGAACACCTCGAGCTTGAGGCCCCGCACGGCGAAGGCGCCGAGCGACTGGCCGGCCGAGCCGCGGAGGCGAACGGTGAGGTGCCCGCGCTGCAGCGCGTTCATCCCGAACTTCCGCACGATCTTCGACGAGATCTTCGTCCCGATCGCGCGGTGCGTGTTCCGGATGTTGTACTGCAGCTGCATCTTCTCGCCGCGCTGGAACAGCGCCGCGGCGTCGCGGATCATGTCGGCGTCGAGCGTCTCCGGCACCTCGTTGCGACCTTCCATGTCGCACCAGGCGGGATGGGGGCCGGCATCGGCCTTCACCAGCAGCGGGTTCAGGTCGAGGTCGTCGAGGTCCTCGGAGCCGCGGCTGACCTGGCGGAGCAGGTCGGTGCGGCCGATCACGTCGGTCAGCCTGCGGAAGCCGAGGGAGGCGAGGATCTCCCGCACCTCCTCCGCCACGAAGCTGAACAGGTTGATCACCTTCTCCGGGCTGCCCGTGAACTTGGCGCGCAGCGCCTCGTCCTGCGTGCAGACGCCGACCGGGCAGGTATTGGAGTGGCACTGGCGAACCATGATGCAGCCCATGGCGACCAGGCTCGCCGTGCCGATGCCGAATTCCTCGGCGCCGAGCATGGCCGCGATCACCACGTCGCGGCCGGTCTTGATGCCGCCATCGGTGCGCAGCTTCACGCGGTGACGCAGCCGGTTGAGCTGCAGCACCTGGTGCGTCTCGCTGAGCCCCATCTCCCAGGGCAGGCCGGCATACTTGATGGACGAGACCGGGGAGGCGCCGGTGCCGCCGGAATGGCCGGAGACCAGGATCGCATCGGCCTTCGCCTTGGCGACGCCCGCCGCGATCGTGCCGATGCCCGACCGCGCCACGAGCTTCACGCAGACCGTCGCATCCGGGTTGATCTGCTTCAGGTCGTAGATGAGCTGGGCGAGGTCCTCGATCGAGTAGATGTCGTGGTGCGGCGGCGGGCTGATCAGCATCACGCCGGGCGTGGAGTGGCGGAGCTTCGCGATCAGCTCCGTCACCTTGAAGCCGGGCAGCTGCCCGCCCTCACCGGGCTTGGCGCCCTGCGCGACCTTGATCTCGATCTCGCGGCAGTTGTTCAGGTACTCGGCGGTCACGCCGAAGCGGCCCGAGGCGATCTGCTTGATCGCCGAGTTGGCGTTATCGCCGTTCGGCCGCGGCCGCGCCCGCGCCGGATCCTCGCCGCCCTCGCCGCTGTCGGACCGGGCGCCGATGCGGTTCATGGCGATGGAGAGCGTCTCATGCGCCTCCGGGCTCAGGGCACCCAGCGAGATGCCGGGCGCGACCAGGCGCTTGCGGATCTCGGTGATGCTCTCGACCTCCTCGAGCGCCACGGCCGTGCGGCCCTCGGTGCGGAAGTCGAGCAGGTCGCGCAGCGCCACCGGCGGGAGCTTCCGCACGCCCTCGGAGTAGCGCTTGAAGGTCTGGTAGCTGTCGGTCTCCACCGCCTTCTGCAGCGTGTGGATCAGGCTGCCGTCGAAGGCGTGGTTCTCGCCGCGGCGGCGCAGCTTATAGAGGCCGCCGACCGGCAGCGTGACCGCATCCGCGTCCCAGGCCTTGGCATGCAGCGCGAGCACGCGGCGCGCGATGCCCGAGAGACCGATGCCCGAGATGCGCGACGGCACGCCCGGGAAGAACTCCGCCACCAGCGCGCGCGAGAGGCCGATCGCCTCGAAGTTCATGCCGCCGCGATATGAGGACAGGACGCCGATGCCCATCTTGGACATGATCTTCAGCAGACCCTTGTCCACCGCCTTCTTGTAGCGGGCGACGCAGTCCTTGAGGGACAGGCTGCCGAACAGGCCCCGACGGTGCCGGTCGGCGATGCTTTCCTGCGCGAGATAGGCGTTCACCGTGGTGGCACCCGCGCCGATCAGCACGGCGATGTAGTGCACGTCGATCGCCTCGGCGCAGCGCACGTTAAGGCTCGTGAAGGTGCGCAGGCTCGACTTCACCAGATGCGTGTGCACGCCGCCGACCGCCAGGATCATCGGGATCGCGGCGCGCTCCGGGCCCTGGTTCTCATCGGTCAGGATGACGTGGGTGCAGCCGGAGCGCACGCCGTCCTCCGCCTCGCGCCGGATACGCTCGATATGGCGGCGCAGCCCCTGTTCGCCCTCGGCGACCGGGAAGGTCGCGTCCACCACGCAGGCGGTGTCGCCCATATAGGCGCGCATCGCGGCGAACTCGGCGTTGGACAGCACCGGGCTGTCCAGCATGAGCATGTCGCACTGCGTCGGGTCCTCGTCGAGGATGTTCCCGAGGTTGCCGAGGCGCGTCTTGATCGTCATCACCCGCGTCTCGCGCAGGCTGTCGATCGGCGGGTTGGTGACCTGACTGAAGGACTGCCGGAAATAGTGATGGATGCCGCGGTACTGACCGGAGAGCACCGCGATGGGCGTGTCGTCGCCCATGCTGCCGACGGCCTCGTTCGCGTCCTCCACCATCGGGTGCAGGATCGTCTCCAGCTCCTCGAGCGTGTAGCCGACGGCCAGCTGGCGGCGGCGCAGCGCCTCGCCGGTCAGCTCCACCACCTCGTCGGCATTCGCCTTGACGATGCCGTCGATCTTGGTCGTGCGCTTCGTCCACTCGCCGAAGGGCTTGCGGGCGGCGAGCATGTCCTTGAGCTCGGTGTCGCCGTAGAAGCGCCCGGTCGAAAGATCCACGCCGATGCACTGGCCGGGGCCGACGCGGCCCTTCGACACGATCGCGTCCTCCGGCAGCTTCACCATGCCGGTCTCGGAGCCGACGACGAGCATGCCGTCGTCCGTCACCGTGTAGCGCATGGGCCGCAGGCCGTTGCGGTCGAGGCCGGCGATCACCCACTGGCCGTCGGTCGCGCAGATCGCCGCCGGGCCGTCCCAGGGCTCCATCACCGCGTTGCAGTAGAGGAAGAGCTCGCGATGCGCCTCCGGCATCGTCGCGTTGTTGCCGAGGCTCTCCGGAATCAGCATCGCCTTGGCCATCGGCGCGTCGCGCCCGCCACGCACCAGCAGCTCGAAGACGTTGTCGAGCGTCGCGGTGTCCGACCCGCCCGCCTGCACCACCGGCTTGATGTCGTCCATGAAGGGATCGAGCAGCCGGTGGGCGAGCCGCGTCTCGTGGCTCTTCATCCAGTTGACGTTGCCGTGCAGCGTGTTGATCTCGCCGTTGTGGGCGAGCACGCGGAAGGGCTGCGCCAGGCGCCAGGTCGGGAAGGTGTTGGTCGAGTAACGCTGGTGGTAGATCGCGAAGCGGCTGACGAAGCGCTCGTCGAGCAGGTCCGGGAAGAACTCCGTCAGGCTCTCCGCCAGGAACATGCCCTTGTAGATGATCGAGCGGCAGGAGAGCGAGCAGAGGTAGAGCTCGGGGATCTGCGCGGCGATCGCCTGCTTCTCGATCCGGCGGCGGATGACGTAGAGGTCGCGCTCATAGGTCGCCTCGTCGCGCCGCTCGGGATCCCAGATCAGGATCTGCTCGATCTCGGGGCGGGTCGCGTTCGCCTTCTCGCCGATGCAGGCGACGTCGATCGGCACCTGGCGCCAGGAATAGATGGCGTAGCCGGCGTTCAGCACCTCGGTCTCGACGATCTGGCGGCAGCGCTCCTGCGCGCCGAGATCCGTCTTGGGCAGGAAGACCATGCCGACCGCGATGCGGCCGGGGCGCACCTTGTCGCCGCCGCGCTCCACCACCTCGGCGAAGAAGTCCTGCGGGATCTCGATATGGATGCCCGCGCCGTCGCCGGTCTTGCCGTCGGCATCCACCGCGCCGCGATGCCAGACCGCCTTCAGCGCGTCGATGCCGGCCTGCACGACCTTGCGGCTGGCCTTGCCGTCGAGCGCCGCGACGAGGCCGACGCCGCAGGCATCGTGCTCCGTCACGTCGATATGCGCGGCGGAGGCGAGCAGGTCGCGGTTGGCGGCGTAGGTGGCGGCGAAGTCGGAACCGTTCTCGCCGAAGGAATGCGGGGCCATGCTGTTCACTCCGCGGCCACGGCGAGCGGGCTCGCCTTCTGCTGCATGTAGGCGTGCATCTGCTCGGCCGCGTCGCGGCCGTCGCGGATCGCCCAGACGACGAGGCTGGCGCCGCGCACGATGTCGCCGGCGGCGAAGACGCCGGGCAGCGCGGTCATCATGGTGCGGTGGTCCACCTTCAGCGTGCCCCACTTCGTGACCGGCAGCGCCGGCTCCTCGAAGGCCTTGGGCAGGTCCTCGGGGTCGAAGCCAAGCGCCATGATGACGAGGTCGGCCGGCAGCTCGAAGCGGCTGCCCTCCACCTTCGTCACCTGCTGGCGGCCGGTCGCGTCGGGCAGGCCGAGATGCATGCGGTGCGCGACGACGCCGCGCACCCGGTCGTCACCACGGAAGGCTTCCGGCGCGCCGAGCCATTCGAAGCGCACGCCCTCTTCCTCGGCGTTGTACACCTCGCGCATCGAGCCCGGCATGTTCGCCTTGTCACGCCGGTAGAGGCAGGTGACCGATGCCGCGCCCTGCCGCACGGCGGTGCGCACGCAATCCATCGCGGTGTCGCCGCCGCCGATGACGACGACATGCTTGCCCGTGGCGTCGAGCGTGCCGTCCTCGAAGGCCGCGACCGCCTCGCCAAGCCCCTTGCGGTTGGAGGCGGTGAGGTAGTCGAGCGCCGGCACGATGCCCTTCAGCCCGATGCCCGGCGCCTGCATGTCGCGCGCCTTGTAGACGCCCGTGCCGATCAGCACCGAATCGTGCCGCGCGCGGAGCTCCGCCAGCGACACGTCCTTGCCGACCTGCGTGTTCAGGTGGAAGCGGATCCCGCCTTCCTCGAACTGCTTCCAGCGGCGGAGGACGACGTCCTTCTCCAGCTTGAAGTTCGGGATGCCGTAGATCATCAGCCCGCCGACGCGATCGTAGCGGTCATAGACATGCACCTGGTAGCCGCGCACGCGCAGCCGCTCCGCCGCGGCGAGGCCGGCGGGCCCGGCGCCGATGATGCCGACCGACTGCGCCAGTTCGCGCTTCGGCGTCGGCGCCTTCACCCAGCCGCGCTCCCACGCCGTGTCCGTGATGTACTTCTCGACCGAGCCGATGGTGACCGAGCCGAAGCCCTTCTCGATGACGCAGTTGCCTTCGCAGAGCCGGTCCTGGGGGCAGATGCGGCCGCAGATCTCGGGGAAGGTGTTGGTGGCGGAGGCGACCTCGTAGGCCTCCTCGAGCCGGCCCTCGGCGGTCAGCTTCAGCCAGTCGGGTATGTTGTTGTTGAGCGGGCAATGCACCTGGCAGAAGGGCACCCCGCATTGGGAGCAGCGGCTGGCCTGGGAGGCCGCGGCGGCGGGCTCGAACTCGCGGTAGATCTCGCCGAAGTCGGCACGGCGTTCCGACGCGTCCCGCTTCTCGGGCATGCGCTGGTCGAGGCGCACGAATTGCAGCATCCGGTCGGCCATGGCGGCATTCCCCCAGACCGCGCGGGGAGGCGCGCGGCGTCGTCGGAGGGCGCCTCTACAGCATGCCCGCGGGCGATGCGAGTCCGTTTCGGCCGTTTACGGCAGCATTAGTTACCTTTTTTCCGCGGCGACCCGCTTTGCCTGGGGCGCGGGGCCGAGCGACCAGCCCCAAAATGTCCGCTTCGGACCTTCAGGCCGCTTCCCGCCGCCCACCGCCCGGGCGGAACCGCTTCAGGTAACCCGGCACGACCGTTTCGACCGCCTTGGCCGCGATGCCGAGATCCGCGAGACCCGGCACGCCTTCCCCCACCACATTGTCCCGCTCCAGCAGCAGGAGTTGGTCCTGGGTCAGGGGCGGCACCGGCAGCTTCTGGAGCAGCCCCGCCTGGAAGCGCATCAGGCCCATCGGCATGTCCACCATCGGCCGCCGGCGGCGGGTGGTGTCGAGGATGAAGCGCAGCACCTCCCGCATGCTCATCACGCGCGGCCCGCCCAGCTCGTAGGTCTTCCCGCGCGCCTCGGGCCGCGCCAGCGCCGCCGCGACCGCATCCGCCACGTCCCCGACATAGACCGGCTGGAAGCGGGTGGCGCCGGCCACCACCGGCATGAAGGGCAGCCGCGCCATCGCCGCGAAGCGGTTGAAGAACTCGTCCTCGGGCCCGAAGACCACCGAGGGTCGGAGGATCGTCGCCTCCGGGAAGGCCGCGCGCACCCCTGCCTCGCCCGCCGCCTTGCTGCGCGCATAGAGGCTGGGTGAAGCGGCGTCTGCGCCGATCGCCGAGACATGCACGAAGCTCGTCGCCCCGGCCGCCTTGGCCGCGCGGGCAACCTCGCCCGGCGCCTGGCCCTGCAGGCGGTCGAAGTCGCCGGCCCGGCGCTCGTAGAGGATGCCGATCAGGTTCACCACCACCTCTGCGCCCTCGACCGCGCGGGCGACGGCGGCGGCATCGGTGATCGGCGCGGCGAGCGGCACGATCTGCCCGACCCGTCCCTGCGTCTGCAGGAAGCGCGCCCCGGCCGGGTCGCGCACGGCCACGCGCACCACATAGTCCTGCTGCGCCAGCCGCTGGACCACATAGCGCCCGATGAAGCCGGAGCCGCCGAACACCGTCGCCACCTTGCGCTCCAGCAGACCGCGCATCGCGTCACTCCTTCTCGTTGCGGCGGACCATATGGGTCGGGCGCGCCAGCGCCAAGGCGCGCCGGTCGCGACCCGGCCCGCTTGACGCCCCGGCGCGCCGACCGTAGAGAGCGCGCCTCGCCGCGACCCACTACGACGCGACGCGCACCTGCCCAGGTGGCGGAATTGGTAGACGCGCAGGTTTCAGGTACCTGTGGCCGCGAGGCCGTGAAGGTTCGAGTCCTTTCCTGGGCACCATCGCCGGCCTCGCCGGCCCCTGACGCAGGTGGCGTGTGGGCGAAACCCTCTTCATGCAGGACGCCATGATCCGGCTGCACCGGCACGACCTGCCCGACGGGCTCGATCTCGGCGCCGTGGTGGCGATCGACACCGAGACGATGGGCCTCGACCATCGGCGCGACCGGCTCTGCCTCGTCCAGCTCTCGGCCGGCGACGGCACCGCGCATTGCGTGCAGATCCTGCCGCCGTCCCTCGGCGGGCGTGGCGGCGACTGCCCGAACCTCAAGCGGCTGCTCGAGGATCCCAAGGTCCTCAAGATCTTCCATTTCGCCCGCTTCGACCTCGCCGCGCTCCACAAGGCGCTGGGCGTCACCGTGGCCCCGGTGGCCTGCACCAAGATCGCGGCGAAGCTGGTGCGCACCTTCACCGACCGGCACGGGCTGAAGGACCTCTGCAAGGAACTGCTCGGCGTCGAGTTGTCGAAGCAGCAGCAGTCGAGCGACTGGGGCTCGCCGGAGCTCTCGCCCGAGCAGCTGGCCTACGCCGCCTCCGACGTCCTGCACCTGCATGCCCTCTGGGCCCGGCTGAAGGCGCTGCTCGAGCGGGAGGGCCGGCTGGAGCTGGCCGAATCCTGCTTCGCCTTCCTGCCGACCCGCGCCCGGCTCGACCTGCTGGGCTACGAGGATCCCGACATCTTCACCCACTGACGTCAGCGGGGCAGCGCCTGGCGCCTCGTGCCGGCATCGTCACGGTTTCGTCAACCAGCCTGAACACGGTCTGGCACAAATCTTGTCGGATCGTATTGGCTCGTTGACCGCCGCCCCCCCGAGGCCCATACAGACCGGGTGACGTACCCTCCCCCAATCGCAAGCCGCGGTGCCGCGGCCGGGGTGGCGGCGCGCCCGCCCGCGAGTCGGCTGCCGCCGCCTTCGCGCCGGCGCCGTCCCCCCAGCCAGGGCCAGCTCGCGCG
>NZ_JAKJIB010000117.1 GCF_021864505.1 Falsiroseomonas oryziterrae
GTCAGAACCGCCGCGGCCGCAGCCCGGCGTGGAACCAGGTGATCATCGAGTAGATGTCGTAGACCGGCAGGCCGAGCGCCTCGCGCAGCGCCGCCGCGTAGGGCGGCATGTTGGTGCATTCCAGCACGATGGCGCCGACCTCCGGATGCCGTGCGACCAGCCGGCGGCCGGCCTCCACGATGTCCTGCTCGGCGAGCGCGACATCCATGTCCTGCGCCTCGGCCTTGATGAGCACGCGGAAGAACTCACGCCCGTCCTCCGTGCCCTCCACCGGCACGTCGCGCGGCACGCCCGCGGCGTCCAGATGCGCCGGCGTCAGCGAGCCGCGGCTGACGGCGATCACGCCGACGCGCTTCCCCGGCGGCAGCATCGCCTGCACCCAGGGCACCTGCAGGAGCGAGGAGGTCGCGACCGGCACCTGCACGGCCGCCGCTAGCTCCGCCTGGAACAGCGAGAGGAAGCCGCAGTTGGTGGTGATCGCCTCGGCGCCGAGGTCCACGAGATCGCGCGCCGCCGCGACGAAGTCCGGCAGCAGGCCGCGCGCGCCCTTCAGCACGACCTTCTCCGGGCTCGCCCCGCGCACCACGCGGAACAGCACCGGGAAGGGCCAGGTCTCGCCATTGCCCATGTCGCCCGGGATGCGCGGGAATCGCGCCTCGAGCATGAGGATGCCGAGCGGCGCGCCGTAGATGGATTTCCCTCCGCGGGCGATGCGGGGAGATGTGGATGGCGGCTGCATGGGGGAAGCCTATCGGGACTTCGCGCGAGAGGCGACGGGGGTTGCCTCCCGCCCACCTGCACCCTCAATTGGCCCGCGAACCGCCGGAGAAACGACGATGACGCCGACGCGCCGCCTGCTCGCCCTTGCCCTGCCGGCCCTGCTCGCCGCCGCGCCTGCGGCCGCGCAGCAGCCCGCCTGGCCGACGCGCCCGATCGAGATGACGATCGGCTTCCCGAACAGCTCCGGCGTCGGGATCTATGCGCGGCGCATCGCCGATCCGCTGTCGCGCGCGCTCGGCCAGCCCGTGGTGGTCAACCCGCGCATCGGCGCCGGCGGCAACGTCGCCTCCGACTTCGTCGCGAAGGCACGCCCGGACGGCCACACGATCCTGTTCGGCACCGCGGGGACGCATGCGATCAACGCGACGCTTTACCGACGTCTCAGCTTCGACGTGCTGCGCGACTTCACGCCCATCACCCATCTCGGCGACGTGCCGAACATCCTGACCACGAGCATCGAGCGCCGCGGGCAATACCTCACCTGCCGGGATGTCATCGCCGATGCGCGCGAGCGGCCCGGCGCGCTGAACTACGGCAGCACCGGCAACGGCGCCTCCACGCATCTCGCCGGGGCGCGCTTCGCCACCGCGGCCAACCTCGACATCGTCCACGTGCCCTTCACCGGCCAGGGCGGCGTCGTCACCGCGCTGCTCGGCGGCCAGATCGATATCTTCTTCAACCAGACCGGCCCGGCGATCCCGATGATCCAGCAGGGCCAGGTGCGCGGCCTGGCCGTCACGACCCGCACGCGCATCCCCGCACTGCCCGACGTGCCGACGGTTTCGGAGGCCTGCGGCCTGCCCGATTTCGAGAGCACGACCTGGTACGGCATCTTCGGCCCCGCCAACCTCCCGCCCGAGATCACGCGCCGCCTGAACGAGGAGATCCTGCGCATCATCTCGGAGCCCGAGTTCCGCACCTGGCTGATTCAGGACCAGGGCATCGAGCCACCCACGGTCCGCACGCCCGAGGAGTTCCGCGCCGTGCAGGAACGCGACGTCCAGCGCTGGGCGCAGGTGGTCCGAGACGCCCGCGCGAACGTGGACTGAGCAGCGCGGGGAGGGCGCTGCCCTCCCCGAACCCCACCCGCCAGGAGCCTGGAGGCTCCTGGACCTGCATGTGTTTTCGGGGGGCGTGGGAGGGGGCGTCACTGTCGCATCCGTCGTCTTGGGCGCGCCACGCCCCCTCCGGGAGGGGCAACGCCCCTCCCGACGCCGCCTCACCCCCGCTGGCGCCGCTGCTGCTGTTCCTCGCGGCGCATCTGCACGAAGAGCTCGTAGTCCTCGTGGCGCGTCGGCACCCAGCCGATCGTCGTGCCGCGCTCCACCGCGCGATGGATCTCCGGATGCGACGACGGAAGCGCCAGGTGGAAGGCCGTCATGTCGCGCTTGAAGGCGTCAGGCGTGTCCTTGCGCACCACCAGCGGCCCGTTCTGGATCGGGCCCGAGCGCCAGATGATGCGGATGTCGCGCATGTTGAGCAGGCCCTTCTCGGCCGTCGCGCGCAGCATCCCGCGGGAGAAGCCCTGCGCCTCGTCGCCGACGCCCGACGCCCAGGTCACGCCGGCGTCGAACTGCCGGCCGAGCACCGCGACGATCGCCTGCTCATGCCCGCCGGCGAAGCCGCTGCGGCCGAAGAAGGTCTCGGGGTTGATGCCCTGCTGGCGGAGCGCGGCGCGCGGGATGAGGAAGCCGGAGGCGCTGTTCGGGTCGGACCAGGCCATCGCCCGCCCGCGCATCTGCTCGAGGCTCGTGATGCCGGAATCGGCGCGGGCGAACATCACCGCGATGTAGCTCGTGCTGCCGTCGGCCTCCTGCGTCACCAGGAACGGCTCGACATTGCCGTTCGATTCCACCCAGGCGGCGGCATAGGCGGCGGGCGACATGCTCGCCATCTCGATGTGCCGTCCCGCGAAGGCCTGCACCACGCCGGAATAGTCGGAGGCCTGGAACAGGCGCACCGGCACGCCGAAGGTCTCCTCCAGCAGCCGCCCATAGGCGCCATAGCGTCCCATGCGGTCGGCCTCGTTCTCGCCGCCCAGGATGCCGATGCGGAGCTGCGGCACCTGCTGCGCCCAGTCGCGCCGGCCACGCGGCGGCATCGGCTGCGGCGCAGGACGCGGCTGCGCGAGCGCGCCGGCCGGCGCCAGAAGGGCGGTCGCGAGAAGCGCGCGGCGGGACGGCATCATGGGGGGCTCCGGCGTTGGTTGCGGTGTGCGACCATAGCGTGACGGTCCGGGCGGTTCATCTGCCGCGATGCCTCAGCGGAACTGCGCCTCGAACCTCCGCCGGCGCTCCTCGGCGAGCTCGCGCCGGCGCTTCACCGCCTCCTCGCGGCGCTTCTGTTCCTCGGCGGCGAGGCGCACCTCCTCCTCGCGCCGCCGCTGTTCCTCGGCTCGGCGCGACTGCTCCGCCTGGTCGATGCGGAGCTGCACGAAGCGCTCGTAGAAGCTGTGCGCGGTCGGGCCCCAGCCGAGCGGCCGGCCCAGGCTGCGGAGGATGTCGGGCCGCCCGCTGGGCAGCGCGAAATGGAAGCTCAGCATATCGTCCCGGAAGCCGGTCGCGACGTTCCGCCGCATGACGAGCGGTGCGTTCGGGATGAGGCCGGAACGCCACACGAAGCGAAGGTCGTCGAGCCGAATCATGTTGGCCGCCGCCATGTCGCGCATCGTGCTGCGGCTGAATCCCTCGCGCTCCTCGCCCGTGCCCGAGGCCCAGGTCACCGCGCCGTCCACCTGTCGCGTGATCACCGCGAGGATCGCCTGCTCGTGGCCGCCGGCGAAGACCGTCCGGCCGAAGAACCGGTCCGGGTCCACGCCCTGTGCCCGCATCTCCATGCGCGGGAGCAGGTGGCCCTCCATGCTCTCCCGCGCGACCCAGGCGAAGCTGCGCCGCTGCAGCATCTCGAAGTCCAGGATCCAGTAGTCGGAGCGCACGATCACGACGGAAATGATGCCGGAGCTGCCATCCGGGCCGAGCGTCACCAGCACCGGCTCGACGCCGCCGCTGGTCTCCTGCCAGGTCGCGGCGTAGCCCATCGCCGACATGAAGGCGAAGTCGATCATGCCGCCCGCGAAGGCCTGGACCATCTCGGCTTCGCTGGCGGGCTGGAAGGTGGAGACGGGCACGCCGTACGTCGTCTCGAGCAGCCGGGCGTAGCCGTCGTAGCGGGCGAGCGCACCGCCATCCGCCTCGACGCTGGGCAGCCCGACGCGGATGATCGGCATCTCCCGCGCCCAGCGCCGACGCCCGCGCTCGGGGAAGGGCTGGAAATTCTGGCCGAGCGCCGGTGCCGCAGCAGGCGCAAGGGCGCCGGCCGCCAGCAGGGATCGGCGCAGGATCGGCATAAAGACGAGGCCCCCGGCAGTTGGTTACGCCGGGAACATACTGTGTGCCGCGAAGAAAATCACCGTGTGCGTTGCATTCCTGCGAGCAGTACCGCCGCGCCGAACGGGCTGTGGCCCAGAGGACTCACCCACGGACTCATGTCCCGGACTCGCCCCTCGGACTCGCCCCGGTTTCACCAGGGCTGCGCTCCCGGCCGCAGGATCGCGCGGGTGGTGGTGGCCAGGTTGCGCGGCTCCGGCTTCGGCATCTGCGGCCGCTCCATCCTGCCCCAGCCCGGCGCGTCGAGCACCTTCCCGTCCCGCATCACGACCCGCCCGCGCACGATCGTGGCGACGGGTCCGCCGACCGTCGCCATGCCCTCGAAGGGGGTGAAGGGGCTGCGGATGCTGTGCAGCTCGGCGCCGCGGATGACATGGCGCTGCGCGGGATCCACCACGGCGATGTCGCCATCCGCCCCCGGCTGCACCACGCCCTTGCGGGGCCAGAGGCCGAAGGCGCGTGCCGGGGCGGCGCTGGCCATGCGGACATACTGCTCCATCGTCATCCGCCCCTCATGCACCAGCGTCAGCATGAGCCGCATGGAGGTCTCGACGCCCGGGAAGCCGCAGGCGTTGTCCCAGAAGGAGGGGCGCTGCTTCTCCTCCATCGCATGCGGCGCGTGGTCGGTGCCGAGGATGTCGATGGTCCCGTCGAGGAGCGCCTGCAGGATCGGCTCGCGCTGCCGCCCTTCGCGGATCGGCGGGTTGAGGCGGGCGATGCGCCCCGCATCGCCGGTCAGGTCCTCGGCCGCGAGCAGCACGTATTGCGGGCAGGTCTCGACCGTCATCGGCACGCCGCGCGCCTTGGCGTCGCGGATCACCGGGATCGACCGCATGCAGCTCTCATGCACGATGTGGATCCGCGCGCCGGTCCACTCCGACAGCACGATGGAGCGGGAGAGCGATTCCAGCGCCGCGACATCGGCCCGCGCCGCGAGATGGGCGAAGGCGTCGTCGCGCCCCGCCGCCTTCATGCGGTTCTCGCGCCAGAACAGGATCGGCGAGTTCTCGGCATGGATCGAGCAGCGCAGGCCGAGCCCGGCCAGGATCTCGAAGCCCTCCAGCACGGCGCCGTCGTTCGGGGCGGGGTTGTTGCCGGTGGTGTTGCCGAGGAACAGCTTGAAGCCGATGACGCCGGCCGCGGCGAGCCCCTCGAGATGGTCGAGCGAGCGCTCGTCGAGGATGCCGTAGAGCCCGTAGTTGACGATCGCCTGGCGCTCCGCCGCCTCGCGCTTCGCCGCGAGGATCTCGGGCGAGGAAACCGCCGGCTCGGTGTTCGGCATGTCGAAGACCGTGGTGACGCCGCCGGCCGCCGCGGCGCGGGTGCCGGTGGTCCAGTCCTCCTTGTGCGTCATGCCCGGCTCGCGGATATGCGTGTGCACATCGATCGCGCCGGGGATGACGAGCTTGCCCTTCGCGTCGAGCGTCTCCTTCGCGCGCGGGGCGAAGGCCGGGTGGCCGACGAAGCAGATCACGCCGTCCTTCATGGCCACATCGGCGGGGAAGCGCGTGGTCTCGTTGACGACGGTGCCGCCGGCGATGAGCAGGTCGGCGAGGGTGTCGGTGTCGGGCATCCGGGAGATCCGTCTCGGGAAGGAGCTAGCTTGCCTGCAGCAGCCGTCGGCTGCGTGTCCAGCCCCCGGCGAGCGCCCGGCAGTGGCAGGCGACGTGGGGCGCCACCGCTTCGCACCAGGCGCGCACCTCGGCATTCGCGCCGCGCAGCCGGTCCGCGGCGGCCTGGGCGTCGCGCGCGAGCTTCGCCTCGTCGAGGCCGAGCACCACGCGGTCGCGGAGCTTCCACTGGCCGGCGATCATCACGTCGGTGACCGCGCTGCCATCCTCGGTCCAGACGAGCTGGTTGGCCGCGTCGTTCAGCGGCGCCCAGTTCACGTGGCCGAGGTCGAGCAGAACGAGGTCGGCGGCCTTGCCCGCCTCGATCGTGCCGCCCTCGTCATGCCCGACGAGGTGCGAGGAGCCGACGGTCGCAAGCCGCACCGTCTCCGCCGTGCCGAGCCAGTCCTCCTCGGTCGCCTCCTCCCACAGCCGCGACGCGAAGGCGGCGAGGCGCATCGCCTCGAACATGTTCTGGTTGTCTGAGGAGGAGGAGCCATCGGTGCCGATGCCGACGGTGACGCCGGCCCGGATCGCCGCGCGGACCGGCGCGATTCCGGAGGCGAGGCGCATGTTGGCGCCCGGGTTGTGCGACATCCCCGCGCCGCGCTTCGCCAGCAATTCGAGGTCGGATTGCGTGAGCCAGACGCCATGCGCCACGCTGAACCAGCGCCCGACCAGGCCGAGTGCGTCCATATGCTCGAGCAGGGTCTTGCCGTAGCGCTGCTCGCCCGCCGCCGCCTGGTAGCGTGCCTCCGCGACATGGGTCTGCATCGGCAGGCCGTATTCGGCCGAGAGCGCGCGGCAGCCCTTGAGGAAGGCGTCGGTCCCGTGCAGCGGGATGGTGGGCGCGCAGCCGAGGCGGATGTTCCGCCGGCCATGGCTCCAGGACTGCGCCGCGGTGCCGATGGCGGCCAGCGTGTCCTCTGGCTTGGCCATGCGCATCGCCTCGGCGCGCGCGCGGTGTTCCGCCGGCAGGGCTTCGACCAGGCCGGGGGTGGCCTGGAAGAAGGTGAGGTCGGCGACCATCGGCGCGAGCACGGCGCGCAGCCCGACGGCCGCATAGGCCTCGGCCATCGCATCCAGCCCCTCGACGGTGGGGCAGGGGAACTCGGCCGGCATGTCGAAGGCCGCTGTGCAGCCCTTCTTCAGCATCTCCACCGCCGTCAGCGCGGTGGAGAGCTGCTTGTCCTGCAGGCCCCGCCCGCCGCCGACCCAAGGCGCGTGGGCGAGCAACAGCGCGAGGTCCCATTTGTCGCCGCCACCCTTCGCCAGCCCGCCATGGCCATGCGTGTGGCCGTTGACGAGACCGGGGATCACCAGCCGGTCGGACGCGTCGTGGCGCCGCGCATCCTCCACCGCCGTCCCGGGCGGCAGCAGCGCGGCGATGCGCCCGTCCTCGACCAGGATCTCGGCGAAGGGCGCGGAGAGCGCGTCGGGCGCGAGCACCCGGGCGCCGGTGAGCAGGAGCTTGGACATTGAACGCCTCGTTCCCTCCCCCGTTCACGGGGGAGGGTCAGGGTGGGGGTTTGGGGTTGAGGGGGCGTCGAGTCACGAACCCCCACCCCGGCCCTCCCCCGCAAGCGGGGGAGGGAGGCGTCTTCAGATCATCCGCTCGCTGCGCGGCGGCAGGTAGCGGTCGGTGAACATGGTCTCGGCGGCTGGCGGGTTGGCGACGCCGAGCGCCTCGGCGTTCACCGTCACGAGCTGGCGCGCGCGCGCCATGTCGAGATGGCCGAGCCCGTTGGCGCGGCTGTTCGGCGTCAGCATGGCGCGGTCGCGCGTCATGGCGAAGCGGCGGGCCTCCAGCGCCTCATCGAACAGCGGCTCGCGCCGCTTCAGCGCCGCCATGCCGCCCGGCACGTCGTTCAGCAGCAGCTTGAGCCCCTCCACCGAGGACCGCACGAAGCGCGCCGCGGTTTCGTGGTTGCGCTCGAGCCACTCGGCGCGGGCGAAGACGCCGGAGCCGTAGATGTCGAGCCCGTGCTCGGCATAGGGCCAGCCGAGGATCTGGTCCTCCGCGATGCCCAAGCCCACCAGGTTGAAGTGCACGGTGAAGAGGAAGCCGGTGACGGCATCCACCTGGCCGGTGCGCAGCATGGTGTCGCGCAGGTTGGCCGCCATGGACGTCCAGCGCACCGATTGCGGGTTGATGCCCGCAACGCGCGCGAAGGCGGGGAAGAGCATGCGGCTGCCCTCGCCTTCCGGCGCGCCGAGATTCTTGCCGGCGACATCCTGCGGGCGTTCGATGCCCCGCCCGCGCAGCGTCACGATGGCGGCTGCGGTGCGGTCGAAGACCGGGTAGATCATCACCAGCCGGTTCTGCGGGTTCTCCGCGTTGAACTTCACCGCGCCGGCGAAGTCGGCGAAGCCCACGTCGTAGGCACCGGAGCCCACCTTCACCAGCGCATCGCCCGAGCCGAAGCCGCGGTCCATGCGCACCGCAAGCTGCTCGCGCCGATAGATGCCGCGGTCCTCGGCGAGCGCCCACATGCCGTGGTTGCCCTGCAGCGCCCAGTCGAGCGTGAAGCGCAGCGCGGTCTGCGCGCGCGCCGTGCGCAGGGTGGGCAGCGCCAGGGCAGCGCCGGTCGCGGCGAGCAGGGCGTGGCGTCGAAGCATTCCGATGATCCTTCCGTCCTCGTCGGGCAGCGTCGCATGGCGCCGCGGTGCCCGGAAGCGTGTTGTGCACCCTGATGGGGCGATGGCTGCCTGCCCGATGTGCAGCGCAGCACGCCGGTGCGTCGCAGCAGCCTGCGCCGCGCTGGCGGCGGGCTGAGATGACGCAAGGATTAGGCCTATGTCATCCCTCGTGGTCGGGACGAGGAAGCCCGCCGCCGACCGGGAGAGCTTTCGATGCATCGCACCATCACCCGCCGCACGCTCGGCGGCCTCGCCCTCGCGCCCCTCGCGCTGCCGGCGCGCGCCCAGGCCAACTGGCCGGAACGGCCGATCCGCTGGATCATCCCGTTCCCGCCCGCCGGCACGGCCGACATCCTCTCTCGGCTGCTGGCGGAGCGCGTCGGGCCGCGCCTCGGCCAGCCGGTGGTGGCCGAGAACCGCGCGGGGGCGGGCGGCACGCTGGCCGCCGACCTCGTCGCCCGGGCGCGCGGCGACCTGCACATGGTGATGATGTCGAACTTCGCGCCGCACGGCACCAGCCCGACGCTGTTCCCGAATGTCGCCTATGACGCGGTCGCCGATTTCACCCATCTCGGCCTGTTCGGCGCGCTGCCCATGGTGATCGCGGTCAACCCGAGCCATCCGGCCCGGACGCTCGAGGAGTTCCTGACGGCGGCGCGCGCGCGGGCGGGCACGGTCGGGGTGGCCTATGGCGGCAACGGCACCGCCTCGCACCTGATCGGCGTGCAGTTCCAGAAGGTCGCGCGCGTCGAGTTCACCTTCGTGCCCTATCGCGGCGCGGGCCCCGCGCTGACCGATGTGCTGGCCGGCGTGCTGCCCGGCATCATCGAGACGCTGCCGGCTGCGATCGGCCATATCCGCGCAGGACGGCTGCGGCCGCTCGCGGTCAGCGGCGCGGCGCGCTCGCCTGCGCTGCCCGACGTGCCGCATTTCGGCGAGCTCGGACTGACGGCCGCGCAGGGCGTGAACTGGTTCGGCTTCTGCGCGCCCGCCGGCCTGCCGCAGCCGGTCGCGGCGCGTTGGGTGGCCGAGATCTCCACCATCCTCGACAGCGCGGAGATGCGCGACCGGATGGGCCAGATGGGCTTCGAGGGGACGCGCATGGAGCCCGCCTTCATGACCGCCTTCGTGGGCGAGGAGGTGGCGCGCTGGCGCACGGTGATCCGCGAGAACAACGTGAGCGCGGATTGATGTGCCTCAGGCGCCGGCGCCGCCTCCGGCCGCTTGGCTGCGCGCCGCAGGCATGGTGCGCCAAGCGGGACCGATGGTCGGGGTGCGGCGGCCGCGGTGTGGCCGCATGCTCCGCCCGTCAGGCCCGACGCGGGATCCGTGGCCTCATCGCCCCGCGCTGCGCGTGAGGTAGAGCGTCGCCGCGACCATCACCAGCGTGCCCCAGAGCAGCGCCCAGCTCGGCGCCTCGGCGAAGAACAGCATGCCGAGCACCGCGCTGGCCGGGATCTGCGAATACTCGACCGGCGCGAGCAGCCCGACCGGCGCGCGCCGCGCCGCCCAGGAGGCGCAGAAATCCCCGATCACCGCGAGCAGCGAGCCGAAGACGAGCAGGCCGAGCGCGGTCCAGGACGGCGTCACCCAGACGAAGGCGCTGACCGGCCCCCAGACTGCGACTGAGGCGATCGCATACCAGGCCACGATGCGCGCCGGCGGCTCTGTGGCCGAGAGCATCTTGATGGAGATCAGCACGAAGGCCCCCGCCGCGCCGCCGCCGAGCGCCGCCAGCGTGCCGGCCGACAACTCGCCCTGCGGGCCCGCGATGATCAGCACGCCCGCGAAGCCGACCGCGGCTGCGATGGCGCGATCCCAGCCGATCCGCTCGCCGAGCAGCAGGAAGGCGAGAGGCAGGGCCCAGAGCGGGCGCGCATGCATGATCGCGGTCGCATCCGCCAGCGGCAGCCAGAGGATCGCGAGCATGCCGAGGTAGAAGCCGGTCAGCCCCGCCGCGATGCGGATCAGATGCGTGCCCGGCCGGCGCGTCCGCAGGTCGATCCCGCCGCGCCGCAACAGCCAGGGCAGCAGGACGAGCGTGGTGAAGACGCCGCGCGCGAAGGGCAGCAGCGGGACCGGAAGCCCCTCGAGCATCGCCGCCCGGAAGCAGGCGCCCATGCCGGCGAAGAGCATGCAGCAGAGCAGCATGAGCCCCATCCCCGCCAGCACGCGCCGCGTGTCGCGGCCAGGCGGGGCAGGGGGTGGGGCGGTCATCGCGCGGCAGTGTGGCGCGATTCAGCCTGGCGCGATACGGCGCGCTCCGCGGGCCGCTTGCGCGGCCCCCGGCTCAGCGGCGCGGCGTGCGCGGCGGCGCCGGCTCGC
>NZ_JAKJIB010000118.1 GCF_021864505.1 Falsiroseomonas oryziterrae
GGCGGCGGCGGGGGCGGCGCGGCGGGCCCGGTGGTGCGCCGCGGCGCGTCGGGCAGCACCACCGCCGCGGGCGGGACCAGCACGGCCTGCGCCGTCTCGCGCAGCACGATGTTGGCCTCGACCGTCATGCCGATCATCAGCGGCGTGTCGTCCGGCAGCGTGATGCGCACGCGATAGGCCTTCCGCGTGGTGTCGCCCTTCGGCGTGATCTGCGCCACCTCGCCGGTCAGCACGCGGCCCGCGAAGGCATCCGCGCGGAGCAGCGCCCGCTGGCCCACGGCGATCCGCGCGATGTCCTCCTCGTCCACCTCGGCCGTCACGCGCAGCGGCCTCGGCTCGCCGATCCAGAACAGGCTGGCGGGCGTGTCCACCACCTCGCCCACCTCGGCGTCGCGGCGCAGCACCACGCCGTCGGTCGGCGCGCGCACCACGAAGTCGTTCAGCCGCTCGAGCAGCGCATCCGCCGCGGCGCGCGCGGCGCGCGCGTCGCGCTCGGCGCGTTCCAGCGTCGCCCGTGCGGCAATGTCGCGCGCCACCAGCGTGCGGGTGCGGTTGAGATCCTCCTGCGCGAAGCGGGCGCGCGCCTCCGCCTCGTCGGCGAGCAGCCGCGCCTGGCGGTCGTCGAGCCGGGCGAGCGCCTGGCCCTCGGTGACGCGGGCGCCTTCCTCGGCCAGCACGGCGACGATCCGTGCCCTGGTGGCGGGGCCGACGCGCGCCCAGTTCACCGGCTCGACCGACCCGGTCGCGTAGACCGCCTCCAGCGCCGGCCCGGCGGTGACGGCGGCGATGACGACGCGAGGCGGCAGCGTCCACCAGACCCACGCCCCGCCCCCGCCCAGGACGAGAAGCGCGAGGATGGTCAGGAGGCGTCGGGACATCTCGCCGGCGAGCCTAGAGCAGCGCCCGCCCGGGTGGAACCGCTTCGCGCTTCCGCCGACCGCGCGTAAGCCGCTCAGGAACCGCCGTTTTTCGCAACCGGCGGGCCGGGCGGCAGGTCCCGGCCGATCCTGCGTCTCCTCCGGCATCCGCCCCGAAGGTTACGCGCCCGCGGCCACGACAGGCCGGGCTTGCGAGGCGGAAGGTCCGCGGGCCGGTGGCCTTGCGGCAGGGGGCGCGCCCGGGAGAGCCCGGAGGTTGCCCCGCCGCCTGCCGCCCGCTATAGCCCCCGCCGCTGGAGCCGCACGCTCCCGGGCCGACATAGCTCAGCGGTAGAGCAACTGATTCGTAATCAGTAGGCCCCCGGTTCAAATCCGGGTGTCGGCACCACGCACCTTCTCGCCCCACTTGCGCGCCGCCGCTCGCGGGCAGTGCCCCCTCCCGTCCCGACGATCACGGCTCCCCCCGCCGGGCCGCCTGGCCTCTCCGCGCCACCACTCGCCCATGGCTTGCGCCGGCCGGCGCGGGTTGCATCCCGGGCCTGGGCGATCGACGCGCCGCGCGACACCGCTCCGGATGCACGCAGCGCGGGCGGCAGACCCACCCCATTCTCATTCTCGCGAACGACCCGTCTCAATTTTGCGCCTTCCGCTCTACTACAGAAACGATCGTGAGCACTTCCGATTACTTCGGGTTGCATCCGTGAAAATTGTGCTCACGGTTTCGTGAGATTCGGCGAAGCCCTAGCGAATCCTGCGATTCCACGTGCTATATGCCCTTCATCAACCGGTTCATCCGGTACGAGAATGGTTGCGCTCCAATTCCCCCCCGGGAGTTCCGCCAAAATGCACGCACGTCGTCAGCGAGTTCTGACCTACGCGGATCGCGTCGAACGCGACACGAAGCGTAGTCAACAGCTCTGGTCCGAAAGAAATCTGCGCCGAGTCGTCTGGGCGGGTCTATTCGTCTTCGCGCTCGTCTTCGCCGCCTCGAACCTGTTCCTGCAGCGCGACATCGCCTACGACGTCGCAGCAGCCTCCACGGCGGCCCTCGCGGTCAGCCTGGCGCTGCGCTTCCTGCTGCGCTGAGGCCGCAGGCCGCGGGACCGTGCGAAGGCCGCGTCGCCCGTCGCGCCGCGGCCCGTTGCCTGTGCATCGGCGTCGCGGCACGACCGCCAGCCCGGTCGGCGCGTCTCAATCCTCGTTGGTCATGCGCGCCGCGACGGCGCGGTCGTAGCCCTTGCTCGCCAGCAGCAGTTGCCGCGTGTAGGGCACCTTCGGCTCCTCCCGCCGCAGCGTCGCGACATCCATCTCCTCCACCACGATCCCTCGGCTCATCACCGCCAGCCGGTCGCACATATGCGCCACCACCGCGAGGTTGTGGCTGACCAGGATCATGGTCAGGCGCTGCGTCGCACGCAGCCGCTTCAGCAGGTTCAGGATCTCCGCCTGCACGCTGACGTCGAGCGCGCTCGTCGGCTCGTCCAGCAGCAGCACCCTCGGCTGCAGCATCAGCGCGCGCGCGATCGCGACACGCTGTCGCTGCCCGCCGGACAGCTGGTTCGGATACCGGAAGCGGAAGGCCGGCCCGAGCCCGACATCCTCCAGCGCCTGCGTCACGCGCCGGTCGACCTCGGCGATGCCGTGGATCTCGAGCGGCTCCGACAGCACCCGGTCCACGGTGTGGCGCGGATGCAGCGAGGCGTAGGGGTCCTGGAACACCATCTGCGCGATCCGCGGCAGCCGCGCGTCCCGCGTCGCGACATCGAGCCCGGCGATGCTCGCCGCGCCCGTCCAGTCGCGGTTCAGCCCCGCCAGCGCGCGCAGCACGGTGGACTTGCCGCTGCCGCTCTCCCCCACCAGCCCGAAGCTCTCGCCTTCCGCCACGTCGAACGACACGCCGCGCACCGCGCGCACCGCGTCGGCGCCCTTGCCGAAGGTGACGAAGAGATCGCGCACCGAGATCGCGGGGCCGCCCATCTCAGCCCTCCAGCCAGGCCGGGTCGCGCGACAGCGTCGGCAGCTCCGCCCGGTCATCGCCGATCCGCGGCAGGCTCTTCAGCAGCCCCTGCGTGTAGGGATGCGTGGCGGAGGCCAGATCGCGCGCCGCCACCTGCTCCACCACGCGGCCGGCATACATCACCAACACGCGGTCGCAGAAGCTCGCCACCAGGTCGAGGTCGTGGCTGATGAAGATCAGCCCCATCCCGCGCTCCCGCACCAAATCGTCGAGGATCGCCAGCACCTGCATCTGCACGGTGACATCCAGCGCGCTGGTCGGCTCGTCGGCGATCAGCAGGTCGGGCTCCGGCACCAGCATCATGGCGATCATGATGCGCTGGCCCATCCCGCCCGAGACCTCGTGCGGATAGAGCCGATAGACCCGCTCCGGATCGCGGATGCGCACCGCGGCGATCATCTCGAGCGCCTTCCGCCGCGCCGCCGCCGCGCCGATCCCGCCATGGATGCGCGCGGCTTCCGCGATCTGCTCGCCGACCGTCATAACCGGGTTCAGCGAGTATTTCGGGTCCTGCAGCACCAGCGAGATCCGCGCGCCGCGGATGCCGCGCAGGGTGCGCGACGAGGCGGTCAGCAGGTCCACCCCATCGAAGGCCAGCCGCTTCGCTTCCAGCCGTGCGTTCGCCGGCAGCAGCCGCATGATGGCGCGGCCGGTCAGCGACTTGCCCGAGCCCGATTCGCCCACGATGCCGAGCCGCTCGCGCCCGAGCGCGAAGGAGACGCCGCGCACCGCCCGGAACGGGCCCGTCGGCGTCTGGAAGGTGACGCGGAGGTCCTCCACCTCCAGCAGCGCACTCACTTCTTCCCTCTCGGGTCCATCACGTCGCGCAGCCCGTCGCCGAGCAGGTTGAAGGCCAGCGACACCACGAAGATCGCGAGCCCCGGGATCGTCGCCACCCACCACTGGTCGAGGATGTAGCGCCGCCCGGACGAGACCATCGCGCCCCACTCCGCCAGCGGCGGCTGCGCGCCGAGGCCGAGGAAGCCGAGCCCCGCCGCGGTTAGGATGATGCCCGCCATGTCGAGCGTGACCCGCACCGTCAGCGACGAGAGACACAGCGGCATGACGTGTCGCGCCAGGATGCGCCCCGTCCCCGCGCCCTGCAGCCGCGCGGCCGCGATGTAGTCGCTGTTGCGGATGGTCAGCGTCTCGGCCCGCGCGATGCGGGCATAGGGCGGCCAGGAGGTCAGCGCGATGGCGATCACCGCGTTCTCGATGCCCGGCCCCAGCGCGGCGACGAAGGCCAGCGCCAGGATCAGCGACGGGAAGGCCAGGAAGACGTCGGTGATGCGCATCAGCACCGCATCCACCCAGCCGCCGAGATAGCCCGCCGCGGTGCCCACCAGCAGCCCGATCGGTGCCGCGATCAGCGCGACCAGCACGACGATGTAGAGCGTGATCCGCGCGCCGTACACGATGCGGGAGAAGATGTCGCGGCCGAACTCGTCCGTGCCGAGCCAGTGCCCCTGCGATCCCGGCGGCAGCAGGCGCTGCGCCAGGTTCTGCTCATAGGGGTGGTGCGTGGCGATCCAGGGCGCGAAGGCGGCCACCAGCACCAGCGCCACCACGATGACGAGACCGAGCAGCGCCAGCCGGTTGCGCCGGAACTGCAGCCAGCCGCGATAGAGCTGCCCGAGCTTCGCCTCGCGCCGCGAGCGCGGCGCGTCCGACAGCAGCCGGTCGCGCCAGGAAGGTGCGGCCTCGCTCACTTCGCCCTCGGGTCGAGCAGCCTGTAGAGCAGGTCGGAGAGCAGGTTCACGCCGACGAAGACGGCGCCCACCACCACCGTCGCCCCCAGCACCGCGTTCATGTCGGCC
The DNA here is from genome assembly GCF_021864505.1 of Falsiroseomonas oryziterrae. Classification (GTDB taxonomy): domain Bacteria; phylum Pseudomonadota; class Alphaproteobacteria; order Acetobacterales; family Acetobacteraceae; genus Falsiroseomonas; species Falsiroseomonas oryziterrae. The sequence goes on from NZ_JAKJIB010000118.1 coordinate 4,713, forward strand.
GCCAGCAGCGCCGTCGTCAGGTAGCGCCCGAGCCCAGGCCAGGCGAAGACCGTCTCGGTCAGCACCGCGCCCTCCAGCAGCCGCGCATAGGACAGCGCGATGACCGTCACCAGTGGCACGGAGACGTTGCGCAGCGCATGCACCCAGACGATGCGCGCTTCCGACACGCCCTTGGCGCGCGCCGTCACCACGTATTCCTGCGTCAGCTGCTCCAGCATGAAGCTGCGCGTCATGCGCGCGATATAGGCGACCGAGAAGTAGCCGAGCACGGCGGAGGGCAGCACCACATGCCCGAACGCGTTCCAGAACACCTCCCACTCGCCCGCGACCGCCGCGTCCACCAGCAGCACGCCGGTCACCGGCTGCACGATGTCCTCGAAGAACACGCCGAGCCGTCCCGGCCCCTGCACCCAGCCGAGGATGCCGTAGAAGACCAGCAGCCCGACGATGCCGAGCCAGAAGATCGGCACGCTGTAGCCGACCAGGCCCACGACGCGCACGATCTGGTCCGGCCAGCGGTCCTGCCACACCGCGCCCGCGATGCCCATCGGCACGCCGAGTGCGACGCCGATGATGGTCGCGAAGGTCGCGAGCTCCAGCGTCGCCGGGAAGACGCGGGCGATGTCCTCGATCACCGGGCGGTTGGTGACGAGCGACATGCCGAAGTCGCCGGTCACCATCTTCTGGACATAGACCCAGAACTGCCACCACAGAGGCTGGTCCAGCCCGAGCTCGATCCGCACCGCCTCGTAGACGTCGCGCGGCGCCTGGTCGCCGACGACCGCGAGCACCGGGTCGATCGGCACCACGCGTCCGATGAAGAACGTCACCGCCAGCAGGCCGAGCAGCGTCAGCCCGACCTGCAGCAGGAAGCCCGGCGCCCGGCGCAGCGCAGTCATCCCGGTCTCCCTCTCCCGCTTGCGGGGGGTTCGATGCCACAGGCATCGGACGCCGAAGTGGCGGCGTAGCCGGCCCCGCAGGCTGGTCGGGGTGGGGGTGTCATTCGCTCAACTCGGATCGAGATGCGGCCTAACCCTTCTGCGCCCGCCAATAGACCGCGCTCAGCCCCGGCGAGCTCGCGAGATAGCCGGTGAGGTTGCTGCGGATCGCCACCTGCACCTGCTGCTGCGCGAAGACGGCGAAGGGCGAGGTGGCGATGAACTCCTCCTGGATCTGCCGGTAGAGCGCGGCGCGCGCGTTCTGGTCGCGCTCGCGCATCGCGGCTTCGGTCCGCGCCGTCAGCTCGGGGATGTTCCAGTTGTTGCGCCAGGTCAGCTTGCCCGGGTTGTTCGCACCCGGCGGGTTATGCGCGAAGCTGTCCGCGTTGTAGTGCGGGTCCGGATAGCCCAGGCCCCAGGTCCCGATGAAGAGCTGGTGGTTGCGGGCGCGGAACTTGGCCAGCACCTGCGTCCCCGTGGCTGGCAGCACCTCGAGCGTCACCCCGCCGCGGGCGAAGCTCGCCTGCAGCGCCTGCGCCACGTCGAGCGAGGGGAAGGTGTTCGCCGTGTCCATCGTCAGGCGGATGCCGTTCGGATGGCCGGCCTCGGCCAGCAGTCGGCGGGCGCGGTCCGGATCGAAGCGGTAGGGCCGGCTGTCCACCTCGCCCAGGATGGCGCGCGGGATGAAGGACTGGTGCGGGAAGACCTGGCCCGGCAGCAGGTTGCTGGCGATGGCGTCGTAGTCCACCAGCCACTTCAGCGCCTCGACCACGCGCGGATTGGCCAGGATCGGGTCGCCCATATTGGCCGAGAAGTACATGATCGTCGCGCGCGGGAACTCCGCAATGCCGAGGTTCGGCCGGCCGCGCAGCGCGGCGATGTCCGTCGGCGTCAGGTTGCGCGCGACATCCACGTCGCCGCGCTCCAGCAGCAGCCGCTGCGTCGCGGCTTCCGGCACGTGCCGTACGATGACCCGCTGCAGGTTGGCGCGGCCGCGCCACCAGTTGTCGTTGCGCTCCAGCGTGTAGCTCTCGTTCGGCTGGTAGCGCACCAGGCGATAGGCGCCGGACGCGGCGGAGTTGCGCCCGAGCCAGGCGTTGCCGAGGTCCTCGCCGGCGTTCTGCTGCACCAGCCGGCTGTCGAGGACGGAGCCGATGGTCGCCGTGAACAGGTTCTGGATCAGCGTCGGCGCATAGGCCTGGTCGAAGGTCACCTGGACCTCGAAGTCGCCGGTCTGGCGCACCGTCTGCTCGACATTCTCGCGCGTCAGCCCGACCGAGCGGTACATGAAGGCCGGCGTGCGGTTGATGAGCAGCGGGCGGCGGAGCGAGAAGGCGACGTCCGCCGCCGTCAGCGCGTTGCCCGAATGGAAGCGCACGCCCTGGCGGATGCGGAAGGTGAAGGTCCGCCCGTCCTCCGACACGGCGAAGGACTCCGCCAGGCCCGGCAGGATCTCCGCGGTCGGCTTGCTCTCGTCGATGACGAAGAGCTGGTCGTAGACGTTCTTCAGGACGTCGGAGCCGTCGATCTCGAAGGAATGGTGCGGGTCGAGCGAGACGATGCTGTCGATCTGCGCCGCGATCACCAGCGTGTTGCGTGGCGTCTGCGCGACGGCGGGACGGGCGCCCGGCAGGGCGGCGAGGGCGAGGCTGGCAGCGCCACCCGCGATCAGGGCGCGCTTCGGCAGGCGAGGGGTCATGGTGGTGTCTCCGGCGGGTCGACCGGTTCTCGCGTTCCGACAACCGGACTGTCAACGGTCCCCCCGGGCGGCTCGCCAGCGGCGAGCCGAGCGCGCGAATGCGCGCCGCGCCCAGACCGACCACGCCGCCGCATCGGCCGTGGCCGGCGCGTCAGCCAAGCCGGCGGAGCCGGCGCCCGGCGCCTGAGGGCACCGAGCCCTTCAATCGTACCGCAGGTCCGCCGCCTTGCCGCCGAAGATCCGCCAGGCCAGCACCGTGTAGGCCAGGATCACCGGCATCACGATCGCAGCACCGACCAGGATCAGCGACAGGCTCTCCGGCGCGCTCGCCGCCTGGAACAGCGTCAGCCGCTCCGGCACGATGTAGGGGAAGAAGGACCAGGCGAGGCCAGCGAAGGACAGGCAGAACAGCGCGACCGCCGCCCAGAAGGGCACCCGCCGCAGCGCATCGCCCGGCAGCGGCATGTGCCGCAGCAGCGCAAACAGCCCGAGCACCAGCGCCCCCGTCGCCAGCGGCAAGGGCGCCAGCAGCAGCAGGTTCGGCATCTCGAACCAGCGCGCGAGGATACGCGGCGAGGCCAGCGGGGTCGCCAGCGACACGCCGACGATGCCGGCCGCCACCACCCACAGCGTCCGCCGCGCCCAGGCGACCGCACGCCTCTGCAGCGCGCCCTCGGTCCGCCAGATCAGCCAGCAGGCGCCGATGAACGCGTAGGCCGCCGCGACGCCGAGCGCCGACAGCGCCGCGAAGGCGATCGCCGCCCCCGAATCGTCAAAGCCCAGCACGTAGCGCCCGAGCATCCAGCCCTGGGTCAACGCTGCCATGGCCGAGCCGCCCGCGAAGGCAAGGTCCCAGCGCGCCTTGTCCAGCGGCGTCGCCGCCTTGGCGCGGAACTCGAAGGCCACGCCGCGCAGCGTCAGCCCGACCAGCATCAGCGCGACCGGCAGATAGAGCGCCGTCAGCACCATCCCATGCGCCGTCGGGAAGGCGACCAGCAGCAGGCCGACGCCGAGCACCAGCCAGGTCTCGTTGGCGTCCCAGAAGGGCCCGATCGAGGCGATCATGCGGTCGCGCTCGCGCTCCTCCGGCGTCGCATGCAGCAGCAGCCCGACGCCAAGGTCGTAGCCGTCCAGTATGACGTAGAGCAGGATCGCCAGCGCCATGAGCGCCGCGAAGGCCAGCGCGAGCGTCTCGGCCGGGAGGAACGGGGTCACGTCACGCTCCGGCAGGCAAGGGCACGTTGCCCGGCAGGTGCTCCACCACGCGCCCCTTCGCCGCGAGGCGATAGAGCGTCGCAACATAGGCCACCAGCAGCGCCGCATAGAGCGCGAGGTACATCACCAGCGTGGACAGCACGGCGGTGGGCCCGACCGGCCCGACGGCATCGGCCGTGGTCAGCACGCCCGTGACCAGCCAGGGCTGGCGCCCGATCTCGGTCACGTACCAGCCGGCCAGCGTCGCCACCCAGCCCGCGAAGGTCATCACCACGAAGCCGCGCAGCAGCAGCTTCGGCAGCTCGCCGCGCCGCCACAGGAACCACGCCGCGGCGAGGCCCATGGCGATCATCAGCATCCCCGTCCCGACCATGATCCGGAAAGCGTAGAAGACCGGCGCCACCGGCGGGTGCTTGCCCTCGAACTCGTTCAGCCCCGGCACCACCCCGTCGAGGCTGTGGGTCAGCACGAGACTCGCGCCATAGGGGATCGCGATCTCGAAGCGGTTCTCGCGGCGCTCCTCGTCCGGGATCGCGAACAGCACCAGCGGCACGCCCGGCCGCGTCTCCCAGTTGCCTTCCATCGCCGCGACCTTGGCCGGCTGGTGCTCCAGCGTGTTCAGCCCGTGCAGGTCGCCGACGACCAGTTGCGTCGGCGCCAGCACCGCCGCCATCACCACGCCGGTCCGCAGCGCGACGCGCACTCCCGGCGCGCGGTCGCCGCGCAGCCAGCGCCAGGCCGACAGCCCCGCCATCAGGAAGGCCACGGTCAGCCCCGAGGCGATCAGCATATGCGCGAGCCGATACGGCATGGAGGGCGAGAAGACGATCGCCCACCAGTCGGTCGCATGCACGATCCCGTCGCGCAGCTCGAAGCCGGCCGGCGTGTGCATCCAGCTGTTCAGAACCAGGATCCAGAAGGCGCTCATCGTGGTGCCGAAGGCCACCAGCACGGTCGCCCCGGTATGCACCCAGCCCGGCACGCGCCGGAAGCCGAACAGCATGATCCCGAGGAAGGTCGCCTCCAGGAAGAAGGCCGTCAGGATCTCATAGGCCAGCAGCGGGCCCGCGACGTTGCCGACCTTCTCCATGAAGCCCGGCCAGTTGGTGCCGAACTGGAAGCTCATCGTGATGCCGGAGACGACGCCGAGCGCGAAGGACAGCGCGAAGACCTTCACCCAAAAGCGGTAGGCGTCCATCCACGCCTCGTCGCGCGTTGCGTTGAAGCGCAGCTTCAGGAACAGCAGCACCCAGCCCAGCGCGATGGTGATGGTCGGGAACAGGATGTGGAAGGAGATGTTGGCCGCGAACTGGATGCGGGCGAGCAGCAGCGCGTCCATCACTTCTTCTCCCTCGAGGCCGGCCGATTCAGACCTCCGCGCCATTCGGCGCTCCGGTCATCGGACGGCTCCTTCTTCCGCGACCGCCCGAGCGACACGACCTTGTCCGTCACCTCGACCAGCCGCGCGACCCGCGAGCCGAGCGCGAGCAGCTGTGCCAGACGCTCGGTTTCCAGCTTCCTGACGTCCTCGTACCAGTTGGTCAGCTGCTCGATCAGGCCGTGCATCTCGGCCATGCGCGCCTGGGCGTGGCGCTCCGCCTCGCTCGCCGGCGCCTGCATCAGCAGCTCGCGCAGCACCGACAAGGTCGGGTCCACCTCGCGCTTCTTCCGCTCCTCCGCCAGCACGCGCAGGATCTCCCAGACGTCGCCCGGCGTGGTGAAATGGTCGCGCCGGTCGTCCGGCACGTGGCGCACCCGCACCAGGTTCCAGGCCTGCAGCTCGCGCAGCCCCATCGAGACGTTGGAGCGCGAGACGCCCAGCGCCTCGACGATCGCATCCGCGTTCAGCGGCTCCGGCGAGACATAGAGCAGCGCGTAGATCTGCCCGACGGTGCGGTTGATGCCCCAGCGGCTGCCCATCTCGCCGAAATGCAGCACGAAGGCCTGGATCAGGGGCGGGAGGTTCATCGGTCCGGCGACGCTTTCGCGATTTCAGGAATTTCTGAAATTGCAGATACGTCATCTCGGCACCGGGTCAAGCCCCCCGGCGTGCGCTCACCCCCCGTCCCAGCCCAGCCCGCGCGAGACCTCCGCCGCCGCCGTCAGCGCCGCCTCCCGCGCCGCGCGCCGCACGGGTTCCGACGCCTCGGCGAGCGGCGCCGCCAGCCCGACCGCC
>NZ_JAKJIB010000119.1 GCF_021864505.1 Falsiroseomonas oryziterrae
GCGCCGGCGGAACTCCGGCCGGACCGCGAGGTCGAACAGCCCGGCGAGCGCGCCATCCGTCGTCACGAAGGCGCAGGCGGCCGGGCGCCCGCCATCGCGCAGCAGCACCCAGGCGGCCGGCACGCCGAGGATCTCCGGCATCCGCGCCTTCTCCGCCTGGCGCGCCGGCACCTGGTGCTCGGCGCTCGCCATCACCGCGGTCCAGTCGCGCGAGGGGGCATCGAGCGCCTCGCAATCGGGATCGGGCCCGAAGGCCTCGCTCAGCGCGCCGCAGATCACCTGGCTCTCGTCATGCGGCCGGTAGCCGCGCGCGGCGAGCAATTCCGCCAGCCCGGGCGGGTCCAGCGGCGTCGACCGGATGCGCGGCTTCATCCCGACGCGCCGATAGAACCCCTCGATCCGGTCGAGCCGCGTCGCGAGTTCGGGATCGGGGGAAGAATCGAGCGGACACGCCGCGTTCGCCCGCCCGGTGCCGCCGGCGAAGCTCCGCAGCACGAAGCCGCCCTCGAAGGCGACGCGCGGCGCCGGCACGGCCGAGAGCGTGGCGCGCTCGAGATCGAGCACCGAGGGCAAGTCGGTCATGCCTCCGCCGCCAGCGTCGCCATCGCCTCGCGATAGGTCGCGTCGAACAGCGCATCGAGCGCGGGGTTCGCGCCCTTCAGCCCGACCGCGACACGGCCAGCCCAGCCGACATATTCGACGCGGCGCGCATGTTCCCAGTTCGCCGGCGGCGCCGCCGTGATCGCCCGCAGGTTCGAGATCTTGTCGGCCAGTTTCAGCATCTTCGCCGCGTCGCTCTTCTTCGGCGCGTGCTTCACCTGCAGCGCCTTGCGCGTTTCCTTCGGCAGCGACTTGTCGTCCGTCGCCTCCGCCACGATGCGCGCGACCGTCTCGCCGAACTCGGCGACGAGGCGCTCATGGGTGATGGGCTCGGGGTCCTGGTCGCTGTCCTCGACCGTATCGTGCAACAGCCCGGCGAGGATCGCCTCCTGCGGCGCGCCGTTCTCGGCAAGGATCCGCGCCACTTCGAGCACGTGGTTCACATAAGGCTCGGCCGAGGCGCCCTTGCGGCGATGCGTCGCATGCACCCGCGCGGCGAAGACGGCGGCGCGCAGGATCTGCGCCGGGGTCGTGTCAGGTTGGTCCATCTGTTCTCCCACGAAAAAGGGGGCCTCCCGGCCCCCGACTGTCTGTCACCTCAACATGCCGTGCCGCCACCGGCGCTGGCGGCGGGCGAAGCCAGCCGAGGCCGCGAATGCGGCCCGCGCCCAGACCAACCGCCGCGCAAGGTGCGGCAGTGGCCGGCGCGAAGCCAAACGCGCGGATGCGCGCGCCCGGCGCCTGAGGGCAAAAGAATCACGTGTTCATGGCGTCGAAGAAGTCCTGGTTGGTCTTGCTGTACTTCAGCTTGTCCAGCAGGAACTCCATCGCGTCCTGCGTGCCCATCGGGTTCAGGATGCGGCGCAGCACCCACATCTTCGACAGGCTGCCGCGATCCACCAGCAGCTCCTCCTTGCGGGTGCCGGACTTGGTGATGTCGATCGCCGGGAAGACGCGCTTGTCGGAGAGCTTGCGGTCGAGGACAAGCTCCGAGTTGCCGGTGCCCTTGAACTCCTCGAAGATCACCTCGTCCATGCGCGAGCCAGTGTCGATCAGCGCGGTGGCGATGATGGTCAGCGATCCGCCTTCCTCGATGTTGCGCGCCGCGCCGAAGAAGCGCTTCGGGCGCTGCAGCGCATTCGCGTCCACGCCGCCCGTCAGCACCTTGCCGCTGCTCGGCACGACGCTGTTGTAGGCGCGGCCGAGGCGCGTGATCGAATCCAGCAGGATCACCACGTCGCGCTTGTGCTCGACCAGGCGCTTCGCCTTCTCGAGCACCATCTCCGTCACCTGCACGTGGCGCGTCGCCGGCTCGTCGAAGGTGCTCGCCACGACCTCGCCGCGCACCGTGCGCGCCATGTCGGTCACTTCCTCCGGCCGCTCGTCGATCAGCAGCACGATCAGGAAGACCTCGGGATGGTTCGCCGTGATCGACTTGGCGATGTTCTGCAGCATCACCGTCTTGCCGGTGCGCGGCGGCGCCACGATCAGCGCGCGCTGGCCCATGCCGATGGGCGCCACCAGGTCGATGACGCGATGGGTGTTGTCCTTGGTCGGGCCCTTGGCGACGGACTCGACCTCCGGGTTCTCCATCTTAAGCCGGCGCGTCGGATAGAGCGCGGTGAGGTTGTCGAAGTTGATCCGGTGCCGCAGCGCCTCGGGCGGCTGGAAGTTGACGTTGTCTACCTTCAGCAGCGCGAAGTAGCGCTCGCCGTCCTTCGGCGCGCGGATCTGGCCTTCCACCGTGTCGCCGGTGCGCAGGCCGAAGCGCCGCACCTGGGCGGGGGAGACGTAGATGTCGTCTGGGCCGGGCAGGTAGTTCGCCTGCGGGCTGCGCAGGAAGCCGAAGCCGTCCGAGAGGATCTCGAGCGTGCCGTCGCCGTAGATCGCCTGCTCGTTGTCCGCGAGCGTCTTGAGGATCGCGAACATCATGTCCTGCTTGCGCAGGGACGAGGCGTTCTCGACCCCGACATCCTCCGCGAAGGCGAGGAGTTCGGCCGGCGACTTGGCCTTGAGTTCTGAAAGATGCATGGGCCGTTTGCGTCCGTGCTGCGCGCCTTGGACTGCGCGCGGAAGAAGTCGAAGGAGGAACCCCGGGGCGGCGGGACCGGATCGGCGGGACCGATCGGGGCCTCTGCCGTGCCGCGTGCACCGATTCTCGGGCTTGGGTCGCGGCGGCCAGGGGCGAGGAGGGAGGGACCGGAGCCAACGGACCAGCCCGGAACCCAGGCGGGTGACTCGAAGGCTACCGATTGCCGGAAGGCGGACGGACCCTAGGAAGGGCGCCGCGCTCCGTCAACTGCCAGATGGCGCCTCGGGGCTCCCAATCAAGTGGAGGCCGCCCGGATCCGCTGGCCGCGGGCGGCCTCGCGTCGCGGCAGCGGTCTCGGCGGGGCCGTCGGCGCACCCGCCGCCGGCAGTAACAGGCGCCCGCCGGTGGCGCTCGGCTGCACCACCAACTCCCTGTCATGATGCCGGCCAAGGCCTGGGCGATGCCCGATGGAGAGGACCGCGGAGCCCGGCAGCTCCTCCGCCAGCAGGGCGAACATCGCCGCCTGGTTCGCCTCGTCCAGCGCCGAGGTCGCCTCGTCCATGAAGATCCAGAGCGGCCGGTGCAGCAGAACGCGGGCGAAGGCCAGCCGCTGCTGCTCGCCGAGCGACAGCACGCGGTCCCAGCGTGCCTCCTCCTCCTCCAGCCGGCCGGCCAGGTGCGGCAGGTTGCAGCGTCGGAGCGCCGCCTCCAGCGCCTCCGCCCCGAAGGCGCCGGGCGCGGCGGGGTAGCAGAGCGCGGCAGCCAGCGTGCCGAGCGGCAGGTAGGGCCGCTGCGGCAGGAACATGCTCGCCTGCCGGCAGGGCATGCGGATCTCGCCCTGGCCCCAGGACCAGAGCCCTGCCATGGCGCGGAACAGCGTGGACTTGCCGCTGCCGCTCTCGCCGCGGATCAGCACGCGCTCGCCGGGCGAGACCGTCACCTCCGCCGCGCGCAGCAGGTCGCGGCCGCAGGGGGTGGCCAGCGCGATGCCGCGCAGCTCCAGCGCCGGCGCGCCGTCCTGCCGCCGCAGGGCGCCGGGTGGCTCCGGTGCCTCCAGCGCGCGCTCGAGCTCCACGACGCGCGCGACATGGCAGCGCCAGTCGGCAAGCCGCGGCCAGTTCTCCGTCAGCCAGGTCAGCGCGCGCGTCACCTCCATGAAGGCGTGCGCGGTCTGCATCAGGACGCCGAGCGTGACCGCGCCGGCGAAGAAGGACGGCGCGCCGAGCGCCAGCGGCAGCGTGTGCGCGACCGCCATGTAGCAGCAGCCGAGCCACATCAGGTCGCGCTCGGAGCGGAACATGCGCAGCATCGCCGCTTCCAGCCGCGCATAGGCGGCGGCGAGCCCGCGGCGCTCGTCGCGCTCGCCGCCCATCAGCGCGATCGCCTCGCTGTGCTCGCGCAGCCGCACCAGCGCGAAGCGGTGGTCGCCTTCGGCCGTGTTGCGCTGCATGTGGATCGCTGGCAGGCGCCGGCCGAGCCAGAAGGTGATCGCGGCGCAGCCGGCGGCGTAGAGCAGCGCCGCCCAGAGCATCCCGCCCGGGACATGCAGGCGGGTGTCTCCGACGGGAATGAAGAAGGCCGCCGAGAGATGCCAGAGCATGCCGGCGAAGGAGGCCAGCAGCACCACCGCGTAGATCAGGCCGAAGGCGAGATCGACGGCGATCGCGGTGGCCCAGCGCGCGTTCTCGCCTATGCGCTGGTCGGGGTTGTCGGTGCCGGTCGCGCCGCTGGCCAGCCGATGATGGCGGCCATCGACGAGCATGCGGTCCTGAAGCCGGAGCACCAGCCAGCGGCGCCAGCGGAAGCCGAGGATCTGGCGCGTCCACAGCCGGCCGACGCTGGCGACCATCAGCGCCGCGATCAGCCCGGCGAAGACCAGCATCTGCGTCCCGAAGGCGGCCCCGTCGCGCGCCTCCAGGGCGTCGAAGGCGTGGCGGTTCCAGAGCGCGAAGCCCCAATCCACCGCGAGCTGCGCCCCGATCGCGAGCAGCGCCGCCGCGACCAAACCGGCTACAACCCAGGGCTCATCCCGCGCCCAGCCACGGGCCAGGCGCCAAGCGTCACTCAGCGCGTTCTGTTCGACCTGCGGGGTCGTCGTCTTCGGCATGATGGCTCCTGCAGGTCGACGGAGCCATGAGCGGTATACAACCTACAGAACACACTCAATCGTGAAGGCAGGCTTGACAGGCACTTGTGCGCGCTCGCTCAAAGCGTGCGACATCTCTGCCACATTCCCGCCACGATTGATGCGCGGCCGCACCTTCTTGCCGACCCGCACCTGCAGCCTGTGCGGCGAGGCACGCGTCGCCGGCCGCCCAGGTCAGAACGGCTTCGCGATCACCATCACGACGATCAGGATCAGCGCCACGGTCGGCACCTCGTTCAGGACCCGCCAAGCCCGCTCGCTGCGCGGCCGCTCATCCGCGGCAAAGCGCTTCAGGTCCTTCGCCAGGATGCCGTGGATCGCGAAGAGCGCGACGATGCCGGTGAGCTTCGCGTGCCACCACCCCGCGCGCCAGTCCACGATCCCGGGCGTCAGGATCAGCAGCACGCCGAAGAGCAGCGTCACGATCATCGCCGGGTTCATGATCGCCTTCATGAGTCGCCGCTCCATCACCTTGAAGGTCTCGGAGCGCGCGTCGCCGGGCGGCACCTGCGAGTGATAGACGTAGAGTCGCGGCAGGTAGAACAGGCCCGCCATCCAGGCGAAGGTCGCGATCAGGTGCAGCGACTTGGTCCAGGGATAAAGCGGGGCGAGGAAGTCGAGCGTCATGCGGTCCCTGCCGCGTCGCGCGCGGCGCGTGATGGAGACGCGAAGCGTATCAGCCGACCGGCGCGGGCGTCAGCCCGACCAGCGCCGGCAGGTCGGCCATGCGCGTGAAGGTCTCAGCACCCACCGCGGCGAGCGCCGCGGCCGCGGCGTCCGAATGCGCGAGGCCGAGCACGCGGCAGCCTGCGGCAAGCCCTGCGCGTGCGCCGGCGACGCTGTCCTCCACCACGACGCAGGCATGCGGATCGGCGCCACAGGCCACCGCCGCGGCGCGGTACATGTCGGGAGCGGGCTTCGCGCGCTCCACGTCGTTCACGCTGAAGGCCCGGCCGCGGAAGGTCTCCGCCAGTCCCAGCCGGCGCAGCTTGGTCGCGAGTTCGCCGCGGGACGAGTTGCTGGCCACCGCCACCGGGATACCGGCCGCGACGATGGCGGCCACCGCCTCGCAGGCACCGGCCACCGGCACGGCTTCATGCTCGAGCGCGCGGATCACGCGGGCGATCAGAAGCTGGAGGAAGTCGGGCGGCACGGAGTCGGGGCCGAGCCGCTGCTCGATCATCGGCGCGATCGCTTCCCAGGCGTAGCCGCGGAAGCGGCGCGCGGATTCCTCCGGCGTCATCTCCCAGCCGAGGGCGCTGATCTCCTCCGCCATGATGCGGTCGTGCAGCGCCTCGGTGTCGGCGAGCACGCCGTCGCAATCGAACAGAACGGCCTGAGGATGCATCAGGACGGTATCAGGCCGCGACCTTGGCGCGCGCGCCCTGTTGGCGCTGCGCGGCGCGCGCATGCGGGCAGTCGCCATGCTGCTTCGGGCATTGCCGGGCGCCGGCGAAGGAGCAGAGGCTGCGCTCCGACGCCCGCGCGCGCCGCACCAGCGACGCGAGCGAGGCGATGAAGCCAGGGTCGGAGTTCTGCGCGGGCGCGCGGAAATAGGCGGGGATGCCGAACTTCTCCGCCTCCTCGCGGTACTCGACGTCGAGCTCGACCAGCGTCTCCGAATGCTCGGAGGTGAAGGCGATCGGCACGACCAGCACCGCGACCTTCTCGTGCCCGGCGCGCTCCAGCTCGTCCTCCGTCGAAGGGCCGATCCACTTCTGCGGCGTCACGCGCGACTGGTAGCAGACGACGTGGTCGAGATCCGCGATGCCGAGCTTCGCGGCGACATGCGCGACCGACTGCTCGACCTGCCACTGATAGGGATCGCCGGCGGTGACGATGCTCTCCGGCAGGCCATGCGCGCTGAACAGGATGCGGAGCTTCACGGCGGGGTCGAGCTCGGCGCGCGCCTTGTCCCAGGCGGCGCGGACGATCGCGGCCGTGCTCTCCACGAAGCCGTCGTCGGAGTGGAAGCAGCAGAGCGTGGTGGTCGGCGCATCGATGCCGGCCTTCGCCGCCGCCTTCTCCCACGCGATCATCGAGCTGCCGGTCGTGGTGGTGGAGAATTGCGGATAGAGCGGCAGCAGCAGGATCTCGTCCGGCGCCCAGGCCTTCACCGCCGCGGCGCATTCGTCCGACATCGGGTGCCAGTAGCGCATCGCGATGAAGGACTTCGCCTCCATCTCGCCGGTCGCGTTCAGGACCTGCTCCAGGGCGCGGCCCTGCTCTTCCGTCAGTTCCAGCAGGGGCGAGCGGCCGCCGAGGATGGCGTAGTTCTCGCTGGCCGGCTTGGTGCGGCGCCAGGCGATGATCCGCCCGAGCCAGGGGCGCACCCAGCCGGGCACGCGCAGGATGGCCGGGTCGGTGAACAGGTTGACCAGGAAGGGCCGCACGCTCTCGGGCGCGTCGGGCCCCCCGAGGTTGAACAGCACAACGGCCACGCGTGGGCGTCGGGAGGTCGCGACGGCAGGCGCGGGCTCTGCGGGCATGTCCATGGTGGGCCGTGACATGACATCCCGGGGGGCCGGGTCAAGGCCCAACCGCGCCCCCCGCGTCATTTCGTGGCGCGCGGCAGGGATGCGCGGGGCAGTGCGAGACGGAGGGAGGCCGTCCGTGCCATGGCCGCCATCCGCCCCCCGGTGCCCCGCCGCGGCTTCGCCGCGGCGGGATGAGCTCGGTTTACAACTCCCCACAAAACCGATTCGCGGCTTTGCGGGGCCCCCGTCCTGGGCGCCGGTTCCGGTCGGTTCCGCTGCGTTGCCGCGGCGAAGCCGCGGCGCCGCCCAGGATCGGACCCGGTTTCGATAGGCGCTCTTGGGGGATGGACGCGAAACCGGGGCCCCCCGGCGACGCCGAAGGCGTCGTCGTGGGGAGACTCACATGGCGGCGCTGCGCGGGGCGCCGAAGCCGGCGTCCCGGACCTGGGCGTTCAGCCGCGCCAGCTCCTCGGCGAGCGGCTTGTAGACCTCGCGCCGCCCGTGCTTCGGCTGCAGCTCGAACAGGCCGTTGGCGCAGTAGCGGTCCTCGTCCCAGCCGATATGCGAGATCACGGGATAGAGGCAGATGCCCTGCACGGCGACGCCCGCCTGCATGGCCGCGAGCGCCTCCTCGGTCACGTAGCGGAGCCATTGCGGGCGCGGCCAGCCCTCGATCGAGGTCTCCGCGATGAAGATGTCACGGCCCGCGTAGCGTGCCGCGGCATCGGCGATGATCCCGCGGAACGGCTTGAAGCGGGCGGCGTCGAAGACGCTCAGCGGCTCGCCGTGATGAAGCCACTGGTTGTTCCAGTAGTAGTTGATCCCGACCACGTCGAGCGTGTCCTCCGACCCGCCGAGCGCCGGCTCCTCGCGCCCCGCCAGCATGTCCCAGGCCTGCCACTGGCTGGCGTTGTGCAGCCGGACCTCCTCGGCCTCGCCCGGGTGGCGCGGGACGATGTTGATCACCGGGTCGATGGCGGCCGTGCGCGTCCCGGGCGCGGCGGCGCGCACCGCATGGGTGCCCGCGACGGCGGCGCGGATCAGGTTGCGCTTGAGGTCCATCCCCCGCCCCGTCGCATGCGGGCTGCAGCGCTCCATGTCGCCGCCGGCGAAGGCGAGGAAGGAGATCTCGTTCACTGGGCACACGAAGGGCGGACGGCCGGTCTCCTCGACGTGCAGCTTCGCGAAGGCGGCGGAGTAGGCGGCGAAGCGGTCCACGAAGGCCGGCGAGAAGACATCCAGGTCATCGGGCCAGCCATAGTGGCAGAGGTCCCAGATCACCTGCGTGCCGGCGCGCTCGGCCGCGCGCAGCATCGGCAGGACGGACGACCAGTCGTAGTGCCGGGGAAAACTCTCCACCAGGTGCCAGCGCACGCCGTCCCGCACGCTGCGGATGCCGTGCTCGGCGCACTGTGCGTAGTCCTCATAGGCGAGCATGTCGTGATGCGTGGCCGCGATCATGTCGAGCCGCCGGCGCGACATGTTGCGATGGGTGGAACACTCGAACCCGGCGAGGAAGAAGGACCGGAACAGCGGCTGGTCAGGGATCACGCGCAACTCCGTGCGGACGGGGCGGAAGGTCAGGGGATCGGGTCGGTAACGCCCGTGGTGCGGAAGGCTCCCGGATCTCGCTTCACGCGCAGGTGAGCGCCGGGGCGCCATCAATTGCCGATTGTAGGCAATCAGACAAGACTGATCTGCCGATGAGGCGTGCCCGCGCCGGTTACGCGAGCGGTCCGCCCGGACCCCGCGCTACAGCGCCTTGCCCATCACGTACTCGTCCTCCATGCCCTCCGGCATGCGGTAGCCGGCCCGGCGCAGCCCCTCGAAGCGGTAGCCACGGCGGAGATAGAGCGACGCCGCGCGCCAGTTGGAGGCCACGACGAACAGCGTCATGCGCGTCATGCCTTCGCGCCGCGCCCAGGATTCGGCCGCCTCGATCAGCGCGCTGCCCACGCCTGCGCGGCGCGCGCGCGACAGCACGCCGACCTCGAGCAGCGCCCCGTCGCGCAGTGCCGGCGATGGCGCGATCCGCTGCACATCCACGAAGCCCAGCAGGCCCTCCGCCGTCTCCGCCAGCAGCAGCGCGCGATGCCCCGCCGAGGCGCCGGAGAGCCGCTGCGCGGCGTCGGCCGCGTGGTCCGGATCGAACGGGATGAACGCCGTCCCGGCGGCGATGTCGGCGAAGAGGGTCGCAAGGCGGCTGCCGTCGGCAGGCCGGGCCGGGCGAATCTGCATGGGCGCGCTCCCAGGGACGCGACGCGGCCAGAAGCCTGCGCCCGGCGCCGGCGACGCGCAACGGATCAGCCGCCCTCCGCCGGAAGCCAGACGTGGAACTTCGATCCGGCACCGGGCTCGCTCTCGATGAGGAGCTGGCCGCGGTGCCGGTTGACGATGTGCTTGACGATGGCGAGGCCGAGCCCGGTGCCGCCGGCGCTGCGGCTGCGGCCGCGATCCACGCGGTAGAAGCGCTCGGTCAGCCGCGGGATGTGCTCCTTCGCGATCCCAGGCCCGTCATCGCCGACGCTGAGCACCACGCCGGCGCGCGCAGGCCAGGCGCCGCCCTGGGCGGCCGGCGCGACGGAAAGCCGGATGGTGCCGCCGTCCCGCCCATAGCGCGCCGCGTTCTCCAGCAGGTTCCGCAGCACCTGCGCGAGCTGCTCGGCATCCGCGGGCGCCGCCACCGTGCCCTCGGCCAGGTCGCGTTCCAGCGTGATGCGACGCGCGGCGAGGATCGGCGCCATCGCCTCCGCCTCCGCCGCCGCCAGCGCGGCGAGATCGACGCGGCCGGTCGGCGGCTGGTGCTCGGTGATCTCGATGCGCGAAAGGCCGAGGAGGTCGTCGATCAGCCGCCGCATCCGCTCGCCCTGCTCCGCCATGATGCCGAGGAAGCGCGCGCGCGCCTCGGCGTCGTCGCGCGCCGGGCCGCGCAGCGTGTCCACGAAGCCGATCAGGGAGGCCAGTGGGGTTCGCAGCTCGTGGCTGGCATTGGCGACGAAGTCGGCGCGCGTGCGCTCCATCGCGCGCTCCCGCGTGCGGTCCGACAGCAGCAGCACGACGCGCCCGCCATCGGCCAGCGCCGGCTCCATCGGCACGAGATGCACCTTCAGCTCGCGCGGCACCGGGACGGGGAGCGAGACGTCCACCTCGCGCGGCCCGGCATCCGCGAGCGCCGCATCCAGCGCGTCCGCCAGCGCGGGGTGGCGCAGCAGCGCGCCGAGGTCGCCCGCGCTCGCCGCCACCGTGCCGAACAGCGCGCCCCCC
>NZ_JAKJIB010000012.1 GCF_021864505.1 Falsiroseomonas oryziterrae
CGCGGTGGGGCCGGGCCGGCGCACCGTGGCGGGCGAGTTGCCCTCACCGCTCGCGCCGCCGCCTGGCTGCGCCTTCCATCCGCGCTGCCCGCTCGCCGGCCCGCGCTGCCGCGTGGAGGCGCCAAGCCGCGTGCCGCTCGCGGAAGCCGGCCATTCCGCGGCCTGCCACCTGCATGACGGAGGCGTCGGATGAACGAGGCACCCGTGCTGCGCGGCGATCCCCGCTCCCGGGGGCTGGCCTTCGCGGCGCTCGGCAAGCCGCAGGAGACCGCCGTGCGCGCGCGCGCCGAGGAAGCACGGGAGTTCGCGCGCAGCAGGGACGCGGAAGGCTGGCTCACCACGCAGTGGCAGGCGCAACGCGCTTTGCTGCCGGAGATGGCGACCTTCATCGAGGCCACCGCCGAGGGACACGGCATGCCAGCCGAGACCCTCTTTGCCGCGCATCTCCGCTACGCGATCGAGGACCGTGCCGCCATCGTCGGCGAGCATGACGGCTGCTCCGCCTTCGCCATGGCGCGCCCCGATGGTGGCGTGCTGCTGGCGAAGAACCGTGACAACCCGCCGCCGCTGCGCCAGGTAGCCTCGCTGGTGCGGCAGGCTGATCCGGCCTGGGGCGGGCGGCAGATCCTCAGCGTCGGCAGCTTCGGCCACAGCCCGACCTGCTCCAGCGGCATCAACACCGACGGCCTCTGTCTGGCCGATACCGCGGTGCGCACCGCCGATCTCGGCATCGGGGCGCTGCGCTACTATCTGATGGAGGCGCTGCTGATCCGCTGCGCCGACGTCGCCCAGGCGGTCGCGCTGATCCGCGCCCTGCCGCATCTCGGCGGTGGAACGCTGGTGCTGGCGGACGCATCCGGCGCGCTCGCCGCCGTCGAACTCGGTCACCGCGTCACCCACATCGAACGCGGCGCGCGACCGGGTTGGGTCGCGCGCACCAACCACTTCCTGCACCCGGACACCGCGGCGCCGCTTCGCGAGCGACCGGGCAGCGTGCCCCGAACCAATTCCGAAGGCCGGCTCGACGTGCTGCGTAGCGCGCTGCGAGCGGACTTCTCAGCCGAAGACTGCGCCGCGCTGCTCTCCCGCCACGCGGATGGCGATCGGCCCGCGCTCTGCCGCCACGATCCTGCGACCTGGACCAACAGCTGCGCCGTCTTCGACGTCGCGGCCCGGCGCCTGCGTCTCTCGCACGGCCAGCCCTGCGAAGGCGCGTGGCGCCAGGCGCATCTCGATTCCCCGCCACCGAAAGGGCCCTGACCATGGCCGACGTCTCGATCCTCTGCCCGACCGGGCATCTCGGCTTCACGCCGCTCGAACCCGCCTCCTTCCGCGCCGGCTGCGCGCTGAAGCCGGACTTCATCATCGCCGACAGCGGCAGCTGCGACATCGGCCCCTACCCGCTCGGCGCCGACGGGCAAGCCAGCCCCGTCGCATGGCAGAGGCACGACCTCGAGATCATGCTGCTCGAGGCGCGACGGCTCGGCGTGCCCATGATCATCGGCTCCGCCAGCGACACCGGCACCGACCGCGGCGTGCGGCAGTTCGCCGACATCATCCGCGACATCGCGCGCGAGAACCGCCTCGCGCCCTTCCGCATGGCCACCATCTTCTCCGAACTGACGCGCGAGGAGGTGCTCGGCCGCATGCGGGCGGGCGCGCCCGTGCAGGGCCTCGACGGCCGGAGCGACGCCGACGAGGCGACGATCCTCCGGACCGACCGGATCGTGGCGGTGATGAGCGCCGAGCCGATCGCCGCGGCGCTGAAGGCGGGCGCCGAGGTGGTGATCGCCGGCCGGTCCTCGGACTGCGCGCTCTTCGCCGCGCCGCTGCTGAATGCCGGCATGTCGCCGGCCACCGCCTACTACGCCGGCAAGCTGATGGAATGCGCCTCCTTCTGCTGCGAGCCCTTCATGGGCAAGGAGAGCATTCTCGGCCGCATCAGCGAGGACGACATCCGCGTCACCGCCATGCATCCCGGCCAGCGCTGCACGCCGGCCTCGCTCGCCAGCCACGCGATGTACGAGCGGCGCGACCCGTTCCGCGAGTATGTGGCGACCGGCTACGTGGACATGAGCGCGGTGCGCTACGAGCAGTGGGACGAGAAGACCGCGCGCGCCACGGGCGCCCGCTTCGTGCCCTCTGCCACGCCGATGCTGAAGCTCGAAGGCGCGGGCAAGGTGGGGGAGCGGCGGCTGGCCATCGTCGGCATCCGCGATCCCTACACGATCGAGAACATCGACAAGGCGATGGACTGGGCGCGCGCGCGGCTCGCCGAGCGGTTCGGCCCGCCTGAGGCGGCGGGCTGGACGGTGCACTACCACGCCTATGGACGCGACGGCGTGATGGGCGCGCTTGAGACGCACCGCCCCGTGCGACCGCACGAGCTCGGCATCGTGGTGGAGACCGTCTGCGCCGACGCCAGGCGGGCCGAGGAGATCTGCGCGCTCGCCGCGCGCAACCTGTTCTATGCGCGGCTGGCGGAGGTGAAGGGGACCGCCGGCGCCGCGGCGCTCATGTCGGACGAGATCCTGGTCGGCAAGCCCGGCTACGAATGGACGCTGAACCACGTGCTGCCGGTGGCGGATCCGTCCGAGCTGTTCCGCACCGAATTCACCACCGTCGATGCCAGGATGAAGGAGGCCGCCTGATGCTCCGCAACATGCCGACGCTGCGCGACCTGGCCACGACCATCCGCAGCAAGAACGCCGGCGTCGACCACATCACCTTCGACCTGATCTTCCGCGAGCGCGCCAATTTCGAGCGCGTGCGCGACTCCGGCGTGCTGAGCCGCGCGAAGGTCGCGGCGCTGTACGGGATCCCGGAGGAGCGGGTGACGGACTTCGTGGTGTTCGAGCCGGCGAACGCCATCAAGTTCACCATCCGCCGTGCGCGGCCCTCGGGCAGTCCCGGTGAATCGGACGTGTTCGGGGCGCAGCAATACGCCCCGCTCTTCGCCATCGAAGTGCCTTGACGCACGTCCCGGCGGCGGCGGTCGTCGCGCCGAGACCCTCCGCGATCCCTGGACTCGCGGCAGAACCATCCGGGCGGGCGCCTCCTGCCCTGGATGGATCGGTGCAACGCCGGCGGACCGGCCGCGAGCCAGGCGCGTAACCTTGCGGAGGCCGCGGGCGTAGGGGAAAGGAGAGCTCGACACCGCCCGAAGGAACCCGCCTTGTCCGTCCGCAGCATCGCCCGGCCTGACGCCGGCCCCGCGAAGTTCCGGGATCCTGCCCTGACGGCGAAGGGGGAGCGCCGCGCGGTCGTCGCGCTGAAGGGGCTGCGGACGCTCTGGGTCAACACGGGCACGCTCTGCAACATCACCTGCGCGAGCTGCTACATCGAGAGCAGCCCGCGCAACGACGCGCTGGCCTACATTTCGCCCGCCGAGGTCGCCGCCTTCCTCGACGAGGCATCGGCACGCGGCGAGCCGCTGGAGGAGGTCGGCTTCACCGGCGGCGAGCCCTTCATGAACCCGGGCCTGCTGGCGATGCTCGCCGATGTGCTCGGGCGGCCCGGCCTGTCGGCGCTGGTGCTGACCAACGCGATGCAGCCGATGCGGCGCTACGCGCCCGGGCTTCTTGCGCTGCGCGACCGCTTCGGCACCGATCGCCTGGTGATCCGCGTGAGCCTCGACCACCATGACGCGGTGCTGCACGATCTGGAGCGCGGCGAGGGCAGCTTCGCGAAGACGCTCGAGGGCCTTTCCTGGCTCGTGCGCGAGGGCTTCGTCGTGCATGTCGCCGGGCGTCTCGGCTTCGGACCGGACGGGGAGGTCGCGATGCGCGCCGGCTACGCCTCGCTCTTTGCGGCGCATGGGATCCCGGTGGACGCCTGCGATCCCGTCGCGCTGATGCTCTTCCCCGAGATGGATGCGCACGCCGACGTGCCGGAGATCAGCGAGGCGTGCTGGGGCATCCTGCGCAAGTCGCCGGACAGCGTCATGTGCGCCTCGGCCCGCATGGTGGTGAAGCGCAAGGGCGCCGACCGGCCGGCCGTCGTCGCCTGCACGCTGCTGCCCTACGATCCGCGCTTCGAGCTCGGCGCCACGCTCGCCGAGGCCACTCGGCCGGTCGCGCTCAACCATCCGCACTGCGCGCGCTTCTGCGTCCTCGGCGGCGCCGCCTGCTCGCGGTGACGGCGCGCCCGATCCGTCGCCGGGCCCGAGCCGGCGAAGCGCAGGGCGGCCGGCCCCGGCGCCGGCGCGTCAGGATACCGGCTCGGGCTGCGTCGCGTTCGAGAAGAAGAGCTGCTCGCCGTTGATCCTGTAGCTCTCGATCGCGGCCTGGCCGGCGGGCGAGAGGATCCAGTCGATGAAGCGCTGGCCGTCGGCCGCCTTCACATGCGGATGGCGCCGCGGGTTCACCAGCATGACGCCGTACTGGTTGAGCAGCCGCGCGTCGCCTTCGACGAGAAGGCGCTGGTCCTGCCGATTGCGGAAGGAAAGCCAGGTGCCGCGGTCGGTCAGGACGTAGGCGCCCTGCGCGGCGGCGGTGTTCAGCGCCGGGCCCATGCCCTGCCCGACCTCTCGGTACCATTGGCCGCGGCCCTGAACGGGATCGACGCCGGCCATCCGCCACAGGCGCAGCTCGGCCGCGTGCGTGCCGCTGCGGTCGCCTCGGCTGATGAAGGGAGAGCGGGCGACGGCGATCCGGCGCAGCGCCTCGTTCGTGTCGCGCAGGCCCGCGATGCGCGCAGGATCGGCGGCGGGGCCGGTGATGACGAAGTCGTTGAACATCACATGCCGTCGCGGGCCGCCGAACCCCTCCGCCACGAAGCGTTCCTCCGCCGCGCGGTCATGCACGAACACCACGTCCGCATCACCGCGGCGGCCCACATCCAGCGCCTGCCCGGTGCCGAGCGCGATGACCCGCACCGCAATTCCGGTCTCCCGCGCGAAGATCGGCAGGATATGGCCGAACAGCCCGGACTGCTCGGTGCTGGTGGTGGAGGAGACGGTGATGAAGCGCTCCTGCGCCGCGGCGGGCAGGACAGCAGCGGCCGCGAGGGCCGCGGCGAGTAAGGTGCGTCGAAGCGTGCCGGGCATGCCTGTCTCCGGGTCTCGTCGTCGGACGTGGTCACCAGACCAGCTCGCCGCGCAGGAAGGCCGCGGCTTCCGGCGTGGCGGGTTCGGCGAAGAAGTGTGGGGCCGGCGCGTGCTCAGCGACGCGACCGCGGTGGACGAACACCACCTCGCCCGCCAGGCGCCGCGCCTGGCCGAGGTCGTGCGTCGTCATGACGATCTTGGTGCCGCGTGCCGCAAGAGCGAGGACGATCTCCTCGACCGCCTTCGTCGCCGTGGGGTCGAGGCTGGCGCAGGGCTCGTCGAGGAACAGCACCTCCGGATGCAGCGCGGCGGCGCGGGCCAGCGCGAGCCGCTGCTGCTCCCCGCCCGAAAGGCGACGCGCCGGACGGTCGGCGAGGTCGCCGAGGCCGACCAGCGCCAGTGCGTCGCGCGCACGCGCTTCCCGCTCGGTCCGCGCCACGCCCGCCAGATGCAGCGGATACACGGCATTGGCGAGCACGGATCGGCGCAGCAGCACGGGGCGCTGGAAGACCATCGCCTGCCGACGCGCCGCGAGGCCGGCCCAGGCGACGCGGCCTTCGGTCGGCGCGAGCAGGCCATGCAGCAGTCGCAGCAGCACGCTCTTGCCCGCGCCGTTCGCCCCGATGACGATCGTCGGCGCGCCGGCCTCGATGATGAGGCTCACGTCGCGCAGGATGCGCACGCCGCCTGCGGTGAAGCCGAGCCCCTCTGCGCGCAGCGGCAGGATGGTGTCGGGCGCGCGCATCAGCCCGCCCACCGCGCCGCCGCGTCGCGGAAGCCCTGCGCCAAGGCGTTCACGGTCACGACGATCGCCATCAGCACCATGCCGAGCGCGAGCGCCAGTGGCAGGTCGCCCTTGCTGGTCTCGAGCGCGATCGCCGTGGTCATCACGCGGGTGAAGCCTTCGATGTTCCCGCCGACGACCATCACCGCGCCGACCTCCGCCGCCGCGCGGCCGAAGCCGGCGAGCAGCACGGTCAGCAGCAGGAAGCGCCCGTCCCAGAGAAGTGTCGGCACGGCCCGCCACGGCCCGGCGCCGAAGGACCGCAGTTGCTCCGCATATTCCTCCCACAGCCCCTCAAGAACGCCGCGCGTCAGCGCGGCGAGGATCGGCGCGATCAGCACCGCCTGCGCGATCACCATGGCGGTCGGCGTGAACAGCAGGCCGAACGACCCGAGCGGGCCGGAGCGTGAAAGCAGCAGGTAGATCAGCAGCCCCGCGACGACCGGCGGCAGCCCCATCAGCGCATTCAGCACGACGATCACGCCGCCGCGGCCGGGAAAGCGCGCCACCGCGAGCAAGGCGCCGAGTGGCAGGCCCACCAGCGCCGCCACGGCCACCGCTGTGAGGCTGACCCTCAGGGATAGCAGCACGATCTGCGCCACCGCCGGATCGGCGGTCGCGATCAGGCCGATGGCCATCGAGAAGGCGCTGCCAAGGTCGTTCAATGCTGTCTCCCGGTGCCGCCTACTTGCTGATGGCAGGCCCAGGCGTCAATTCATCTGCGACCTTGACGCGGATGGTGAATCTGCCGGAATTTGCCGCCTGATGCCGGACGTGCTGACCATGAAGGAGGCAGCGGCGTGGCTCCGCCTGTCGGAGCGGTCGCTGTACGAGTTGGCGCGTAGCCGTCGGCTCCCCGCGGCCCAGGTCGGGGGGAAGTGGCTGTTCCCCCGCGCCCAGCTCGAGCGCTGGCTGGCGGCGCAGGCGGACGGGCCGGATGTCGCGCACCGGCTCGACCCGCCGCCGATCCTCGCCGGCAGCCACGATCCCCTGCTGGAGTGGGCGGTGCGGCAGTCGGGCTGCGGCCTCGCGATGCGCGCCGGCGGCAGCCTGGATGGCTTGGCGGAGCTCGCGGCGGGCGCGGCGCAGGTGGCCGCGAGCCATCTGCTGGACCCGGACAGCGGCGCCTGGAACGAGCCTGCCGTGCGCGAGATTCTCGCGCGACGCGCCGTGGTCGGCATCATCTGGGCCTGGCGCGAGCAGGGGCTGATCGTGCCCGCCGGCAATCCGCGGGGTCTTGCGCAGGTGCGCGACCTGACCGGCGGCGTGCGCGTCGCCGGGCGGCAGCCGCGGGCCGGGAGCCATGTGCTGCTGACGCATCTGCTGACGGAGGCCGACGTCAGGCTGGAGCAGGTTGCCTTTCTGCCGGAGCCCGCCCTGTCGGAGGACGAGGTCGCGGCGGCGGTGGCCGAGGGCCGCGCCGATGCGGGCTTCGGCATCCGTGCAGAGGCTGCGGCGCGCGGGCTTGGCTTCGTGCCCCTGATCCGCGAGCGCTTCGACCTCGTGATGGAGCGGCGGCACTATTTCGGGGAGCCGGCGCAGGCGCTGCTGGCGTTTGCGCGCGGGCCCGCCTTCGCGGCGCGGGCGACCCGCATGGGTGGCTACGACGTGGCCGAGATGGGCGCGGTGGCGTTCAATCTCTGAACGTTGCGCGGCATGGCCGACAGAACACGGGACGATGCTCGTCCGTCGAAGGCCGCTCGTCGCCGGTGATGAGGCGGCGGATCGGCGCGGTCACCGGCGCAGGATCGGCGTGAGGCCGTGCCGATCGGCGGCGGGGGGCCAGAAACAACAAAGGCGCCAACCTCGCGGTCAACGCCTTGGCTCTGCAAATCAAGATGGATGCGGGGACCCGCATCGGCTTATGCCGAACATTGCTGAGGAGCCGGGACAGAAGGCAGCTGGCTTCTTGTTGCTGAGGTTCAGTGGCATGGGGCGCGCGCTTGGAAGCGTCGGCACCGGCGTCCTCTCGCGGCGTCGGTTACCGGCATCCACGGCGGGATTCTTCGCTATGTCGCGGCGCGCCGGAGCCGAGACTTCGGGCAGTGGCTTCAGTCGCGTCCCGGTGCGGTCCCTTCAAGCATAGCTCGGACCGCAGCCAGATCGGCGACCAGGGAATCGAGGAAGGCGCGCACATGCGGCACTCCACGCGCTTCTTCCCGCACGACAAGCCAGAGGTCGCCGCCGATCCCGGGGACGGGCGGGAAGCAGCGCTGCAAGGCAGGCTCGCGATCGCCGATCATGCAGGGCAGCGCCGCGAGCCCGATTCCCGCCACTGCCGCCGCAGTCATGTTCGTCAGGCTGCCGCTGCGCGAAACCACCTCGACGCCCGCTGCCGCCTCCTCCAGCCAGCGCACGCCGGCGATCTTTGCCACGCTCCCCTCGCCGCCGATCACCGCATGGCCGCCGATCTCCGCCCGGCTGGTCGGGACGCCGTGCCGCATCGCGTAGTCGCGCGCGCAATAGATCGTCCAGGGCAGATGGCAGATCCGGCGGACCGCCACGCCCACGGCTTCCGGCTGGCGCCCGGCCCGCAGCGCCACATCCGCCTCGCCCCGGGCGAGCTCGAGCGCGCGGTCCGTGATCGTCACCTCGACACGGATCCGAGGGTACGCCTCGCGGAAGCGCGCAAGGAACGGCGTCAGCACGGCGTTGGCGATGGACTCGTTGGTCGTTGCGCGCAGCCGTCCGGACAGCATGCGCCGCTCCGCTTCCAGCGCCCCCTCCAGAGCGCGCACCTCCTGCTCCACCCGCTCGGCCAAGGCGAGCAGCCGAGCGCCCGCCTCGGTGAGCCGGTAGCCTGCCTGCCGGCGCTCGAAGAGCTGCATGGCTGTCGCCGCTTCCAGCGCGGCGATGCGCCGTGCGCAGGTGGTCTGATTCACCCCGAGCGCGCGCGCCGCGCCGAGCGTGCTCCCGGCCCGTGCCACCGCGAGGAAATGCCGCAGGTCGTCCCAGTCGCGCATGCGCTCCATTCTGCATTTCTGCCGAATGAGGTTGCAACCTCTCGGATTGAGGTGGGCCCCCTCCGGCGTGTCATCTGCGCCGCGTCAACAACGCCGGAGGGATCTCTCCCATGAAGCTCCACTATTTCGATGGCTCGACGACCTGCCGCCCGATCGTGATGTTCGCCGCCGAGGCCAGGCTGCCCCTTGAGCTCGCCCCGGTGGACCTCTTCACCGGCGAGCACCTCGCCCCGGGCTACACCGCAAAGAATCCGAACCAACTCGTCCCGCTGCTCGAGGAGCAGGACGGCTTCCTGCTGACGGAGTGCTCGGCAATCCTGAAGTACCTCGCCGACCGCGTAGGGCACCCGGCCTGGCCGGCCGAGCCGCGCGCGCGGGCGCAGGTGAATGCCCGGATGGACTGGTTCAACACCGGCTTCTATCGCTGCTTCGGCTACGGCGTCGTCTATGCGCAGCTCTTCCCTGACTACGGCTTCGCGGACCCGACCATGCAGCGCGAGGCGCTCGCACGTGCGACGCGGAAGTCCGAACGCCTGTTCGGGATCCTGGACGCGCACATGCTGGCGGGGCCGGGCTCCTTCCTGGGCGGTTCGGAGCCCGACCTGTCCGACTACCTCGGCGCGGCCTATGCGACGGCCGGCGAGTTGGTGGGCTGGGACATGGGGCCCTGGCCGCGGGTCGAGGCCTGGATCGCCGCGATGCGTGCGCGCCCGGCCTGGGCGGGCGCAAACGCCGGCTTCGAGGCCTGGCGCGATCAGCTCCGCGCGAGCGCTGCGTGATGGCCGTCATGGGCGCTATCACCGGCTTCCATCACGTCGCCTTCCGCTGCCGCGACACCGGCACGACACGCGCCTTCTATGAGGGCGTGCTCGGCCTGCCGCTGGTCAAGGCGATCGCGATCGACGGCACGCGGGCGCTGCACACCTTCTTCCGCCTCGGCGATGGCAGCTTCCTCGCCTTCTTCGAAGCGCCGGAGCAGGCCTTCGAATTCCGCGCGCAGCACGATTTCGATCTACACGTGGCGCTAGAGGTCGCGCCGGACGCGTTAGGCCCGCTTGTCGAGCGCGCGCGCGCCGCAGGCGTGGAGGTGCGCGGACCGGTGGACCACGGCATCATCCGCTCGGCCTATCTCCGCGATCCGGACGGCTACGTCGTCGAACTCGCCGAGCGCAGTCCCGGCCATGACGCGGCGCTCGATCCGGCACGCAACGGTGCCCGCGAGACGCTCGCGGCATGGCAGCGGCGGAAGCCGATCGGCGGCTTGGCGAGCTGCTGCACCGGACCATCCCGCCATTGCGACAGCTCGGTCGGCCGCAAAGCGCCCCTTCGCAGGCATGGCGAACTTGAAAAAAAACGTGGCCGGGATCCGCAACTGGCGTCGTCCACGCCGAAGGGGTGAATACGACCTTCGCCGTTTCCGAGTTGCCTCGCACAGCGGAGGGAGTACGGCTGGATTCAAACCGTCTGCACCGCGCGACCTGGTGAGACGCGAGTCCGTGGCCTTCCAATCGGGAGTTGCCCGGAGCCGCGGCTGTCTGGCCCGCGTTGCTACGGGATGCCGTTGTCGCCATGTTCGCGGAAGCCGGGCCGCTCGCTGAGGCGGCCGAACCAGGCCTCGACCGCTGGGAGGCGAGGCCGCTCCATCGGGGTCATGCGCCAGCGATTGGCCGAGAGGCCGAGCACGATGTCGGCGAGCGTGAAGCCCGTGCCCCCCACAAAGGCGCCGGTTTCCGCAAGGCGCGCGTCGAGGATCCCCATCGCCGCGTTCCAGGCCTGCACGCTCGCCGCGATCCGCTGCGGATCGGCATGAGCCGCATCGCGTCGCACGAGACCCATGAATGCGCCCCGCCAGGCGCTGTTGAGGTCGGTGGCCTGCCAATCCATCCATTGTTCCACCCGCGCCCGCGCGGCCGGGCTCGTCGGCAGCAGGTCGGACCGCCCAGCGGCACCGGCGAGGTAACGGCAGATCGTGTTGCTCTCCCACAGCACGGTCTCGCCATCTATCAGGACGGGCACTTGCCCGTTGGGGTTCAGGGCAAGGAATGCCGGGGCGCGG
Source organism: Falsiroseomonas oryziterrae (assembly GCF_021864505.1). GTDB lineage: Bacteria > Pseudomonadota > Alphaproteobacteria > Acetobacterales > Acetobacteraceae > Falsiroseomonas > Falsiroseomonas oryziterrae. The sequence continues at coordinate 10,851 of NZ_JAKJIB010000012.1, forward strand.
GTATCAGCGAAGCCGCTTCCCCAATCCTCCCGGGTGAAGGGGCGGCCGATCTCGACGCAGGTCCAGAGGACCTTGCGCACGTTGATCGAGGAGGACTTGCCGAGAATCCGCAGCATCGTTGCGCTCCCGAACGCAGGACCGAGGCCCGCCGCGATTGCAGGTCAGATATACTGACCTAAATCTCCAACGGCCGTCCATGCATCCCTAGCCTGTCCGCCAAGCCTCGCCCCGCCTGGAGGATCGCCGTGAGCCATCACCCGACGACGGACCCGTCCCGACCGGATCCCATGAGCTTCGGCCGCGGCCTGTCGGCTGGCCTCGGGGTCAACCTGCTCGTGCCATCGGTGGCGGAGGCTGTGGGGTTTCAGACCGCGGTCCTCGGGGCGATCGCGACATATGCCGAAGAGCAGTTCGCGGTGATGCGGTGCGAGGCGGCGCTCTGGCTGCTGCATAGCGACCATGCCTATCGCCGCCACCCTTTCTCCGCCTCGGTGCGCGGTCTCGAGGCGCGAGGCGGGGGTGTCGAGCTCCGCCTCTACGGCCAGGATCCGGACGCCGCGGAAGCACGGGCGCGGGACTACGGCGCACCGGTCATCGCAACGGCCGAGGACAAGCCGCATGGCCTGCGTGAGGCCTACCTTCTCGACCCTGCCGGCTATGTCTGGGTCCCGTGCCGGCCAATCTGAGCTGACAGCCGGTCTTCCCTTCGGGAGAACACGCATGGACGTGCAACACATCGCAGCCTTCGCCATGGACGGGACGGGCGGCAACCCTGCCGGTGTTGTGCTGCTCGACGCGCTGCCCGAGGCGGCGGCGATGCAGGCGGTCGCGGCAGACGTCGGCTATTCGGAGACGGTGTTCGCGGCACCCGTGCCGGGCGGCTGGCGCGTTCGCTACTTCGCTCCGGCGATGGAGGTGCCCTTCTGCGGCCACGCCACCATCGCGCTGGGTGCCGCTCTCGCGCGGCAGGCTGGCGAGGGCGTGCATCGCCTTCTGCTGAACGAGGCTGAGATCACCGTCGAGGGCCGTCGCGAAGGCGGGCAGTTCGTTGCCACGCTGGTCTCCCCGCCCACTTGGCACGAGGCGGCCCCCACCGCATTGATGGAGAAGGCGCTGGCGCTGTTCGGCTACGCGCCCGAGGAGCTCGACCCGCGGGTGCCGCACGCGCTGATCGGCGCCGGGGCTCGCCACCTGCTGCTGGCGCTCTCCTCGCGCGAACGCCTGGCTGCCATGGCGTATGACATCGCGGCGGGCGCGGCGCTGATGCGCGACGCCGGCCTGGTCACCATCATGCTGGTCCAGGCCGAGAGCCGACAGCGCTTCCATGCCCGGAACGCCTTCGCAGCCGGAGGTGTCGCCGAGGATCCCGCAACCGGTGCTGCCGCCGCCGCATTTGCCGGTTATCTGCGCGCGCTGGGCTGGCCGCATGGCGGCGGCATCGAGATCCTGCAGGGGCAGGACATGGGCATGCCTTCACTGCTCCGCGCCGAGATCACACCCGGCGCAGGCAGCGGCATCCGCGTCTCGGGCGCAGCGAGGCTCTCCGCCGATCCGTTGCCGTTGCCCCGGTGGCGCCCGGCGCATGGAGCCGGAACCGCGGTCGCAGAGAATCAGCCCTCAAGCTGACAACCGGAGTGATCCACCGAAGCGTTTTGCTTCAGCGGCGTGCTCGATGCATCGTTCTACGATCGGGCGCGAAGGCAGCTTCCGCAAGGCACAGCGTCGTATCACGCGCCAGCGCCTCTACCTCATCCGGACGTATCGGCCCGGCGCCGGGTCGAGGGGAGCGAGTCCGCGCTCCGGCGCGCCCATCTGCGGTGGCGAAACGCGCTCGCCGGAACCGGCGGCGGCCAGCCACTCCTGCCAAGCCGGCCACCAGGATCCCTCGCGGCGCGAGGCGAGGGCGGCCCACGTGTCGGGATCGATGTAGCGTTCGCCGTGCCGGCGCGTCATCAGCTGGAAGCCACGCCCGGGCCGTCCGCCCGGCTCGCTGACGACACCCGCATTGTGCCCGCCGTCCACCAGCGCGTAGGTCACGTCGGTGTCGGCGAAGAGCGCGACCTTGTAGACCGACCGCCAAGGCGCGATGTGGTCCCGCAGGGTGCCGACGACGAAGATCGGTGCGCGAATGTCGCGGAGTGCGATGACCCGCCCCTCCACCGCGAAGCGGCCAGCGGTCAGCCGGTTCTCCAGGAACAGCCCGCGCAGGTACTCGCCGTGCATGCGGGCGGGCATGCGCGTCTGGTCGGCGTTCCAGGCCATGAGGTCCGTCATCTCCTCGGCCTCGCCGAGCACGTAGCGGCGCAGCAGCCGCGGCCAGAGCAACTCGCTCGAGCGCAGCATCTGGAACGCGCCGGCCATCTGATGCGTATCGAGGTAGCCCTGGTCCCACATCAGGTCCTCGAGCCAGCCCACCTGCTCCTCGTCCGTCAGCAACATGAGTTCGCCGGCCTCGGCGAAGTCGGTCTGCGCGGCGAGAAGCGTCATCGAGGCGAGTCGGTCGTCGTGGTCGCGCGCCATGGTGGCCGCTGCAATCGCGAGGATCGTGCCGCCGAGGCAATAGCCGCAGGCATGCACCTTCCGCCCCGGCACGATCGCGCCGACCGCATCGAGCGCAGCCATGACGCCGGCCCGGCGGTAGTCGTCCAGACTGATCTCGCGGTCGCGCTCGTCGGGGTTCTTCCACGAGACCATGAAAACCGTGTGGCCCTGCTCGACCAGCCAGCGGACCAGCGAGTTGTGCGGGCTGAGGTCGAGGACGTAGTACTTCATGATCCAGGCCGGCACGATCACGACGGGCTCGGCATGCACGGTCTCGGTGGCCGGCGAGTACTGGATCAGCTCGATGAGGTCGTTGCAAAGAACCACGCGCCCTGGCGTGACGGCCAGATCGCGGCCGATCACGAAGGCCTCGGCGCCTGCGGGCGGCCTGCCGGCGAGATGGCGCTCGCAGTCGTCGAACCAGTTCGCCAGCCCGCGCAGCAGGTTCGCGCCGCCCTCGCGCACCGTGCGCTCGACAACGGCGGGGTTGAGCCAGGGTAGGTTGCTCGGCGCCCCTAGCGCCGCGAGCTGGCGCATCAGGAAGCCCATCTGCTGCTCGTGCCGCCGCGTCACGCCGGGCACCTGCCGCGCAGCCTCGGTCCACCAGGATTCCGCAAGCAGGGTGGCCTGCGCCATCGCGTTGAACGGCCAGACACCCCAACTCGCGTCGGCGAAGCGCCGATCGCCCGGCTCGGGGTTGAGGATCGGTCCCGCCGCGGGGTCCGCCGCCGCGCGCGCCAGCCAGAGGGCATAGCGCGCCGCGAGCACCTGCAGCCGTAGCGCCAGCGCCATCTGCTTGCCCGGCGCGCGGGCCAGGTGAAACGCCCAGTCGGCCCATGGTGCGGCCAGCGCCATCGGCGAGAGGCCCTGGGTCGCGCGCGCCTGCGCGGCACGGACGGAGCGGTCAAGCGTGGCGAAGCTCGGCAGCGGCGGCTGAGCGCCGACGGCGGGCTCGCTCCCACGCCGAGCCTGGGGCGGGGCTGCGACGCCGCTGGCCGATTGAGGGCACGGCAGCGCCTCGGCTTGCGCGCCACTGACCTGCTTGCGCGCCTTCCCGCCCGAGGACCGTCTATCTTGCTGCATCGCTCGCCAGCTGGACCGCGCCGCTCCTCCTCAAGTCCCGCACTGCGCGGCGTAAGGCAGGATTCTTCTGGGGCCCGGAAGTTCGTTCCGGTCGCGTCCGAGCGGCAAAACACGCCGCTCGAGCACCTCCGGCGCAACCTCGTCCGTCTCGGTCGTGGCGTGGGTGAGTTGGGCGAGCAGAATGATTGTCGGCATGGGCTGCCCCCTTCGTCGCCTCCTCAGTCGTGGCCGGCCGGGTGCACGACGCCCGCCTGCGGGCCCTTCTCGCCTTCCGTCACGGTGAGGCGAACCGGGTCGCCAACACGCAGACGGTCGAAGGCGTGGCCAGCGACACTGTTGCGGTGGAAATAGACTTCCTGCCCGTCACCAGTCTCAATGAACCCGTACTCCTCGCCCGCGACGAAGCGCGCCACGCGGCCGTGTGCAAGCACGGGCTCGTTCGGCGTCGTCCGGTGGTCGCGCTTGCGGACATGATCCTCGAGTTGTCGCACCGCGGCGTCGAAGGCATCGCGCACCGCGACATAGGCATCCTCGTGCGCGTGATCCTGCGGGCTCTCGCGCGTGACCACGATATCCCCCCGCGGGACGAAGACCTCGACGCGGGCGCGGAACAGACGGCCCTTGCGGTGGTGGTGGTGCGGCGCCTCGATGGTGACGTGGCAGCGCAGGATGTCGCCCTCGAAGCGGCCCAGCCGAGCTGCCTTCTCGCGGATTCGCGCCTCGAGCGCGGGGGACGACTCCATGCCCTTGAAGGTGACCTGCAGCGGAACGGCCATGTCGCGCTCCCCCATGGTTCGGTCACGAGCCCCCAACTCCGCGGAGGGGCAGCAACCCCGGATGACCAAGCCTCATCACGTCGTGGCTGCAGATTTGCCGACGATAGCCGCTGTGCAAGCGTCGGCCTTGAGCAAGCTCAAGTTATCCATTCCGCGGTGCCCCGTTTGGCAGCTTGCAAGCATCAACGACGCGTGAAGAGACACGACGTGTGTCGCCGGTGGACTCTGCGCCGCGAAGCGCCTGCCGAGAGGAGGTTGCGGCTGCCTCGGGCCTTCGCGGGTTTCCGGCGTGCGGGGTCCGCCCTGGCGTACGCTCGACTCGGGCTGCGGCGTCTCGTCGGGGCACGATCGGTAGATGGGCCGATGCCCTGACCGGTTTGGCCTCTACAGACACGGCCGCGGAGACGAACAATGTGCTTGTCCATGGGCGTCACCATCGCGATGGTCGGGCTCGGCGCGGGCGCAACCGCGGTCACGCTGCATAGCCGTGCGCCGGCCGCGGTGCCGGCCACCTTCGCCTACTTCACTCTGATGGAGGGGCTACAGGGCTGGGGCTACACGCATCTGGACGCCTGCGGCCTGCCGGAGAACCAACTCTCGGCACTGCTCTCCTACCTGCACATCTCGTTCCAGCCCTTCTTCATCAACGCCTTCGCCATGGCACTGGCGGCCAGCAGGGTGGCGACGCCGATGCGCGTTGCGGTCTGGATCGGCTGTGGGATGTCGGCTGTGGCGATGCTGCTGCAGGTCTATCCCTTCGCCTGGGCGGGGAGCTGCATCGCGGGGCAGGCGTTGTGCGGGGAGGCACTCTGCACCCTCCGCGGGACCTGGCACCTTGGCTGGGCCATCCCCTACACGGACATCATCCCGCCGCTGCGGCTCGCGCCCGACGTCGCGCTGCCCTTCCCGAGCTACATGCTGGCTGCCTTCGGCCTTCCGCTGCTTTACGGTGCCTGGCGCTTCGCATTGTTCCACCTGCTGGCCGGACCGGGCCTTGCCGCGTTGCTGACCAACAATCCATACGAGATGCCGGCCGTGTGGTGCCTATTCTCGATCGCTCTGGTCTCAGTCTGGTTCAGTCCCTGGCTGCGGCGGCAGATCGGCGGCGCGGCAGCGTGCGGTCCTGGTTTGCGCGGCGGCGTGGCCTGATGCCGGCTCGCATCAAGCCGTTCGGGACGGATGCCGGCCCGTGGCGCCCGCGAAGCGGCTCAACGCGCATCGGCCTCGAAGTAGGCGACCACCCCATCCAGGGTCAGGAGCTTCGGCGTGTCCGCTTCGGGGATAGGACGCCCGGTCCGCTCGTGCAGGGCGGCGACGAAATTGACGATGTCCATCGAATCGAGGTCGAGCGCCTCACGCAGGTCGGCGTCGCCCGGTAGCGCCGAGAGATCGGCTTCCGGTGCGATGCCGCTCAGGATATCCGCGACCAGCGCGACGGTTTCGTCCCGCGTCATAGCGTCTCCGGTCTCTGCAGCAGCGCGTCAATGCGGGCGAGCAGCAACCCGCCACGGTGGCCGTCGGAGGCGCGGTGATCGCCCGCGAGCGTCAACGTCGCAACGCGGCGCGGCACGACGGTACCGCCGACCACCCAGGGCCGCTCCACGATGCGCCCGAAGCCCAGGATGGCGACTTGCGGCGGGTGGATGATCGGCAGCACGCTCTCCGCCCCACGGTCGCCGAGGCTGGTGACGGTGATCGTCGCATCGGTCAGCTCGGACCCGCGCAGACCGCCGCCGCGCGCCCGCGCTACCAAATCCCGCATTGCGGTCATCAAGGCATCGAGCGGCATGCGGTCCGCGTGGCGGATGGCCGGCGCGACGAGGCCGCCGCCGCGCAGCGCAACCGCCCAGCCCACATGAACGCCGTCGCCTGGGCGGAAGCCGTCCTCGCCCCAGAAGCCGTTCAGCTCCGGCGTCTCCGCCACGGCGAGCGCCGCCGCACGCAGCATGATGGCGGCGGGCAGCAGGCGCTCGGGCGGCGAACGTCCGGCATTCAGCCGCTCGATCCGCTCCAGCGCCGGAGCGAGGTCCACGGTCTGGCTGAGGTAGTAGTGCGGGATCTCACGCTTGGAGCGCCCCATCGCGGCAGCGATGGCCTTGCGCATGCCGAGCGGGTCGAAGCCGCCGCGGCGCGGTGGCGCCCCGGCCGGCAGGTCGGCCAGGCAAATCGCGCCGTCCACGCCCGTTCCGCGCAGACCGTCGAGTGCGATGCCGAGCGCGCCCGCGCGGCGGCGCGCGGCCGGCGTCGTGCGCAGAGGGCGAGCACCGGCGAGCGGCTGGGGCGCGGGTGGCGGCGAAGCGGACGGGAGGCTGACGGCAGGCTGCGGGCCGATGGGCGCGACGGCGGCGGGTGCAGGGGTCTGCATGGCCCCTTCCGTGCCCACCAGCGCGAGGAGCGCCCCGACCGGTACGCGGCTGCCGGGCGCGACGGCGAGTTCCCGCACCACGCCGGCCTCGAAGATCTCGATCTCGATCGCGCCCTTCTGGGTCTCCACCACCGCGACGATGTCGCCGCGCCGCACCCGGTCGCCGGGCGCCACCTTCCACTCGACCAGCGTCCCCGCCTCCATATCCGCGCCGAGCGAAGGCATGCGGAACTCGGTCACCGCGCGGGCCTCACCAGACCCCGGGCTGCGGCGGCGATCGCCTCCGCCTGCGGCAGTGCCGCCTGTTCGAGATGCGCGGCATAGGGGATCGGCACCTCGCGCGAGCAGACGCGCCGGATCGGCGCATCGAGCTCGAAGAAGGCCTCCTCCACGATGCGCATTGCCACCTCGGCTGAAAGCGAACCGGAGCGCCAGCCCTCGTCCACGATCACCACGCGCCGCGTGCGCGTGATGCTCTCGATGATCGTGGCCGTATCGAGCGGGCGGAGCACGCGCAGGTCGATCACCTCCGCCTGGATGCCCTCGACCGCAAGCGCGTCGGCGGCGGCAAGCGTCTTGAATAGGCTGCCACCATAGGTGATGAGCGTGACATCACGTCCAGGGCGGCGGATGCGCGCCTTCGCGATGTCCACGCCCTGCACGGCGGGGTCCAGTTCCCCCTCCATGTTGTAGAGCATGATGTGCTCGAAGATCAGGACCGGGTTCGGATCGGCGAGCGCCGGCGCCAGCATGTGGCGCGCATCCTCGACCGTAGCCGGCGCCAGGATGCGAAGGCCCGGGATATGCGCGAACCAGCCTTCGAGACTGTGCGAGTGCTGCGCGGCGAGCTGGCGCCCGGCTCCGGTCGCCATGCGGAGGACGAGCGGGACCGCGAATTGCCCGCCCGACATGTGCGGGATCGTCGCGGCGTTGTTCACGATCTGGTCGAGCGCGAGCAGGCTGAAGTTGCAGGTCATCACCTCGACGATGGGCCGCATGCCCGCCATGGCGGCGCCGATGCCCGCGCCAACGAACGCGCTCTCGGAGAGCGGCGTGTCACGGATGCGCTCCTCGCCGAGCTCCTCGAGCAGGCCCTTCGTCACCGCGTAGCAGCCGCCGTACCGGCCGACATCCTCGCCCATGAGGAAGACGCGAGGATCGGCCAGGATCGCCGCGCGGATCGCCTGTCGGCAGGCCTCGCGATAGGTGATGCGAGCCGGCACGCCGCTCATTGCGGCACCTCATCCATGGTGACGAAGCGTTCCAGCTCCTCCACTGGCTCCGGCGAGCCAGCCTCGGCGAAGGCGACCGCCTCGGCGATCTCGGCGACGACATCCGCCTCGATCCGCTCGAGATCCGCGGGATGGAGATGGCCAGCCTTTTCCAGCCATTCGCGCAGGCGATTGATAGGGTCCCGCTTGCGCCAGCTCTCCACCTCCTCCTTGGTCCGGTAGAGCTGCGCGTCGAACATCGAATGGGCGCGAAACCGGTAGGTCCGGCATTCCAGAAGCCAGGGCACGCCGTCCTCGCGGATGCGCTCCACTGCGCGGCGCGCCGCGACTTCGACCGCCACCGGGTCCATGCCATCCACCGCCTCGCCGCCCATGCGGTAGGCGGCCGCCTTCTGCCAGATGGCGGTCTCGGCCTCAGCGATCCCGACCGGCGTGCCCATCGAGTAGAGGTTGTTCTCGCAGACGAAGAGCACCGGCAGGCGCCAGAGCGAGGCAAGGTTCATGCTCTCGTGGAACTCGCCCTCGTCGGCGGCGCCTTCACCGAAGAAGCAGGCGATCATCGCCTTGCGTCCCTGCATGCGGTTGGCCAGGGCGAGGCCGAGCGCGAGCGGCAGTCCGGCACCCACGATCGCATTGCCGCCGATGAAGCGTCGCTGGCGGTCGAAGATATGCATCGACCCGCCCCGGCCGCGGCAGCAGCCCTCGACCTTGCCGAACATCTCGGCCATGAGCGGACCCATCGGGATGCCCCGCGCGATGGCCTGGCCGTGCTCGCGATAGGTGCCGACGACCGCGTCTTGCGGTCCCAGCGCCTGCATCACGCCGACCGCGACCGCCTCCTGACCGTCGTAGAGATGCAGGAAGCCGCGGATCTTCTGCGCCTGGTACAGTTCCGCGCATTTCTCCTCGAAACGGCGGATGCGCAGCATCTCGCGCAGCAGGTGAACGCCATGCGCGCGGTCGAGATGAACCTTCGCGGTCATCGCTCGTCGCTCTCCAGGGTCGAGATGTCGCCTTCCGGCAGGCCCAGCTCGCGCGCCTTCAGGAGCCGTCGCATGATCTTTCCACTGCGGGTCTTGGGCAGGTTGGCGCGGAAGTCGATCTCCTTCGGCGCCACTGCGGCACCGAGCCGCTTGCGCGCATGGCCGAGCAAATCCCGCCTCATCGTCTCGTTCGCCTCGTGACCCGGCTTGAGCGCGACGAAGGCCTTGACGATCTCGCCCGCCACCGCGTCGGGCTTGCCGATGACGCCGGCCTCCGCCACGGCCGGGTGCTCCATCAACGCGCTTTCGACCTCGAAGGGGCCGATGAGGTGACCGGACGACTTGATGACGTCGTCGGCGCGGCCGACGAACCAGAAGTAGCCCTCCTCGTCGCGCATCGCGAGATCGCCCGTCAGGTACCAGTCGCCCGCGAAGCACTTCCGGTAGCGCGCATCCTCCTTGAGGTAGCCGCGCATCATGGAGGGCCAGCCGGCCTTGATTGCCAGTTCGCCCTCCACCATCGGCGCGGCAACCTGCGAGATCTGGCCGTCGTTTTCGCGGCGCATGATCGCCGCCTCCACCCCCGGCAGGGGCTTACCCATGGAGCCGGGCTTCACGTCCATGGTGGCGAGGTTGGCGATCATGATCCCGCCGGTTTCGGTCTGCCACCAATTGTCGTGGAACGGCATGCCGAAGGCCTCGACGCCCCACAGCACCGCTTCGGGATTCAGCGGCTCCCCCACGCTCGCCATGAAGCGCAGCGCCGAAAGGTCGCGGCCCTTCAAGGGTTCAGCGCCGAGCTTCATCATCATGCGGATCGCGGTCGGCGCCGTGTACCATACGCTCACGCGCTCCCGCTCCAGCACGTCGTACCAGGCCTGTGCGTCGAACTCCGCCTCGACGACGAGGTTGGTCACGCCGTTGGTCAGGGGCGCGATGATCCCGTAGCTCGTCCCGGTGACCCAGCCAGGATCGGCGGTGCACCAGAAAACGTCGTCCGCGTGCAGGTCGAGCGCATGGCGCCCGGTCATGTGGTGCATCACGACGGCGGCGTGGACGTGCACCGCGCCCTTGGGCCGCCCCGTGGTACCGCTGGTGAAGTGCAACAGCGCCATGTCCTCGGGATCGGTCGGCGGGATCGTGAAATCGGGGTTCGCGGCCTCCACGATCGCGTTCCAGTCGAGCGTGCCAGGCACTGCAGTGGCGGAACCGCTCTCGCCGACCAGCAGCACGTGGCGCAGCCCGGGCAGGCGCGGGCGCAGCGCCTCCACCTTGCGGCGATAGAGCGCCTCGGTGGTGACCAGCACCTCGGCCTCGCCGATTTCCAGCCTTGTTGCGATCGGCTCCGGCCCGAAGGCGGAGAACATAGGGCAGACCACGCAACGCGCCTTCAGCGCGCCGAGAACCGTCAGGTAGAGCTCAGGGATCCGCCCGGCGAGCACGAAGACCCGCGCACCGTCGCCCACCCCGAGCCTGCGGAGGGCGTTGGCGACCCGGTTGGTCGCGTCCCGCAGCTCCCGCCAGGTGAAGGCCCTCTCCTCTGCGCGGCCGATCCAGCGGAGCGCGACGCGGTCGGCTTGCGGCCCGGCTGCGTGGCGATCCACCGCCTCATGGGCGATGTTGAGGCCGCGCCCGCCAGGCAGACCGTCGAGCAGCGCACGCGCCGTCTCCCAGCTGAAGTCGCGCCGCGCCGTGTCGTAGTCGGCGAGGTTCGGTGGCACGCGGTGCACGGCGCCGGCCTTGCTCACGCGTGGATAGCCACCCAGCGGGCCAGGGCTGCCGATGGACGCTGACCGAAGCTCGACCATGTCGCTTCCTCCTGCACCACCGGCACGCCGGGCGTGCGGTGCCGAGCACCTACAGCGCCATCTCACCCTCCGCCGGGGCGGCATGCTCCTTCCTGGGTTCGGGCAGCTCGGTCATCGTCGCCTCGGTCAGCAGCAGGATGCTGGCCGCCGAGACGGCGTTTTCCAGCGCCACCCGCAGCACCTTGGTGGGGTCGATGATGCCGGCCTCCACGAGGTCCACGTACGCCTTGCGCGCAGCGTCGAAGCCGTGATTGCCGGTGCCCTCCATCATGCGCGCCACCACCACGCCGCCATCGGCGGCAGAGTTCTCCGCGATCTGCCGCGTCGGCGACTCGAGCGCACGCTTCAGGACCTGCACCCCGGTTCGCTCGTCGCCCGCGCAGCTCTGCTCCTCCGCCGCGACGGCGTCGACGCAGCGCAGCAAGGCCAAGCCGCCGCCCGGCACGATGCCCTCGGCCACCGCCGCCTTCGTGGCGCTGATTGCGTCGTCCAGTGCCTCCTTCCTTGCCTTCATCTCGGCTTCCGCCGGGGCGCCGACGCGGATCACCGCCACGCCGCCGGAGAGCTTGGCCAGACGCTCCTGGAGCTTCTCCCGGTCGTAGTCGTTCGTTGCCTTCTCGATCTCGCGGCGGATCTCCCGGATGCGTGCCTCGATTGCGGAACGCTCACCGCCGCCGCCGATGATGGTCGTGTTCTCTTTGTCCACAACCACGCGCTTCGCGCGGCCGAGCTGAGGCAGGCGCGCGGACTCAAGCTTCAGACCGATCTCCTCGGCGATGACCATCCCACCCGTCAGCACCGCCATATCCTGCAGCATGGATTTGCGGCGATCGCCGAAGCCGGGCGCCTTCACGGCGCAGCTCTTCAGCCCGCCACGGAGCTGGTTGACGATCAGCGTCGCCAGCGCCTCGGCCTCCACATCCTCCGCCACCACCAGCAGCGGGCGTCCCGCCTTCACCACCTGGTCGAGCAGCGGCAGCACATCGTTCAGATTGCGGATCCTCTGATCCGCCAGCAGGACAATGGCGTCCTCCAGCTCCGCCTCCATCCGCTCTGCGCTCGTGATGAAGTAGGGTGAGAGATAGCCGCGGTCGAACCGCATGCCCTCCACCACGTCGAGTGTGGTCTCGGTGGTCTTCGACTCCTCCACCGTGATCACGCCCTCATTGCCGACCCGCTCCATGGCGTCGGCGACCAGCTCGCCGATCGCGACATCGTTGTGGGCGGCGATGGTGGCAATCTGGGCCTTCTCGTGGCGTGTTCCGACGGGGCGTGACAGGTGCCGCAGCGCACCAACGGCCGCATGCGTCGCCCGATCCAGCCCGCGCTTGATGTCCACGGCGCTCGCCCCGGCGACAACGTTTCGGATGCCATCGGCCAGGATCGCATGGGCGAGCACCGTGGCGGTGCTGGTGCCATCACCCACCGCATCGCCAGTCCGCTCGGCGGCCTGGCGCAGCATCTGGGCACCGAGATTTTCCTCGGCGTCCTTCAGCTCGAACTCCTTCGCGATGGTCACGCCGTCGTTGCAGACGATCGGCGAACCCCAGCGCTTCTGGATCAGCACGGATTTGGAGCGCGGACCGAGCGTCACCCGGATGGCGTCCGTCAGGGCCCCAGCGCCACGCAGGATCTTCTCCCGCGCGACGGAACGGAACAGCACCTGCTTGGCTGGCACGTCTGCCTCCGTTCAGCTCGGGCCAGCGGTCCGGCGCCGGACCGTCACGAGCCCTGCCTGATCTCGATCTTGCGTTGCTGCGCCGCCGCCTCTTCTGTCTTCGGAAGCGTCACGGTCAGAACGCCCTTGTCGAAGCTCGCCTCGACGCGGTCGCGGTTCACGCCCCGGGGAAGCTGGAAGGAGCGACGGAAGGAGCCGAAGCGGCGCTCCGAGAGATGATAGTTGTCGGTCTTCTCCTCGCGCTCGTCCTTCTTCTCGCCCTTGATCGTCAGCACGTCGCCGGAGACGGCGAGCTCGACGTTGCTGGCATCCAGGCCGGGCAGCTCCGCCGTGATCCGGAACTCCTTCTCCGCCTCGACCACGTCGATGGCCGGGACCGCGAGACCAAAGCTGCTGTCGAACCGCCAGAGTGGCTGCGGCTCGGCCTCACCGCGGCGTGTCGTGCCGCCTGTTCCAACTCCGCGCCAGAAGCTGTCGAACAGCCGATCCACCTCGTTCCGCAGCGCGGCAAAGGGCTGCCAGAGGCTCTCCGGTCGCACACTGCCGGCCTGCGGAGCCTTCTGCTCCGCCTTCGCGACGCCTTGGGTGTCGTTCATGACGCGCATCCTCCTTCCGCTGTGCAGAGAGCGTGTGCGCAGCGCCGCACGGGGCGCCCTCCGCCGGCAGCTAATTCTAGAATGACCTGCGGCGTTTTGACTCAGGTCAAGCACGGGGCCAGCGCGACATCACGGAGAAGGGATGTGAGGTCGGCGCGCCTGGCAGCGCCCCTCAGCCTGCGCCCGGTGTGCGCTCGCAGGCGAGGCGTTTCGGGTCCACCGCCTCGTGCAATCCCACGTCGCGAATGCCGGCGAGGAGTGCCTGGAAGCGGGCCTCGCCCACATCCTCTTCCGGCAGGTATTCGTGCCCGGTCTCCCCGCCAGACCTCACCGGCAGCACGGCGCAGCCTCGGACCGTTGGTTGGTGCGCGAGCAGGATGGATCGGAATGCTTCCAGGTCGTGGAGGTCGGTGCGCAGCTTGAGCGTATAGCTGACCTGGTTGCCGCGTTCGGCGCCGATCCAGTGCCGTTCCAGCAGGCGCAGCCAGGCGAAGTGCTCCGCTGGCGTCGCCTCCGGCGCGGTGACCAGACGATCCCCGATGCCGAGTCGCAGGAAGAGCGGCAGCGTCGGGAAGCCCACGACGCTCATGCCCGGAAAGCTTGACAGCGTGCGGATGGGGTAGCCGCGCGCCTCGTAGTCCCCGAGAAGCGGGTCGCTGCCGGCCCGCCAGCCGCCGCCCGGCTCGCGCTCGCCGCGGAACTGCACCCAGCGGAGATACTGCCTGCGTGCCGGCAGGTGCGCGCCTTCGGTGAGACCGAACAGCTTGGCCGTGGTGCCGGCCGGCTTGACGGTGGTGACCGTCAGCGGCGGCACGAGGCCGAGCTTCGCCGCATAGGCCGTTGCCTCCGACTTCACGATGTCCGACAAGTGCGCCAGCGCGGCCCAGAAGGGCCCCGCCCGACCAGCCTCATCCAGAAGGTCGCGGAAGCCCAGGCCGAAGCGCAGCCACGCCCATTCGTGCAGACCCGTGGGGCCAATCCCGATGCGGTTCGTGCGCCGGACCTCGCGCGCATAAAGCGCATCCATCAGGTTGACGCGGACCAGGAACCGCACGCCGAGGCGCACCGCATCCTCGACGCGTGCATCCCACAGCGCGGCCGTCGCGTGATCCAGCGCGCCAGGCGTCACCGCCTCGAAGGGCAACGGGCAAGCGAGCAGCGGCGCGAAGTCCCCGACCACGCAGTAGCCGCCCGTGACGTGCAGCACGACCTCGCCGCAGGGGTTGGTGGTCGCAGGAAAGCGGGCGCGAGCAGCCCGCCGCGAGAGCTCGCCGAGCAGGCCGACTGCCTGCTCCGCACTGTAGCGGCGGCTGCGGAGGTCGCTGCCATCGTCGCAGACCGGCTTGCGCCAGGCGGAGCCGGAGCGGTGGTCTTCCAGCAGGTCCGCATTGAGGAAGCCGGGCTCGCCGGTGGCATGGGCCGAGCGCGTCGCGGCCTCGAACACGGCGCGGGCATGATGGGTCCAGGGATCGTCCAGGGCCTCGCCGGCACGGCCGCGGGCGACGTGATGCCAGAACTCCCGGTCCACCATGAGCGAGTGGTTCGCCGTCCAGAGTACGCCTTCGGCCGCCAGCTGCACGAAGCGCAGCGCGCCGGGGTCGCGCCAGCTTTTGGTTGCCATGCGCGCCGCTCGCCGCGCGCCGCCGCCCTGCACCTCGACCGACAGCAGATGGTCGGCGAGCAGCGCCTGTTCCCAGGGCTGCATGGCCCCGCCTCCCGGGTCCCGCCGCCGGGCGGCCTCGATCACCTGGCGTCGCAGCCGCGCGAGGCCCCGCAGCAGGGAGAGCGGGCCCGGCGCCGGCCGGCCCTGCATGCCGCGTATCGGCGTGCCGCGCGGCCGGATGGCGGAGAGGTCGAGCAACAGCGTGCGCTGGCGTTCGCCACGGAACGCCATCGACTCCAGGATCTCGACCGCCTTGGCCCATCCCTCGCGGCTGTCCTCGACCTCGTGGTGGATTGCATCCGGCGGAGCAAGCTTTTGATCGCATAGGATCTCGGCATCGAGCGCGGCGCGGACCCCCGGCTCATCGACGGACGCGACGCCGAAGTCGCGCGCGAAGCGCGTCAGGCCGGGCGAGTCACGCGGGTAGTCCGGGTGGGATGGCGACAGGTGCAGCAGCAGCGCTGGACCGTCCGCCCAATCCACGACAACCAGTTCGTCATCATAGCTGCGGCCGACGCCGCTGCCGTTGAGCAGCAGGTAGAACTTCGCGAAGGAGGTGATCGCGGTCGCGCAGTTCGTGAACAACTCGATGTTGCGCCCGGCCTGGCCCGGATCGCCGTGCTGCAGGTGCCGCCCCGAAGTCAGCAGCGCGCCGGACGCGATCGCGTTGCGCAGGCGCGCGCATTCTGTCGCCGCCGCATCGGCGCGACCACCGAGGAGCGAGACGTTGCCCGCCGCGACCCTGTCCGCGACGTGGCCCCAATCCTCCCGATCCTCTGGACGGAAGACGGTCCGGCGGGCGACGGCAAGCCCCATGCCGCGCTCCGGCATGCGCGGCGGCGCCGGTGCCTCCCCGAAGCTCGCGCCGGGAAGCGTGTCCGGTCGCGCCCGGCTCACATCCCGCCTCCGCCGCGCGGCTGCGCCCAGAAGCGTCGCTTCGTCCACTCCGTCGCGGCGAGATAGGCCGCGACGATCGCCATCAAGGCGAGGAGCTGCCGCCCGGACGGCGGCACGAAGCCGACGGCGGCCGAGAGCGCGCCCAGGTAAGGCAGGAGCAGCGCTGCTGACCCGACCGCGATCGTGCTGATGAGCAGGAGCCGGCCGGGGCGGCTGGTCCAGGCCGGCCGACGCGTGCGCAGGACGAGGACAACGGCAACCTCGCTGAGCAGGGAGACCAGGAACCAACCCGTCTGGAACTCGCTGGCGCCCGCTCCGAACAGCCAGAGCAGCAGGCCGACGGTGAGCACGTCGAAGGTCGAGCTCAGCAGGCCGAACCCCAGCATGAAGCGCTGCACCTCAGCCATGTCCCAGCGCTGCGGGCGGTCGCCATGCTCGGGGTCCATGGCATCCGCGGCCACGGCCATCATCGGCAGGTCGGAAAGGAAGTTGTTGAGGAGGATCTGCTTCGGCAGCAGCGGCAGGAAGCCCGTGCGCTGCAGCGCGCGCACGATCCGCTCCTTCTGCTGCGGGTCGATCTCGACGAACAGGTCGGTGCGTGGCGCGACATGCCAAAGAGCCTCGTCGCGCATCGCCGCAAGCGCCGCGCCGGTGAGCATCGCGGGCGGGTCGAGGCCGACCGCGCGGGCCAGATGCCCGGCGACATGCCGGTTGTCGTCACGACCTTCACGACGATGCCGCGGGAGGCCAGGTCGCGGACGGCGCGCGCGGGCGTCGCGCTTCGGCGGATCGAGGAACAGCAGGAAGCCCCGGAACACGAGGTCCGTCTCGTCGTCGCGGTCGTAGCGCTCCCGCGGCGATCCGCGGCGGTCTGCTGCGGCGAGGCGCTGCTGCCGGGCGCTCACCGCAGGACCTCGAAGAAACCCGTCTCCTCGTCGAGGCGCGCATGCTCCATGGCACGGAAGTCGTAGCGTGAGACGATGCCGACCACCTTCCCGTCGCGGCAGATCGGCAGGTGCCGGAAGCCGCAATTGTCGAGAAGGCGAAGCGCCTCCATCGCCGATTGCTCGGGCGCCAGCGTCACCGGGTTCGCCGTCATCACCTTGCGCAGCTTCGTGTGGCGCGCATCGCATCCCTCCGCGAGGCAGCGCACTGCGTCGCGCCCCGTGAAGATGCCGGCCAGGCGCCCGCCCGGCTCGGTCACCAGCACGGCGCCCACCCGGCGCCCATGCATCGCGGCGCAGGCGTCGGCGACGGTCGCATCCGGCCGCATCGAAAGCGGATGCTGATCCCGGATGATCTCGGCCATGGTCCGTTCGCGCATGGCAGTCCTCCTCGTCGCCTTCTCCAGCCTCTGCCTCAGGCGGCCCGCCGGGCTCGGCCATCTCGGCCCGGTACGCCCCGGGCAGCGATGCTGCGGATCAAGTCTGCGCCCGGCACCCCTCTCACCGTGCGAGTGCCCTCGACGTTTTGATCGGGCGAATAAGGCTGCCAGGGGCGCATCCGATGCTGCACGCCACGTTCCGCGCGTCGCGTGCAGCACGAGGCCTCACCCGTGCTGGGCCGCAGGCCGCTGGAGGCCCACGATTGCTGCGATGACCTCTTCATCGGTCAGCTGATGGAAGTCGCGATAGAAGGCCCCGATGCCGAAGAACAGCTGTGCCTCGACAAGGCAGACGGTGTCATCTGCATCGCTGCGGAGCGCCTCCAGCGTCCCGGGCGGTGCGACCGGCACGGCGAGCACGAGCCGCGCGGCACCACGCCGCCGCAGCGCGTGGAGCGCCGCCCGTGCTGAGGCGCCCGTGGCGAGGCCATCATCGACCACCACTGCCGTCCAGCCTGCAGGATCGACCGGCACGCGTCCCGCCAGGTAGCGCGCACGCCGCCTCTCGATCTCCGCGAGTTCGCGGCGCCGCGCGGCGGCGATGAAGGCCTCGGACGCGCCGGTCGCCGCGACGATGTCCGCGTTGAGCACGACCTCCGGCGTGTCGCCGTCGACGATGGCGCCGATCGCCAGCTCAGGCTGGCCCGGAGCACCGATCTTGCGGACGAGCACGAGATCGAGTGGTGCACCGAGGGCAGCCGCCACTTCGACGGCGACGGGCACGCCGCCCCGCGGCAGCGCGTAGACGACCGGATCCCGCAGCCGCAGGGCCTTCACCCGCTCTGCCAGGAGGCGGCCCGCCTCGGAGCGGTCGGCGAACCGCGTGGGCTCAGACCGGAACATGGCTACCCTCGGGCGCAAGCCAGCGCTGGAACCAGGCAGCGGCGAGCCGTCCGACATGCTCCAGCGCGCCTGGCTCCTCGAACAGGTGGCCCGCACCGGGCACTATCGCCAGCTCGGTCGGGCAGGTCATTCGGCTGCGGGCCTGGGCGTTGAGTTCCAGAACCTCGCGGTCCTCCTCACCGACGATCAGGAGCGTGGGCGCCGCAACCCGCCCGAGGCTCGCCTCCCCGGCCAGGTCGGGCCGCCCGCCGCGCAAGACGACGGCACCGACGTCCACCGGATGCGCGGCGGCCGCGACGAGCGCCGCCGCGGCGCCGGTGCTGGCGCCGAACAGGCCGAGCGGGAGATCCGCGGTTGCCGGATGGCCGGCGATGAACTCCATCGCGGCCCCGAGCCGCTGCGCGAGCAGGCCGATGTCGAACACCTTGCGCCGGTCCGCCGCCTCCTCCTCGGTCAGCAGGTCGAAAAGCAGCGTCGCTAGGCCACCGTGGTTCAGCGCGGCCGCGACCTGCCGATTGCGCGAGCTGAGCCGCCCGGAGCCGCTGCCATGAGCAAACAGGACGAGGGCCTCCGCGCGCGCCGGGAGTTCGATCGTGCCTTCCAGCCCAGGCGGAATCGCGACGTTCTCGGCGTGTTTGCCGGCAGGCTCTGTGTTGCTCATCGGGCTTTTCCTCTGCTGGTCTGCCCGGCGCGGCCGGGTGGGTCGATTGCTCAAGGACGCCGGCTCCTACCGGGCTCAAGCGCAGCTCGCGGCTGCCTCAGTGCGACATCAGCACCGGTACGGTCATCTGGCAGAGCAGCGTGCGCGTCACCCCGCCCCGCATCAGCTCACGGATGCGCGAATGGCCGTAAGCTCCGACGACGATGAGGTCCGAAGAGCATTCCGCGGCACTGTTGAGGATGACGTCGCCCGCGCTGATTTCGGCCGCGTCTCTCGGCTCGACCGTCACCCGGAGTTCGTGCCGCGCGATGTCCGCGGCTCCCGGAACGCCGCTTCCACGCCACCGGACACCGCGATCGCGTCTTGCCGCATGCGTTCCAGCATCTCGACAAGCAGGACGGCGCCGCTGCTGCCGCTGCTGGAATCCCCGACGAGCAGAGGCAGCAGGACGTCGTACACGTGCAGCCCCGTCAGGTGGGCCCCGTGCCGTCGCACGAGACCAGCGGCAAGCCGGAGGCGGTTCCCCTGCTCCTCCGTGTCGAGGTGGACGAGGCTGTCCCTGATCCGCATGGCTGCCTCCCACCGACTTCGGTGCGCGGCGCCGGCGCGCGGACGTGCGCGCCGCTGCCTTCCGGGTCCATTCTAGGGCATCGACGGCGGTGGCGCCTGACCTCGATGATCACGCGGTGCGGCGCGACCGCCGAGATCGACCAAGAAACAAGGCAGCCCATCGGCCGTGAATCGCCCAAAGACTTCAGACGCCGTCGCCGAACTCGAGGAGAAGGTCGCCTTCCTTCACTCGCCCGTGTCCTACCCGCACGCGTGCCGCGAGGTCGAGGCGCGCGAGACCCACATGTCCTGGGTCTTCCTCGCCGATGGCTTCGCTTGGAAGCTGAAGAAGCCGGTGCGCTATCCGTTCCTGGACTACCGCGCGCCCGAGGAGCGCCGCCGCTTCTGCGAGGAGGAGGTCCGTCTGAACCGCCGCCTCGCGCCCGGGGTCTACCTCGACGTCGTGCCGCTGCTGCGTCGCGCGGACGGGACGCTCGGCATCGGCGGCATGGGCCAGGTCGTGGACTGGCTCGTCAGGATGCGACGCCTGCCGACCGCGCTGATGCTCGATGCCGCACTGGAACAAGGCACGGCCACGCGTGATGCCGTCACCCGGGCAGCCGGGCACGTCGCGGCCTTCTACACCTCCGCTGCGCCCGAACCGGTGGCGGAGGCCGCCTATCTCGAGCGGTTCCGCCACGAACTCGCGCTGAGCCGTCATGTCCTTCATGACGGCGCCTACGGGCTGCCGGACGAGGCGCCCGCCGCGGTGATCGCCACGCTGGACATCTTCCTGGCGGAGGAGGCCGGGCTCCTGCTTGCGCCGCTGCGGTCGGGCGACGTCGTAGAGGGTCATGGCGACCTCCGCCCCGAGCATGTCTTCCTCGGCGAACCACCAGCGGTGATCGACTGCCTGGAATTCAACCGCGCATTGCGCCTACTCGACCCCTTCGAGGAGATCGCCTTTCTGGCGATGGAATGCCGGTTGCTGGGTGGCGCCTGGGCTGGCGGGATCTTCCTGCGCCGCGCCGCGGTCGCGCTCGGCCGGCGGCCGCCCGCGCGGCTCTTTGCCTTCTACACCGCCTACCGCGCCTGCCTGCGTGCGCGGCTGTCGCTCGCGCATCTGCAGGAGCCGGAGCCGCGCGATCCGGCGAAATGGCAGCCGCGCGCCCGGCGCTACCTGGCGGCAGCTGCGGCGGCTTGCGTTAGGCTGCGCCGCCTTCCACGAGGTCGGTGACGGAGCCTCCCTCGTGCAGCCGCCGGATCGCCTCGGCGAAGAGCGCGGCGGCGCCGACCACCTCGACCCGCGATCCGACCAGCGCCGGCGGCAGCCGGAAGGGCGGCACGCTGTCGGAGACGAGAACCCGGTCCAGCGCAGGCGAGCCGATCGCCTCCGCGGCGCGCCCGGTGAATAGCCCATGCCCTGCCACCGCGATCACCCGCGACGCGCCCTGCGCCAGGCAGGCCTCCGCGGCGCGCGTCATAGTGCCGCCGCTTGCGATCAGGTCGTCCACCACGACGACGGTGGCGCCGCCGACCTCGCCGACCAGCAGATCGCCGGTGACCACACCGGCACTGCGCCGCTTCTCCATGAAGGCGCCGCCGACCGCGCGGCCGAGCCGCCGCTCCAGAAGCTCGCGGAAGAGCTGCGCGCGCTTGACGCCGCCCGGATCGGGTGAAGCGACGACCAGCGGGCCGTCCAAGTCGGCGAGCCGCGGCGCGAACAGCGCGCGACCGTCGAGATGGACAGTGCGGCAACGGAAGGCATTCTGAAAGGCGACAATGTTGTGCACCTCGAGCGTGACCACCGCATCCGTGCCCAGCGCTTCCAGAAGCTGAGCCACATAGCGCGTTGTGACCGGATCGTAGGCCTTGGTGCGCCGGTCCTTGCGCGCATAAGCGAGGTACGGGATCACCGCCGTCACGCGCGCCGCACCTGCATCGCGGATGGCGCCGAGGAAGAACAGCAGCCGGCAGAGCTTGTCGTTCGGGCTCGCCGCCGGGCCGCCATGCAGCGAGTGCAGCACGTAGACGTCGGCCCCGCGGACCTCCGCCAGCGGCCGCGCCTTGTGCTCCCCATCCTCGAACTCGCGTTCCTCATGAGCCGTGAGCGCGATGCCGAGTGCCGCGGCGACACGCTCACCGAATGGGCGGCTGTCGCCGAGCGCGAACACGTGCATGGCAAGCTCCCCGCGGCACAGTCAGAAGATGGGCCAACGCGCCACCAGGGGAATGGAGGCCATGCCGCCCGGCCTGTCCGCCGCGTCGCCGCAGATCGAATTGTTCGCCGACCTCTACGAGCTGCGCATGGCCCGCGCCTATCACGAGCTCGGGATGCAGGCCGAGGCGGTCTTCAGCCTCTTCGTCCGGCGGCTGCCGCCGACGCGCAACTACCTGCTCGCCTGCGGGGTCGAAGACCTGCTCGACACGCTCGCGGCGCTGCGCTTTCGGACGGACAGCCTCGATTACCTCCGCTCGCTGGGGGAGTTTCCGGAGGCGTTCCTGAACTGGCTCGCCGGGTTCCGTTTCTCCGGCGCCCTCCACGCCATGCCCGAGGGCACGCCGGTTTTCGCCGAGGAGCCGCTGCTCGAGGTCGTGGCGCCGATCGCCGCGGCGCAGATGATCGAGACGCTCGCGATGAACGTGGTGGGGCTGCAGACGACCCTCGCCTCGAAGGCGTCGCGCGTCGTCACGGCGGCGGCAGGACGGCCGGTGGTGGATTTCGGCTCGCGCCGCGCCCAGGGGATCGACGCCGCGGTGGCCGGGTCGCGGGCCTTCCACATCGCCGGCGTGGCCGCGACGTCCGACCTGCTCGCCGGCGCCCGCTACGGCATCCCGGTCGCCGGCACGATGGCGCACAGCTTCGTGCAGGCCTTCGACAGCGAGGCGGAGGCGTTCCGCGCCTTCGCGCGTCTCCATCCCGAGACGGTCCTGCTGGTGGACACCTACGACACCGCCGAGGGCGTCCGCCGCGTCGTGGCGCTGGCGCGGGAGCTGGGCGATGCGTTCCGCATCCGGGGCGTGCGGCTCGACTCCGGCGACCTGCTGGCGCTGGCGCGGGAGGCACGGGCGATCCTGGATGCGGCAGGGCTGCGGCAGGTGCAGATCTTCGCGAGCGGCGGGCTCGATGAGGGAAGGATCAGCGCGCTGCTGGAGGCCGGCGCGCCGATCGACGCCTTCGGCGTCGGGACCGAGATGAGCGTCTCGGGCGACGCGCCGGCGCTCGATCTGGCCTACAAGCTCACGAGCTACGCCGGCATCGGGCGGACGAAGCTCTCGTCCGGCAAGCGCATCCTGCCGGGCCGGAAACAGGTGTTCCGCCGGATAGAGGACGGCCTCGCGGCCGACGACGCCATCGCCCGCGGCGAGGAGCGCCTCGCGGGCAGGCCGCTGCTGCAGCCGGTTATGCGGGACGGACGCCGCCTGCGCGCGCGGCCGTCGCTCGGCGCGGCACGCGACCTCGCCGCAGCAGAACT
>NZ_JAKJIB010000120.1 GCF_021864505.1 Falsiroseomonas oryziterrae
GGCTGCCGCGCTCTGCCTCCGGCGCGGGCGCCCCATCCAGCACCGCGCCGCCGAGCCGCGCGAGCGCATCCGCCAGCGCCGGCTCCTGCCCCGCGGCATGCGGGCGAAGCCACGCCTCGGCCATGGCGGTCACGTCCAGCACGGAGGCGGCGAAGACCTGCCAGCGGCAATGGTCGAGCGCCGCCCGGAAGTCGGGATCGGCGAAGGTCTCGCGCTCATGCCGCCCGGCCTTCACCCGGCAATAGTCGAGCACCGTCTTCTGCGCCACGAAGGCGGCCTGGGCGGCCAGGAACGCCTGCAGGGCGTCGGGCGTGGCCGCACGGGCGGGGCGCAGCAGCTTCTTCAGCCACATGGATGTTTGTTAACCTTGCTCCAGAATGCGCGCATCTTGAGTGTCCTTTTCTTGACGTGATAGCGGCTTGCCTGAAAGATTTTTCACGGCTGCTCAGTTTCGGGCGAGTCGGGGAGAGCGCGTCCGGCCGGTCGGTCGCGGGTTCTTGGGGAGAGAACGATATGCCTCTGGTGGATTCACAGGAGGTCCAGGGCGCGCGCACCGCCGCCGTGGACAGGGCCACGGGGGAGGCCTACTGGAAGAAGACCTCCGGCCTGATGTGGACGGTGCTGGCGATCTGGTTCGTCGCCGGCTTCGGGATCCACCTCCTCGCGCCGATGCTGAACCCGATCCACATCCTGGGCTTCCCGCTCGGCTTCTACATGGCCGCGCAGGGCAGCCTGATCATCTTCGTCGTCGCGCTCTTCTGGTTCGGCAAGCGCCAGAACCAGATCGACGAAGAATTCGGCGTGCAGGAGGACTGATCGCATGTCGGCCTCCGCGAAGGAGAAGGATCCCTTCATCGCCTCGCTCGGCAAGATCTACGCCGGGTACACGGGCGGGTTCGCCGTCTTCGTCATCCTGATCGCGATCCTCGAGCAGATGGGGGTCCCGGACCGCATCCTGGGCTACCTGTTCGTCGGCCTGACGATCGGCGTCTACGCCTACATCGGCATCATCAGCCGCACGCAGGCGGTGGCGGAATACTACGTCGCCGGCCGGCGCGTTCCCGCGCTCTACAACGGCATGGCGACCGGCTCCGACTGGATGTCGGCGGCCAGCTTCATCGGCATGGCCGGCAGCCTCTACGCGCTCGGCTACGGCGGCCTCGCCTTCATCCTGGGCTGGACCGGCGGCTACATGCTGGTGGCGGTGCTGCTCGCGCCCTACCTGCGCAAGTTCGGCCAGTACACGGTGCCCGACTTCCTCGGCGCCCGCTACGGCGGCAACGCGGCACGCCTTGTTGGCGTCATCGTGCTGATCACCGCGTCCTTCGTCTACGTCGTGGCGCAGATCGTGGGCGTGGGCATCATCACACAGCGCTTCCTCGACGTGTCCTTCGGCATCGCGGTGTTCGTCGGCCTCGCTGGCATCCTGGTCTGCTCGATGCTGGGCGGCATGCGCGCCGTCACCTGGACGCAGGTGGCGCAGTACATCGTGCTGATCATCGCCTACCTGATCCCGGCCTTCCTCATGTCGGCCAAGGTCACCGGCGTGCCGCTGCCGCAGATCATGTACGGCTTCGCGCTGGAGCGGATCGAGGGGCTGGAGAACCAGTTCCGCGCCGCGGGCATGGTGCCGCCGCCCGGCGTCACCGGCTGGCACACCCAGCCCTTCATCGGCGCGAACGGCCAGTTCTCGATGCCGGCGGCGGTGAACTTCTTCGCGCTGGTGTTCTGCCTGATGGTCGGCACCGCCGCGCTGCCGCACATCCTGATGCGCTACTTCACCACGCCCTCGGTGCGTGAGGCGCGGCAGTCCGTGGCCTGGTCGCTGTTCTTCATCTTCCTGCTGTACTTCACGGCGCCGGCCTATGCGGCGTTCGGCAAGGTCGAGATCTACCAGAACATCATCGGCCAGCCGATCGCGTCGCTGCCGGAGTGGATCAAGAACTGGCAGATCATGTCGCCCTACGGGGTGCCGTGGATCAACATCGTGGACGTCAACCGCGACGGCATCCTCCAGTGGAACGAGTTCCGCATCCACCCCGACGTCGTCGTGCTGGCGACGCCGGAGATCGCGGGCCTGCCCTACGTCATCGCCGGCCTGGTGGCCGCCGGCGGCCTCGCCGCCGCGCTCTCCACCGCGGACGGCCTGCTGCTGGCGCTCGCCAACGCGCTGTCGCACGACGTCTACTACAAGATGATCGACCGCAACGCGCCGACCGCGCGCCGGCTGATTATCTCCCGCACCCTGCTGATCATCGTCGCCATCGCGGCGGCCTGGACGGCGGGCAATGCGGGCGCCGACATCCTGTTCCTGGTCGCCTGGGCCTTCTCCATCGCCGCCGCGGGCCTCTTCGCCGCGCTGGTGATGGGCGTCTGGTACAAGAAGACCACGAACACCGGCGCCATCGCCGGCATGGCCGTCGGCTACGTCGTCACCTTCGGCTACCTGATCTGGTCGGAGTGGTTCGGACTGAACTTCGTGCAGCTCTTCGGCGCGAAGGAGCAGATCGTCGCCGCGGCCCGCCAGGTCGGCACGATCAACCCCAACTTCGTTTCGGCCGAACTGCGGGCCGAGGCGGCGGCGATCGTGGCCAACGCCGCGAACGTCAAGGACGGCGCGCTCTCCTGGTTCGGCAGCATCATCGGCATCCCGACGGATACCGTGGTGCTCCGCAACCGCGTGGTTGGCCGCCTCTGGGGCATCAACAACATCTCGGGCGGCATCATCGGCGTGCCGCTCTCGTTCCTGACCATCTGGCTGGTGTCCAAGTTCACCACGGCGCCGAGCCAGGCGATGCAGGACTTCATCGACGACATCCGCATCCCGAAGGGCGGCGTTCGCCTCGCCGACCAGCGGGA
The DNA here is from genome assembly GCF_021864505.1 of Falsiroseomonas oryziterrae. Classification (GTDB taxonomy): domain Bacteria; phylum Pseudomonadota; class Alphaproteobacteria; order Acetobacterales; family Acetobacteraceae; genus Falsiroseomonas; species Falsiroseomonas oryziterrae. Next base: position 2,860 of record NZ_JAKJIB010000120.1, read on the forward strand.
AGCGGTTGAGTAATCCCCATCACGACGCCTTCGGCGTCGCGACGGGGGCCCCGATGGGCGCTTGATCGTCGGGGCTTCGGCTCTTCCTCCGGTGGCGAAGCCACCGGAGGGTTTCGGGGGGGCGGCCACTTGTTGGCCGCCCTTTTTTCTTGCACAGGCTGCACCGGTGGCGCCGAGGGGGGCGATGCAGTCCTTCATCTCCGATTACCTTGCCTTCTGGATCCCGATGTACGTCCTGGCGCTGACCGCCTGGGCCTGCATCGGCCGCTTCCTCATGCAGGTCTTCGTGCCGGAGGAGAGCGCCAACTACATCTGGCGCGGCTTCCGCATGCTCACCGACTGGGCGGTCTGGTGCGCCCGCCGCATGGTCCCCTCCTATGTCGGCCAGCGCTTCCTACCGCTGGTCGCCGCCTGCTGGCTGTTCGGCATCCGCCTGGTCGGCGGCGTGCTGGCCATCAGCGCCGGCATGGCGCCCAGCCTCACGCCGCCGGGGGCCGGCTGAGATGACGCCGCAGAACCTCTTCGTCGCGACGGTCGGCCTCTGCCTCGTCAACGGGCTGGTCAGCCCGATGCTCGGCCTGGTCTGGATGCTGCACCCGGTCTGGATGCCGGAAATGGTGCCGCTGACGAACGAGACTGTGTTCTACGGCGCGAGCCTGATCGTCTCGACCTCCACGCTGCTGCTCTCCGCCGTCCCGGCGGCGATCGCCGAACGCGCCGGCCTGGGGCTCGACAAGGCGATGTGGGTCTGGCTCGGCGCCGCGGGGCTGCTGCTGCTGATCGGCCTCGGCTGAATCCCGCCGGGGCCGGCCACGGGGCCGCCTCCCGGCCGGGGCGCCCCCATGCTATCCGCGCCGGCCATGTCCATCGACCTCCGCACCGCCCGCCGCGTCGTGGTGAAGATCGGCTCCGCCCTCGTCGTGGACGAGCGGACGACCGCGCCGCGCGAGGCCTGGCTCGCCGGCGTCGCCGCCGACGTCGCGGCGATGCGGGCGCGCGGGACCGAGGTGATCCTGGTCTCCTCCGGCGCCATCGCGCTGGCGCGCCGCGCGCTCGGCCTCACGCGCAAGAAGCTGCGGCTGGAGGAGAAGCAGGCGGCTGCCGCCGTGGGCCAGATCCGCCTCGCCGGCGCCTGGGCGGCGGCGCTGTCCGGCGTCGGGCTCAACGCCGCGCAGCTGCTGCTGACGCTGGAGGACAGCGAGGATCGGCGCCGCTACCTGAATGCGCGCGCCACCCTCGGCACGCTGCTCTCGCTCGGCTGCATTCCGGTCATCAACGAGAACGACACCGTCGCCACCACGGAGATCCGCTTCGGCGACAACGACCGCCTGGCCGCCCGCGTCGCCGAGATGGTGGAGGCGGACGCGCTGGTGCTGCTGTCGGACATCGACGGGCTCTACACCGCCGATCCCCGCCGCGATCCGCAGGCCGCGCATCTGCCGGTGGTCGAGCACGTGACCGAGGAGATCATGGCGATGGGGGGCGAGCCACCGCCCGGCTATTCCTCCGGCGGGATGCGCACCAAGCTGATCGCCGCGCGGATCGCGACCGGCGCCGGCTGCGCCATGGCGATCGCGCTCGGCAAGCAGGACCGGCCGCTGGCGGCGATGGAAGCCGGCGCGCGCTGCACCTGGTTCCTGCCCGAGCCCGCCGGCCGTTCGGCGCGCAAGCGCTGGATCGCCGGCAGCCTCGCGCCGCTCGGCGCGCTGGTGGTGGATGACGGCGCGGCGCGTGCGCTGGCGCGCGGATCCTCGCTGCTGCCGGCCGGCGTCCGCGCCGTGGAAGGCGAGTTCCGCCGCGGCGATCCCGTCAGCGTGAAGGACGCGGCCGGTCACGAGCTGGCGCGCGGCCTGTCGGCCTATGATTCCGCCGACGCCGCGAAGATCGCCGGCCACCGCAGCGATGCGCTGGAGGAGATCCTGGGCTGGCGCGGCCGCGACGAGATCATCCACCGCGACGATCTGGTGCTGCTGGCGACGTCCTGACGGGGCACGCTTCGCAGCCGTGCCGTCCTGCGGCAGGCTGCCATGCCCGCCGCAGGAGACCCGCCATGCGTCCGCTCCGCCTCGCCGCCGCGTTCGCGCTGCTTGCCGCGCCCGCGCTCGCGCAGACCCATCTGCGCATCGGCATTGGCGCCGATCCGAACGTGCTGGACCCGGCGCAATCCGGCTCCTTCGTGGAGCGCGTCGTCTTCTCCGCCCTCTGCGACAAGCTGGTGGATGTCGGGCCCGACCTGCAGTTCCGCCCCGAGCTGGCCACCGCCTGGGCGTGGTCGCCGGATGGCCGCGCGCTGACGCTGACGCTGCGGGACGGTGCGCGCTTCCAGGACGGCGCGCCGGTGGACGCGGCGGCGGTAAAGGCCAATCTCGACCGCTACCGCACCGCGCGAGAATCCCGTCGCCGCACCGAGCTGCGCCCGGTCTCCGACGTGCAGGTGGTGGATGCGCGCACCGTCCGCCTCGTGCTGTCGGAGCCCTTCGCGCCGCTGCTCTCCGTGCTGTCGGACCGCGCCGGCATGATGCTCTCGCCCGCCGTGCTGCCGATGGCGGAACGTGTCGGCGAGAACCCGGTCTGCTCCGGGCCCTTCCGCCTGACGCGCCGCATCGCGCAGGACCGCATCGAGATGGAGAAGCACCAGGGCCACTGGAACGCGGCGAACATCCACTTCGACCGGCTCACCTTCCTGCCGATCCCCGACAACAACGTCCGCATGCTGAACCTGCGTGGCGGGCAGCTCGACCTGATCGAGCGCGTCGCCCCCACCGACATCCCGGCTGTGGAGCGCGACCGGCGGCTGCGGCTCGTTTCGGGTGCCTCCATCGCCTACCAGACGATGAGCATCAATGTCGGCGCCGGCCCGCTCGCCCAGCGCCCGCTCGGCGCGGATCCGCGCGTGCGGGAGGCGCTGGAGCTCTCGATCGACCGCGCCATCATCAACCAGGTCGCGCTCGAAGGCCGCTTCACCCCAAACAACCAGCCGGAGGCGCCGGGCACGGCGTATCACTTCGCCGACCTGGCACCACCCGCGCGCGATCCGGCGCGGGCCCGCGCGCTGCTGCGCGCCGCCGGGCACGACCGCGTCGCCTTCACGCTGAAAGTGCCGAACCAGCCCGTGGATGCGCAGGTCGCGCAGATCATCCAGGCGATGGCCGCCGAAGGCGGCTTCGACATCCGGCTCGAGGTGCTGGAAGCCAGCGCGATGGTCGCCTCGACCCAGCGCGGCGACTACGAGGCGGCGATCGCGATCTGGTCGGGCCGGCCGGATCCGGACGGCAACATCGCCTTCTGGCTCGCCTCGGACGGGTTCCTGAACTGGGGGCGCTACGCCAATCCGCGGCTCGACGAGTTGTTCAACCGCGCCCGCGCGGTCACCGCCGTGCCGGAGCGCCAGCGCCTGTATCACGAGGCGACACGCATCTGGATGGCCGATCGGCCGCACCTGATGCTCTACCACCACCGCTGGTTCTGGGCGATGCGCGCCGAGCTTCAGGGCTTCGAGCCCAGCCCTGACGGCATCATCCGTCTGGCGGGACTGCGCCTGGCGCGCTGAAGCGTCCCGATGACCGGAGGGTCTTCAGCCCCCGAGGGCTGAATCGGGCCGCCCCACAGGCAAGGGGCGGCCCCCTCGGGCCGCCCCTGCACCCGCGGGCATCAGCCGCGGGTGTTGCGCGAGGTGCCGGCCATGCGCGCCGGCGCCTGGTCGCCGTAGAACAGGCTCGCATCGTTCCCCGTGCCGACCACGCGCGGCATGCCGCCGCGGGGCTGCGCGATCTCGGCCGAGAGCACCTCGGTGCTCGCGCTCTCGCCGCTGCCGGTCATGCGGCTCAGCGCGCCGCCGACGATGTTCAGGCTCGGCGTCGCATATTCGACCGAGGCGTTCTCGCCGCTGCCGACGACGCGCGGATAGCTGGTGTCCGCCGCGGCGGCGGTGCCGAAGCCGGCCGCGACCAGGGTGGCGGCGGCGAAGCGGGTGATGATCCTCATGACACTCTCCTCTCGATGATGCGGCGGCCGTCCTGGCCCCGCGGGTTTCGTCCATCCGCGTCACGCGGCGTGTCCGATGGGCGCAAGCTGCGCCCGCGGCGTGTCGCGGCGATGTCGCCGATGGTCTCGCGCCTGTCGGGCCGTGTTGCGCCGGTGTGTCGTGCGTCTCGGTCCGGCACGCGCCGTTGCGATCCGCCTCTGCCCCGTCCGGGCCGTGCGACGCAGGCGACACGCGTCGGCGTGCACGGTCGGCCTGGGAGCGCCGTCATGCCCGCACCGCCGGTCCGGCCTGCGCGATGCGCAGGGGCGGCAGCGGATCGAGGATGAAGGGCGCAAGCTCCTCCGCCTCGGTGCAGCGCGGGCTCGCCTCGGCGACGCGCGGCGCGGCGTCGAGGCTGCCCGTCGCCGGCACTCCGCCGGCGAGGCCGACATGCACCAGGGCGGAAGCCGCGAGCCCTGCAAGGACGTCGAGGCGTGTCATCGGTGGTCTCCTGACTGCTGGGCACTCCCTGGCCGGCGAGACCCCGTCGCGACGCTCGCGGCGGCGCCGGCAGCGGGCGGTCCGACTGCCTGGCCTTGGCCTGGATGGCCGGTGCCGCCCGACAGCATCAGGCGCCTTGCGGCCGGCTGAAGTCCCGAGGACACGGCGAACTCTTCGCGAAGTCGCGGCGAGGTCGCGGCGAACTGCGCGGAGACGGAACGGTACGCGCCTTCCCCCGCCCTGCCGCGCGCGCTACTGCTGCGCGCGGAGGCCCCGATGAACGCCGTCGCCGACGAAGTGACCCGCCTGCTGGAGACCGCTGCGCGCGCCGCGCGCGAGGCCGCGCATGCGCTGTCGGTCGCGCCGCGGCCGCAGAAGGACGCAGCGTTGCGTGCTGCCGCCGCCGCGCTGCGCGCACGCTGCGACAGCGTGCTCGCGGCGAACGCCGAGGACCTGGCCGCCGCGACGGATCTGACCGACGCGTTCCGCGATCGCCTGACGCTCACGCCCGCACGCGTGGAGGCGATGGCGAAGGGCCTCGACGAGATCGCCGAGCTGCCCGATCCGGTCGGCCGCGTGCTGACCGAATGGACGCGTCCGAACGGCCTTCTCATCCGCCGCGTCGCGCAGCCGATCGGCGTCGTCGGCATGATCTACGAGAGCCGCCCGAACGTGACGGCCGACGCCGGCGGCCTCTGCCTGAAGGCCGGCAGCGCAGTGATCCTGCGCGGCGGGCGCGAGAGCCTGCGCAGCGCGCTCGCCATCCATGCCTGCGTGGCGCAGGGGCTGCGCGAGTCCGGGCTGCCGGAAGCGGCGGTGCAGGTCGCGCCCACCGCCGATCGCGGCTTCGTCGCCGCGATGCTGCGCGCCGCCGGCCTCATCGACCTCATCGTGCCGCGCGGCGGCAAGGGCCTGGTGACGCGGGTGATGGAGGAGGCGCGCGTGCCCGTCCTCGCGCATGCCGAAGGGCTCTGCCACACCTATGTCCACGCGGCCGCCGACCACGCCATGGCGCGCGCCATCGTCGCCAACGCGAAGATGCGCCGCACTGGCATCTGTGGCGCGACCGAGACGCTGCTGATCGACGCCGCCATCGCGCCCGCGCTGCTGCCCGCCATCGTCGGCGACCTGCGTGCGCTGGGCTGCCGCTTCCGTGCCGATTCGCGCGCGCGCGCCATCGTCGCCGACCTCGACGCCGCGACGGAGGAGGATTTCCGCACCGAATGGCTCGACGCCGTGCTGTCGGTGAAGGTGGTGGACGGCGTGGACGACGCGCTCGACCACATCCGCCGCTATGGCAGCGAGCACACCGAGGCGATCGTCACGCAGGACGAGGCGGTGGCGCAGCATTTCCTCGCGCGCCTCGGCTCCGCCGTCGGCATGTGGAACGCGTCGACGCAGTTCTGCGACGGCGGCGAGTTCGGCTTCGGCGCCGAGATCGGCATCGCGACCGGACGCCTGCATGCGCGCGGCCCGGTCGGCCTCGAGCAGCTCTGCACCTACCGCTACCAGGTGATCGGCACGGGCCAGCTGCGGCCCTAGCCTATCCCTTCACCGCCGTGATGCTGAGCCCGAGAGGCAACCAGGCCTCGCCGGGCCAGCGCCACAGCGTCGGGTCCACCTCGTCCCGCACCAGCCCGCGAAACATCTGCCAGCACACGGCCGGGTGCTCGCGCACGCGCTCCAGACGCAGCCCCGCGGCGCGCAGCGCCTCCAGGATGTCCGTGAGCGGGTGCAGCCAGCTCATTGTCCGGCTGTTCTGGAGGCGCGCGCCCTCGTTCGCGTAGTCGCCCGGCTCGTCCCAGATGCGGCCGGCGCGCTCGAAATACGGCACCTCCCAGCCGGGCAGGCCGTCGCCCGCGCGGCGCCCCACATCGTCGAACACCAACGCCACCGGATGCGCATCGGCGAAGACCAGCGCGCCACCCGGCTTGAGGAAATGCGCGACGATCCGCGCCCAGCCCGGCAGGTCCGGGAACCACCAGATCGTGCCCCAGCTCGCGAAGACGCGGTCGAAGGACGCCGCTTCGCCGGGCAGCGCGGCATCCGCCGCGAGCACGTCGGATTCGACGAAGCGCGCCGCCACGCCGCATTCGGCCGCGAGCGCCCGCGCCGCGGCCAGCGCCGGCGGGCTGAAATCCACGCCCACCACCTCCGCCGCGCCACGCTGCGCGATGGCGACCGTGTCGTCGCCTATATGGCATTGCAGGTGCAGCACGCGCAGCCCGGCGACGTCGCCGAGCTCCGCCTCCGCGATGCTGTCCATCCGCCCGCGTCCGGCGCGGTGCGAGGACAGGTCGTAGCCGCCGGGCGCGAGATGCACCGCCGCCCGCTCGTCCCAGCTCGCCCGGTTCAGCGCCCGCCAATCCTCGCCCATCGCCGCCTCCTGCCTGCCGGAACCCATCGCGGTGCGCCTGCGCAGGGTCTAGGCTGCACCGAAGCCAGGGACACGCGCCATGCCTGCCTATCTGATCGCCAACATCGAGGTCACTGACCCGGAGGGCTTCGAGCGCTACCGCGCCGCGGTGCCGCCGGTGATCGCCGCGCATGGCGGGCGCTATCTGGTGCGCGGCGGCGCGCAGACGGCGCTCGAGGGCGCGCTGGCGCTGAAGCGGCTGGTGATCCTGGAGTTTCCCTCGATGGCGGCGGCGCAGGCCTTCTACGCCAGCCCGGACTACGCGCCGCTGCTCGCGCTGCGGCTGGCGACGACGCGGAGCGACGTGGTGCTGGTGGAGGGCCATGCGCCCGGCTGAGCCGCGCACGCGCTCGGCATGACCGGCTCGCGCGCGGCGGCCTTAGCATCCGGGCCGGTGGAGGCTAGGAACACGCCCATGCGACGCCTGCTCGCCGCCCTGCTGGTCATCGCGGCCCCCCTTCCCGCCGCGGCCGCCTGCCCTTCGGTCGCGGAGGTGGCGCGGCTCGCCTCGGCGATCCTGGATCGGCGGGCACCACCGGCACCGCGCGCCGACCTGACCATGGCGGATGCGCTCTGCGCGCGCGACCGGCTCGTCGCCGCACTGGCGCAGCCCTGGGGCGACCAGGTCGGCTGGAAGGTCGGCCCCGCCGCGCCGGGCGCGCCGCCTGTCGCCGGCGCGCTGTTCTTCGGCACGCTGCGCGAGCGCGCGCGCGAGACCTTCCCTTCCGGCGCCGCGCCCGCCTT
>NZ_JAKJIB010000121.1 GCF_021864505.1 Falsiroseomonas oryziterrae
CGGGCGGCGGTCGCGTGTCCGCCAGCAGCCGCCCTTCGGCGTCGAGCAGGCTGGTATGCAGGCCGGTCGCGGCCCTAAGGGCAGCGGCCGCATCCGGCCCGCCGGCGGCGCGGCGCAGCTGCGCCCGCCCCTCGGCTAGGTGCTGGTCGAGCCGCGCCAGCACCGCGCGTGCGTCGCGGAGGGCCTCCGCCTCCAGCTGGCCGCGCGCCGCTTCCACCTGCTGGAGCCCGAGCATGCCGGCCAGCAGGAGCACGGGCAGGAGCAGCACCAGGGCGAGCAGCCCGAGCAGCTGGCGCAGGGTGCGCGGTTTCGTCCCGGCCATCATGTCGATGTGTGGTCGTTCCAGGCGCGTCGGCAGGCCGTCGGCGCCGACCCCACGCGATGGTGAGTGCATCGGGTTTTCACGCTTCTGTCCCCGGCCGGGTTGCGCTACCACGTCAAATGTTCGCGTTTCGTGCCGGAGGATTCGGCGCTTGCCCAAGGACCGCACCCGCTTCGTCTGCCAGGCCTGCGGGTCGCCGCATCCCAAGTGGCAGGGCCGCTGCGACGCCTGCGGGGAGTGGAACACGCTCGTCGAGGAGGTCGCCGAGGCCCGGGGGCCCGGCCCGGCTGCCAAGACTGCCGGCGGCCGGCGGCTGGAGTTCGTGGGGCTGGAGGGCAGGTCGGCCCCGCCGGCGCGCATCCTGACTGGCATCGCGGAGCTCGATCGCGTGCTGGGCGGGGGCTTCGTGCCGGGCTCCGCGGTGCTGGTCGGCGGCGATCCGGGGATCGGGAAATCCACCATCCTGCTGCAGGCGGCGGCCCGCATCGCGGCGGCGGGGCGGCGGACGCTCTATGTCTCGGGCGAGGAGGCGGTGGAGCAGGTGCGGCTGCGCGCGGCCCGCCTCGGGCTGGCGAAGTCGCCGCTCGGGCTCGCCGCCGCCACCTCGCTCCGCGACATCGCGGCGGGGCTGGAGGGCGAGGGCGAGGCGGCGCTGGTGATCATGGATTCGATCCAGACCGTCTGGCTGGACGCGCTGGATTCGGCGCCGGGCACGGTGAGCCAGGTGCGCGCCTGCGCCGCCGAACTCATCCGCCTCGCCAAGACGCGCGGCTTCGCGCTGGTTCTGGTCGGCCATGTGACGAAGGAGGGCACGCTGGCCGGGCCCCGCGTGCTCGAGCACATGGTGGATGCGACGCTGCATTTCGAAGGCGACCGCGGCCACCAGTTCCGGATCCTGCGCGCGGTGAAGAACCGCTTCGGCCCGACCGACGAGATCGGCGTCTTCGAGATGACCGAGGGCGGGCTGGTCGAGGTGGCGAACCCCTCCGCCCTGTTCCTGGCGGAGCGACGCGGCAATGTCTCGGGCTCAGCGGTCTTCGCGGGGATCGAGGGCACGCGCCCGGTGCTGGTGGAGGTGCAGTGCCTGCTGTCGCCATCCGCGGGCGGCAGCCCGCGGCGGCAGGTGGTGGGCTGGGATTCGGGGCGGCTGTCCATGCTGCTGGCGGTGCTGGAGGCCCGCTGCGGCATGGGGATCGGGATGAACGACGTCTACCTGAACATCGCCGGCGGGCTGCGGGTGACGGAGCCGGCGGCCGACCTCGCCGTGGCCGCGGCGTTGGTCAGTGCGGCGACCGACCGGCCGACGGATCCGGGGACGGTCTATTTCGGCGAGGTCGGGCTGTCCGGCGAGGTGCGCCAGGTGGCGCAGGCCGAGGCACGGCTGCGCGAGGCGAAGAAGCTGGGCTTCGAGGCGGCGACGCTGCCACGGCGGGTGGCGCGGGGCTCCGCGCCGCTGGCCGCGGTGCCGGGGCTGAAGCTGAAGGAGGCCGGGCACCTGGCCGACCTCGTGGCGGAGTTCGCCGCGGGGACGGTGAAGCGCAAGGGGGCGGGCGCCGCGCCGCCGGGCTGAGCGCCGGCCGCATGACACACCGGTGACCGGCGTCTATACCCCCCGCCGATGACCTGGGTGGACTTCGTCGTGCTGGGCGTCCTGCTGCTGTCGGCGGGGCTGGCCTTCTTCCGTGGGCTGGTGCGCGAGGTGCTCGGCATCGGCGCCTGGGTGGGTGCCGCCATCGTCGGCCTGCTGGCGGAACCCCGCGTGAAGCCCTGGATGGCGCAGCATGTGCAGCCGGACTGGCTGGCGACCGGGCTTTCGGTGGGCGCGGTCTTCCTCGTCGTGCTGATCGTTCTGAAGGTGCTGATCCACTGGGTCGCGGGGAAGGTGCAGCGCTCGGCGCTTGGCGGCGTGGACCGGGCGCTCGGGCTGGTCTTCGGCCTGGCGAGGGGTGCCTTCGTGGTCGTGCTGGCCTATATCCTGGGCGGGCTGGCGATGCCGGCGGCCGATCGCTGGCCGGAGGAGGTCCGCCAGGCCCGCAGCCTGCCGCTGGCGGCCGACGGCGCCGAATGGCTGGTCGCGCAACTGCCGCCCGAGTTCCGGCCCCGGTTGCCCGAAGGCACCGGCCGACAGGATCCCACGATGGACCAGCTGCTGCGCCCGCCGGCGCGCAACCGGACCTGAAGGAACGAGATGGACGACGTGACCACCCGGCCCTTCGAGGACGACAAGCCGCATGAGGAATGCGGCGTCGTCGGCATCTGGGGCAGCGCGGACGCCGCGGCGTTGACCGCGCTCGGCCTGCACGCGCTGCAGCACCGGGGGCAGGAGGCGGCGGGCATCGTCTCGATGGAGACCAGCGGCATCTTCCACGCCCACAAGGGCCGTGGGCTGGTCGGCGACAATTTCGGCGACGCGGCGGTGATCGCGGGGCTGCGCGGCCGCGCGGCGGTCGGGCACAACCGCTACGCGACGACGGGCGAGACGGCGCTGCGCAACGTGCAGCCGCTCTATGCCGATTTCGAGTTCGGCGGGCTGGCGGTGGCGCATAACGGCAACCTGACGAATGCGAACACGCTGAAGCGCGCGCTGGTGCGGCGCGGCTGCCTGTTCCAGTCCACCACGGACAGCGAGGTCTTCGTCCACCTCATCGCGATCAGCCTTTATTCGACGGTGACCGACCGGCTGATCGACGCGCTGAAGCAGGTGCAGGGCGCCTACAGCCTGATCGCGCTGCACAACGGCGCGCTGATCGGCGCGCGCGACCCGCTCGGCGTGCGGCCGCTGGTGATCGGCAAGCTGGCGGGCGGGGGCTACGTGCTGGCCTCCGAGACCTGCGCGCTCGACATCGTCGGCGCGGACTTCGTGCGCGACGTGGAGCCGGGCGAGATCGTGGTGGTGGACGATGCCGGGCTGCGCAGCCAGAAGCCCTTCGCAGGCCAGCCGAGCCGCTTCTGCATCTTCGAATACATCTACTTCGCGCGACCGGATTCCATCGTGGAGGGCACGCCGGTCTACGAGACGCGGAAGCGCATCGGCGCGGAGCTGGCGCGGGAGAGCGGGGTGGCGGCGGACGTCATCGTGCCGGTGCCCGATTCCGGCGTGCCGGCCGCCATGGGCTACGCGGCCGAGGCCGGCGTGCCCTACGAGCTCGGCATCATCCGCAACCACTATGTCGGGCGCACCTTCATCGAGCCCACGGACCAGATCCGGCATCTCGGCGTGAAGCTGAAGCACAGCGCGAACCGCGCGGTGATCGAGGGGCGGCGCGTGGTGCTGGTGGACGATTCCATCGTGCGCGGCACGACCAGCCGCAAGATCGTCGAGATGGTGCGCGCCGCCGGCGCGACCGAGGTGCACATGCGCATCTCCTCGCCGCCCACGACGCATTCCTGCTTCTACGGCATCGACACGCCGGAGCGCGGCAAGCTGCTGGCGGCGAAGCACGACGTCGCCGAGATGGCGCGGATCATCGGCGCCGACAGCCTGGCCTTCATCTCGCTCGACGGGCTCTACCGCGCGCTCGGCCGACCGGGGCGCGATACGGCGCAGCCGGCCTATTGCGACGCCTGCTTCACCGGCGACTACGCGATCCCGCTGGTGGACCAGCGGGAGAATGCGGAGCCGCCGCTCTCCCTCCTGCACGCAGCGAACTCATGACCGACCTGCCCCTGAAAGACCGCGTGGCGCTCGTCACGGGCGCCTCGCGCGGGATCGGCGCGGCGGTCGCGCTAGAACTCGCGAAGCTCGGCGCGCATTGCGTGCTGGTCGCGCGGACCCAGGGCGGGCTCGAGGAGGTGGACGACGCGATCCGCGCCGCGACGGGCCGCGGCGCCACGCTGCTGCCGCTCGACCTGCAGAAGCAGGAGAAGGACCTCGACATGCTCGGGCCCTCCATCGTGGAGCGGTTCGGGCGGCTCGACGTGCTGGTGCATGCGGCGGGCGCGCTGCCCAAGCTGACGCCGGTGGCGCATGTTGAGCCGCGCGACTGGGCGGAGGTGGTGGCGGTGAACATGACCGCGGCCTGGCGGCTGATCCGCACCTGTGACCCGCCGCTGCGCGCCTCCGACGCCGGGCGGGCGGTGTTCCTGACCAGCGCCGCGCTGGCGGCGCACACCCCCTATTGGGGGATGTATGCGGCGAGCAAGGCGGGCATGGAGTGCCTCGTGCTGACCTGGGCGGCCGAGGTTGCGCGCACGGCGCTGCAGGTGAATCTCGCCGATCCCGGCATCGTGGCGACGAAGCTGCGCGCGCATGCGTTTCCGGGCGAGGATCCGGCAAGCATCGCGCAGCCGGCGGATGTCGCGCCGGCGATCGCGGCGCTCTGTCTGCCGGCGGAAGCGCGGCGTGGGGCGCTGGTCCGGATCGGGCAGCACTGACCCTCGGACCCCCTCGCCCAAAAGCCGCCGTAACTCTGGCGCCCGACGCCGTCGGCGTCGGGCTCTCCGCTTCGCGGGAGAGGGAGCAGGAGCGCGGGAGAGGGAGGCGGCGCTACCTGCTTTCCGGCCTCAGCGTCTTCTCGAGGTTCTGGCTGTAGCGGCTCATCGCGAAGCACAGCACGAAGTAGACGAAGGCGGCGAAGAGATAGGCCTCGGTCGGGAAGCCGAGCCAGTTCGGATCGCCCAGCGCGGCGCGCAGCGTGGTGAAGAAGTCGAACACGCCGATCACCACGACCAGCGTCGTGTCCTTGAACAGGCCGATGAAGGTGTTGACCTGCGCCGGGATGGTGATGGTGAGCGCCTGCGGCAGGATGATCAGCCGCATCTTCTGCCAGTAGCTGAGGCCGATGGAATCCGCGGCCTCGTACTGCCCCTTCGGCATCGCCTGCAGGCCGCCGCGCACCACCTCCGCCATGTAGGCGGCGGTGAAGAGCGTGTAGGCGACGAGGACGCGCACCAGCCGGTCGATGGTGACGCCCTGCGGCATGAAGAGCGGCAGCATGATCGCGGCCATGAAGAGCAGGCTGATCAGCGGCACGCCGCGCACGCACTCGATGATCGCGGTGCAGAACCAGCGCACCAGGGTCAGCTCGCTCCGCCGTCCGAGCGCCAGCAGGATCGCCAGCGGATACCCGAGCGCGAGCCCGAAGACGGCGATGACCCCGGTGATGGTCAGGCCGCCCCATTGCCGCGTTTGGACATAGGGCAGGCCGAGGATGCCGCCCTGCATCAGCATCCACATGACCGGCGCGGCGATCGCCCAGGCGAGGAACAGCCACTTCGTCCAGAAACGGCGGATGGTGGAGGCGATCACCATCGCGACGAGGATGGTGATCATCGTCGCCGGCCGCCAGCGCTCCTCGAAGGGGTAGAGGCCGAAGATCGAGAACCAGAACTTCTCGCGCACGAAGGCCCAGCAGGCGCCGCCCGCCTCGCGGCAGGCTTGCGCGTTGCCGTTCCAGGTCGCGTTGGTCACGGCCCAGGCCCAGAAGGGCGGCACGGCGAACCACAGCACGGCCAGGCAGCCGAGCGTGATCGCGGTGTTCAGCGGGCCGTCGAAGCAGGCCTTCAGGAAGCCCGTCGCCCGTTCCGCGAAGGAGGGGCCGCGGGGCGCGGCCTGGACGGGGGCGGAGGGGGTGAGGGTCGTCGCGCTCATCTCTCAACGCTCCTTCAGCGCGACGCGCGAATTGTACCAGTTCATGAGCGCCGAGGTGACGAGGCTGATCGCCAGATAGACCGCCATGAAGATCGAGATGACCTCGATCGCCTGGCCGGTCTGGTTGATGGAGGTGTTGGCGACGCTGACGAGGTCCGGATAGCCGATGACGACCGCGAGCGAGCTGTTCTTCGTCAGGTTCAGGTACTGGCTGGTCAGCGGCGGGATGATGACGCGCAGCGCCTGCGGCAGGATGACGAGGCGCATGATGCGCCCGGGCGGCAGGCCGAGCGCGCGGGCGGCTTCCCACTGACCCTTGTGGACGCTCTGGATGCCGGCGCGCACGATCTCGGCGATGAAGGCCGAGGTGTAGACGACGAGGCCGATGAGCAGCGCGAAGAATTCCGGGCTGAGCGTCAGGCCGCCCTCGAAGTTGAAGCCGGCGAGCTCGGGCCACTCCACGGTCGGCACGTAGCCCGCGAGCATGCCGAGGGCGGGCAGGCCGAGCAGCATGCCGAGGCCGGGCGCGAGGGTGGAGCGGCGCTCTCCGGTCGCGACCTGGCGCGCGCGCTCGCGCCGCAGCAGCAGCCACCAGCCGAGTGCGCCGGCGGCCAGCGTGCCGAGCAGGACATACAGCGCGGGATCGGCGATGAGCGCCGGCATCTTCACGCCGCGCTGCGAGAGGAAGAAGCCCGGCACCGGGTTGAGCGCCTGCCGGACGGAGGGCAGTTGCAGGATCACCGCGTGCCAGAACACCAGCTGCAGGACGAGCGGCGTGTTGCGGATGACCTCGATGTAGCCGCCTGTCAGGCCGCGCAGCAGCGGGTTGGTCGAGAGCCGTGCGAGGCCGAGCAGAATGCCGAGGACGGTGCAGAGCGCGATGCCGACGATGGCGATGCGCAGCGTGTTCAGCAGGCCGACGGTCAGCGCCTTCCGGTAGGTGTCGGCCGGCGTGTAGGGGATGATGCTCTCGCCGATCGGGATGCCGGCGGAGCGGTCGAGGAAGCCGTAGCCGAATTGCAGGCCCTGGCGGGCCATGTTGGCCTGCGCGTTGGACCAGAACCACCAGCCGAGGGCGATGACGGCGGCCAGCAGGCCGGCCTGGATCAGCAGGCCACGCGCCGTGGTGCCGCCTGGCAGCGGGATGATGCCGCGGGAGGGCGGCATGATGGCGGTGGTCGTGCTGCTCATGCGGCCGGTCCGTGGGAAGGGTGAGGCGGCGGAGGCCGGGGGCGCCCGCCGCCTCGTCGCGTGCCGCGCCCCGGGACGGGGCGCGGCCGGTGTCAGTCGATCAGCGCGCCGGCGGGGCGTAGAGCAGGCCGCCGCGGGTCCAGATGTTGTTCATCCCGCGCTCGAGGCCGAGCGGCGTGTTCACGCCGAGGTGGCGCTCGAAGATCTCGCCGTAGTTGCCGAAGGTGCGGATGATCTGGCGGGCGAAGTCCGGACGCGCGGCGTTGATGCTCTCGCCCATGTTGCCCTCGACGCCCAGCAGGCGGCGGACGACGGGGTTGGTCGAGGAGCCGGCGATCTGCTCGACGTTCGCCTGGGTGATGCCCATCTCCTCGGCGTCGATCAGCGCGAAGGTCGTCCAGGCGACGATGTTGGTCAGTTCCTCGTCGCCCTGGCGGATCGTCACCGCCAGCGGCTCCTTCGACAGGCGCTCGGGCAGGATCACGTGGTCGGCCGGGCGGGTCAGCAGGGTGCGCTGCGCGGCGAGGGCGGCGAAGTCGTTGGTGAAGACGTCGCAGCGGCCGCTGTCATAGGCGCGGCGGATCTCGTCGAGGTCGGCGATCACCACCGGCGTGAAGCGCAGGTTGTTGGCGCGGAAGAAGTCCGAGATGTTCAGCTCGGTCGTGGTGCCGGGCTGGACGCAGACCGTCGCGCCGTTCAGCTGGCGGGCGGAGGTCACGTTCAGGCGGCGCGGTACCATGATCGCCTGGCCGTCGTAGAAGGTGATGGCCGGGAAGTTGAAGCGGTTGACGTTGCTGTCGCGCGTCAGCGTCCAGGTCGTGTTGTTGGACAGCACGTCCACCTCGCCCGCCGAGAGCGCCGGGAAGCGGCTCTGCGTCGTCACCGGCACGAACTGCACGCGGTTCGGGTCGCCGAAGATCGTGATGGCGATGGCGCGGCAGATCTCGACGTTGAAGCCGCTCCAGCGGCCCTGCGCGTCGGGCACGCCGAAGCCCGGGTTGGACGGGCCCTGCACGCCGCAGAGCAGGTTGCCGCGCGCGCGGATCTGGTCGAGGTCGCGGCCGGCCAGGGCATCGCCCGCGCCGAACGTGACCACCGCCGCCGCAGCCGCGGCGAACATCTTCCAATTCATTCGTGTCTCCCTCGTCTCCCGTGCGGCGTGCATGGCTGCCGCGTGGTGGGCGCACATCGCAGCCCCGTGAGGAAATATCAAGGGTGCAATCCGAGGCTCATGATTGTGCAATGCGGGGCCGATCTGCCGCGATCGGCGGCAGGTGCCCTGCCGAACCCCTGCAAGATGCATGTTGCGCACAGGCCCGGATCGCCCGGAGCCTGCCGGCGGTGCCCGGAACGCAGGCAGCAGCCTCGGGCAGGCCGCGTGATCTTTCGACGCGTCCGGCCGCGCGCCGCGTCAGCTGCGGCGCGCTGGCCAGCGATGAGCGGTCGCTGATTGTGCCGGCGCTCGCGGCCACTCGCCGCGGTTGCATCGCGGCCGGTCGGGCAGGGGCCTCGCGCCCTTCTCCCGCGCGGGGGGCGAAGCAAGGGTCCGGAGGGCCGCCGCCCTCCGAGGTGCCCGTATGTGCCGACGAAAAGGGTCGGCGATCTCAGCCCTCGCCTTCGGCGTAGGGGTTGTCGGTGCCGCGCAGGTTCAGCCGGATCGGCACGCCGGG
The DNA here is from genome assembly GCF_021864505.1 of Falsiroseomonas oryziterrae. Lineage (GTDB taxonomy): Bacteria > Pseudomonadota > Alphaproteobacteria > Acetobacterales > Acetobacteraceae > Falsiroseomonas > Falsiroseomonas oryziterrae. The sequence goes on from NZ_JAKJIB010000121.1 coordinate 8,774, forward strand.
CATGCCGAAGGCCTCGCGGAAGGAATTCACCAGGTAGCGGCGGTAGTCCTCGGGCAGCTGGTCCGCGCGGGTGCCGAAGACGGCGAGCGTCGGCGGGCGGGCCTTCGGCATGGTGGCGTAGCGCAGCTTGATACGCTTGCCGTCCACCAGCGGCGGCTGGTGGCGTTCCTTCATCGCCTCGAACCAGCGGTTCAGCTCTCCGGTCGGCACGCGGCGATTCCAGAGCTCGTAGACCTGCCGCACCGTCGGCATCAGCTTCTCGACGCCGCGTCCCGTGGCGGCGGAGAGCGGCACGACGGCCACCCCCTTCGACTGCGCGAGGCTCGCCGTCAGCACGTCGTCTAGGCGCTTGCGCGTCGCGGCCCGGTCCTCGACCGCGTCCCACTTGTTCAGCGCGACGACGACGGCGCGGCCCTCGCGCTCGGCGAGGCGCGCGATGCGGAGATCCTGCTCGTCCATCCCGAGCAGCGCGTCGAGGACCAGGACGACGACCTCGGCCTCCTTCAGCGCGGCGAGGGTGGCGGCGACCGACATCTGTTCGAGCTTCTGCTCGATGCGCGCCTTCTTGCGCATCCCCGCAGTGTCGACGATGCGCACCGGGCCTTCCGCGTCGCGGAACTCGAGCGCCACGGCGTCGCGCGTGAGGCCGGGCTCGGGGCCGGTGATCATCCGCTCCTCGCCGAGCAGCGTGTTCACCAGCGTGGACTTGCCGGCGTTGGGGCGGCCGACGATGGCGATGCGGAGCGGGCGCTCGCGCTCGCGCGGCTCGCGCGCCGTGTCGGCCAGGCGGTCGCGCACCTCGTCATGCAGGCCGCCGATGCCCTCGCCATGCTCGGCGCTGACCGGGATCGGATCGCCGAGGCCGAGTTCATAGGCCTCCATCGCCATCTGCGTGCCGAGCTTACCTTCCGCCTTGTTGGCGACGAGGATCACGGGCAGGCCGCTGCGGCGCAGCCAGTTGGCGAAGGCGCGGTCGGCGGGCGTGATGCCCGCGCGCGCATCGACGACGAAGAGCGCAAGGTCGGCCTGCTTCAGCGCGGCTTCGGAACTCGCGCGCATGCGGCCCGGGATGGTGTCGGGCGGCGCTTCCTCGAGGCCCGCGGTGTCGGCCAGCATCACGGTGACGCCGCCGATCATCGCCTCGGCTTCCTTGCGGTCGCGCGTGACGCCCGGCGTGTCGTCCACGATGGCGATCTTGCGGCCGACCAGCCGGTTGAACAGCGTGGACTTGCCGACATTGGGACGGCCGAGGATGGCGATGCGCTGCATGTGGGTCCTCCGGCGGGGGATTCGGGCCCGGATCCCGGGACCCCCACCCCGACCCTCCCCCGCAAGCGGGAGAGGGAGAAATCAGCGCAGCGCGATGAGCGTGCCGTCGTCCGCGAGGGCGACCAGCGTGCCTTCGGCCACGGCCATCGGCAACGTCACCCCGCTGCCGAGCGGAACGCGCCCGGCGATGGCGCCGGTCGCGGGATCCAGCAGCAGCAACTCGCCGCGCGAGGACGGGATGACGATGCGGCCGCCGCCGACGAGCGGCTGGCCGAAGCGCGCCGGCTCGTCGCGCCGGCGACCGCCCTCGGGCGGCGGGTCGAGCGGGCTGACCCAGCGGATGCGGCCGTCCTCGCGGCCGATCGCCAGCGCCTCGCCGCCGCGAGTGA
>NZ_JAKJIB010000122.1 GCF_021864505.1 Falsiroseomonas oryziterrae
CCCGCTCCGCCTGCGGCATCGCGAGCACGCGCGCCAGGGTCGCGGCCAGGGCGGCGGGATCGCCGGGCGGCACGCGCCAGCCCGTCGCGCCCTCCTCCACCGTCTCGCGCGGGCCGCCGAGGTCGGAGGCGACGACGGGGCGGGCCATGCATTGCGCCTCGATCACCGTGCGGCCGAAGGCCTCGGGATCGGTGCTCGCATGCAGAACCACATCGGCCGCGAGCAGCGCGACATCGAGCCGATCCACATGCCCGGCCAGCACCAGGCGCGGCCCCAGGCCGAGCGCCGCGGCACGGTCCTGCAATTCGCGCGCGAAGGCGTCGTTGCCGCCGCCGGCGAGCACGCCGATCACGCCGGGCAGCCGGGCCAGGGCCTCCACCAGCACGCCCTGCCCCTTCCAGCGCGTAAGCCGCGCGGGCAGCAGCACGACGGGCTGACCGGGCGCCGCACCCCAGGCCTCGCGCAGCGCCAGGACGTCCGCGCCGGGCACGGCGGAGGGGTCGAAGCGCCGCGGATCGACGCCGCGCGGGATCAGGCGGATGCGATCGCGCGGGGTGCCGTGGCGCTGCTCGATCAGCCCGGCGATAAAGCGGCTGATCGCGATCACCCGCTCGCCGCGCGCCATCACCGAATTGTAGAGCCGCTTGCCGGGGAAGCCCTCGTTGTAGGCGCCGTGATAGGTGGTGACGAAGTGCGCGCCGCTGCGCCGCGCCGCGAGCCAGGCCGACCAGGCCGGGCCGCGGGAACGCGCATGCAGGATCGCGACCTCCTCGCGCCGCACGAGATCGGCCAGCGCGGCGGCGTTGCGCCAGATCGCGGCCGGCGACTTGGCGTCGAGCGGGAGCGTCACATGCCCGCCGCCCATGCGCTCCACCTCCGCCACGAGGGGCCCGCCGGCGGAGGCGACGAGCGGACGATAGCCCGCACCCGCGATGGCTTCCGCGATCTCGATCGTGCCGCGCTCCACGCCGCCCGAGACGAGCGCGGGCAAGACCTGGAGGATGGCGGGGCGGCGGGACATTGCGCGGGCCGGGTTAGCGCCGTGCGTGGCCGGCGTCACGCCCCCTTCACGCCGCCCTGCGTCAGCCCCGCCACGATCTGCTTCTGCGCGACCAGCGTCAGGACGACGACCGGCAGCGTCACCAGCAGCGCGGCCGCGGAAAGCGGTCCCCAGGCGATCTGCTCGAAGGTCAGCATGTTGTTGACCGCGACGGGCAGGGTCCGCGTCTCGCGCCCCGCCAGCACCATGGCGAAGATGAAGTTGTTCCAGGAGAAGATGAAGGCGAGGATCGTCGCCACCGTGATGCCTGGCCGCGCCAGGGGCAGCGCCACGTGCCGGAAGGCCTGCCAGATCGTGGCGCCGTCCACGAGCGCTGCTTCCTCCAACTCGGCCGGTAGCCCTTCGAAGAAGCCGATCATCACCCAGACGGCGATCGGGACGGTCAGCACAAGATGGGTGATGACGATCGGCCAGAGCGTGCCGGTCAGCCCGACCCACTGGAACAGCAGGAAGAGCGGGATGAGGTAGGACAGGCCCGGCGTGATGCGGGCGATCAGGATGAGCACCGCGGCCTTCGTGGCGCGCATCTTGGCGATGCCGTAGCCGGCCGGGATGCCGACCAGCAGCGCGATGCCGGTCGCGCCGAAGCTGACGACGATGCTGTTCCAGGCCTGTCGCAGGAAGTCGTTCCGCTCGAACACGGCGCGGAAATTGTCGAGCGTCGGCGGGTTCGGGATGAAGACCGGCGGATAGGCGATGTTGTCGATCTCGGTCTTGAGCGAGAGCGATAGCATCCAGAGGAAGACCAGCGCCGCCGGCGAAACGAAGAAGAAGACCGCGATGGCAAGCCCGATGCGGTCCAGGATCTTGCGGAGGGGGCGTCGGCGGATGCCGGCGGGCGCGCTCATCGCACGGCGTCCTTGAAGCGCTCGCGCGACCACAGCAGCAGCAGCGCGAGGCCGATGATGATGGTGAAGAACACCACTACCACCGCGCTCGCATAGCCCATGTTGTAGTAGGCGAAGGCGTTCAGGTAGAGGAAGATGTTGATGGTCTCGCTCGCCGTGCCCGGGCCGCCCTGGGTGATGACGTAGATCGTGTCGAAGGCCTTCAGCGCGTCGATGGTGCGGATGATGACGGCCACCATGATGAAGGGGGCGAGCAGCGGCAGGGTGATGTAGCGGAAGGCCTGCCAGCCGGTAGCGCCGTCGATCTTCGCCGCCTCGTAGGGATCGACAGGCAGGCTCGCGAGGCCGCCGAGCACGAGCAGCATCACCAGCGGCGTCCAGTGCCAGACCTCGACCATGACGAGCGTCGGGATGACCGTGGACTGGTCATAGACCCACATGCTGGGCGGGATGCCGAACTGGCTCAGGATCCAGTTCAGCACGCCGAGCTGGGGATGGAACATCATCGTCCAGACCAGCGCGACGGCGACCGGCGTCGCCATCATCGGCAGGATGAAGATGGTCCGGGCGAGCCCGCGCAGCGGAAAGCGGCGATGGAAGATCAGCGCCGCGGCGACGCCGAGCACGACAGGGATCACCACCGCCAGTGCCGTGAAGTAGAGCGTCCGCAGGATGGACCAGTGGAAGCGCTCGTCGTTCAGGAGCCGCTCGTAGTTCGCCAGGCCGACATAGCTGCGTCCGCTGCCGATCTTCCACTCCTGCAGGCTCATCCAGATGGTGAACACCCACGGGAAGACGATGACGGCGAGGACGACGATCGCCGCCGGCACCACGAAGGGCCAGTAGTGCCTTGCATAGGCGCGCTTGCGGCGCGCCGCATCAGCGGCGGCCCCCTGGAGGGCCGCCGCGTCCGTCATACCGCTCATTTCACACTCATGAAGTGCTGACGCACTTCATGCCTCAAGCGCCAGCGCGCCTCCGGCGCTCGGCTGCGCCGCACTCGCGGCGGGCCGCATTCGCGGCCTCGGCCGGCCAAGGCCGGCCGCAGCGGAGGGCCTGACTGGGCGCGCACCACGCCGTCAGGTCGCCCGTTCGGACTGCTCGAGGACCGGGCGGAAGGCCTCGGTCGCGCGGCGCAGCTCGGTCGCGACGTCGGCCCCGCCGATCAGGTTGGTGAGCCCCGCGCCGAGCGTGTCGCGGAATTCGGTCACCGGCACGATCTCCGGCAGGCCCGGATGCGCGATGCGGCCGGAGGCGATCAGCGTCTCGAAGTAGTCGCGGCCGAAGCGGCTGCTGCGGATCGCCTCCTCGTTGCGATACGGGCTCTCGCGCGCCGGGGCGCCGGCGCCGGAGGTGAGGAAGCGCAGTTGGTTCTGCTTGTTCACCGCCCATTGCAGGTAGTACCAGGCCGCGCCGCGCTTGCGCTCGTTGGAAGCCGCGCTGATGCCGAGCCCCGTGCCGAACAGGCAGCAATGGTGCCGCACCTGGCCGCGCGGCACGACGGCGTAGCCGACCTTGCCCGCGACGCGGGAGCGCGCCTGGTCCTCGAGCGGGGTCGCGAAGCCGACGCCGTCGAGCCACATCGCCGCGCGGCCCTGCGCGAAGGTCGTCTGGCACTCGTTCCAGTTGAACCCGGCGACGCCCGGCGGTGCGGTGTCGCGCAGCAGCTTCTTGTACATCTCGCCCGACGCGATCGCATCCGGCGTGTCGGTCAGCAGCCGCATGTTGGCGTCGACATAGTCGCGCTGCTGCGTGCCGAGCAGGAAGCAGCTGTAGAGCACGACGTTGGCGTTGCGCAGCCCGCGCCCGACGAAGCCGAACTGGCCGTTGCGCGCATCCGTCAGGCGCCGCGCCGTCTCGTAGAGCTCGTCATAGGTGCGCGGCACCTGGACATTGGCGCGCTGGAAGATCTCCTTGTTGTAGTAGAGGATGAAGTAGTCGGTGAACTCCGGCAGCGTGTCCATCCGCCCGTCGGCCTGCGTCGAATAGGCCACGGCGCCGGCGCCGAAATCCTGGAAGTCGAAATCCGGCGAGGTCATCGTCGGATCGGCCAGCATCGGCTTGAGGTCGGTCGTCCAGCGGGCGCGGCCGACTTGGCGCTTGTTGACGTGCAGGCTGATGCCGATCACGTCGAAGCTCGGCCGGCCCGACGCGAACTCGATGACGAATTTCTGGCGGTGCTGCTGCTCGGGGATCGCCTCGGAGCCGACGCGGATGCCGGTCAGTTCCTCGAATTCGCGCTGGTTCTGGATCAGGATCTGGCTGCGCGGGTTCGCCGTCAGGCTCACCTCGATGCGCTCGCCGGCAAAGCGGCGCCAGTTGAAGTTGGACTGGGCGTTGGCAGACTGGATGATAGCGGGGGCGGCCAGCAAGCCTGCCCCGGCAAGCAGCGCATCGCGGCGCGTGATCTGCGTCATGGTTGACCCTCCCCGGGCCGGTGCTGGCCCGGGGGCATGCTCGACCTAAATCGCGCCGCTCGGCAAGCCTGTTACGCAGCGCGCGGCAAGGCCCCGGCCCGGACGGCGAGCGCGCGCGCCAGCGGGCTCTCGGGCTTCGCCGCAAGCCGCTCGCCGGCCAGCAGGCGCGCAAGGCCCCATTGCCGGCCGCGTAGCGCGGCCTCGAGCAGCGTCAGCGCGATGACGTCGCGCTGGGCGTTGGATCCGCCGAAGCGGATGGCGGATCGGCGCACCGGCGCGATCAGCTCGGCCGCGGCGGCATAGTCGCCGCGCGCGAAGGCGAAGAAGCCTTCGGCCAGCGGCAGCCCGACCTCGCGTGTCAGCCGCGCATTGGTCCCCTGCCCCGCCGCGGCCCGCCGCATCGCGCCGATCACATGCGCCGCAACGGCTTCGCGGCCCGCGCCCAGATGCGCCATGACGGCATGGAGGTCGCTGAAGGCGTAGAAGCCCTCGCCGCCGGCCCGCTCCCAGGCGGCCGAGAGCAGCGCGAAGCGGCCGCCCGTGTCGGCGCCGCGCAGCAGCAACCGCCAGAGCATGGCGGAGGCGTCCACCATCTCGATCGCCGGCTGCGGCGTCCCCTCTGCCACGCCCTTCGCCACGGCGCTGTCGTAGATCCCCAGCACCTGCTGCATCTCGCCGCGCTCAAGGTGGAACAGCGCGCGATGCCACCAGTTGTGCACGGCGAGCATCGCGGCCGGCTCCCAATCCGGCGTCCGCTGCGTCAGGAAGGCGACGCCTTCTACGTCACGCCCCTGCATTTCCATCACATGCGCGACCGCGTGCAGCGCCCAGGCATCGCGCGGCTGCAACGCCAGGGCCCGGCGGCCGGCATCCTCGGCCGCCTCGTACTGCCCGCACTCCTCGAGACCGAAGGCCTGCATGCCGAGCAGCCAGGAAAAGCCGCCCCCCCCCTCCCGCCAGGCCTGCATCGCTTGCGCCGGGCGGTCGCGCAGGCCCGTCGGGTCGCCGAGGAAGAAGTCGAACTGGTGCGCGACCTGCTGCGCGAAGATATCGCGCGGGAAGCGTGCGGCGAGCGCCGCGTAGCGCCGATGCGCCAAGGCGAAATCGCCGTCCGCCCAGGCCTGCGCCGCGACGAGGTGGGCGTGCTCCCGCTCGTTCAGCCCGGGCAGCGACCAGGCGGCGGCCACGCTCGCCTCCGCCTCGGGCACGCAGACCTGCTCCATGGACATGGCCATCAGCCCCGCTCGGAAGGCGTGCGCCATGGCAAAGTCCGGGCGCTCGGCGAGGATGCCGTCCACGACGGCAAGCGGGTCGGCCCGGAAGCCGAGCATCAGCTCCACGGCCTCGTCGAGTTTCTCGACGGCGGCCCGATCGGTGCAGGTCACGGCGTTGCCGTGTTGGTCGGTGACGGACATCACGGTGTCTCCAGGATGGGTGCGGCGATCAGGCGCGATCGCTGCCAAGCGGATGGCGGACACGGGGAACGGGCGTCGGGCGCGGGGCCAGCCCGATGTCGCGGCGGAGATGATCGTCGAGTTCGACGAGGTCCGGGGCGCGGCGCCACCGGGACCCGAGACGGTCGGCGACGAGCGCCGCGAAGGCGGCGTCCAGCAACATGGTTCGATCCCTTCCTCTTGGCGCCTGTTCAGGCGGGCCGAGGGGTAGGTCGTCCGGATTTCGTGCGGATGTCGCGGCGGCCGGAAAAGCGTTTCGCGTCGGTCACACGTGTGACGTGGCCACCGCACCCGCCCCCCTGGCGCTCCGGGCCGGCCCGGCTAGTCTGCTGGGCAAGAGGGAGGGATCGCACCATGGTGGACCAGGCACGGCTTCCGGACGACCTCGACGCAGGCGCCTTCGCGCTGCGCGCCATGACGGCCGAAGGGCCCGCCGTGCTGGCGCTGCTCGGCGGCGCGACCTTCGACATGACGCCGGCCTTCGGCACCTGCAGCGCCTGGCTGAACAGCGAGGATCCGGTCGCGGCGATCCGCACGCATGGCATCCCGACCGCGCTCGACCTTCCAGCCGCGCTCGCGAACAGCCATCACGCGGCGCGCGATGCCGGACGGCCCTGGCTGCTGGCGCCGGTCGACCTCCAGGTCATCAAGGCCGCCGGCGTGACCTATGTGCGCTCCATGCTCGAGCGGGTGATCGAGGAGCGCTGCCGTGGCGATGCAGCGCGCGCCGAAGCGGTGCGCGCCGAGGTCCGGGATATCATCGGCGACGACCTGCGGAACCTCGTCCCCGGCAGCCCCGAAGCCATGCGGGTGAAGGAGGCGCTGGTCGCGAAGGGCTGGTGGAGCCAGTACCTCGAGGTCGGCATCGGGCCCGATGCCGAGATCTTCACCAAGGCGCCGGTGCTCTCCTCGGTCGGCACGGGCGCGAAGGTCGGCGTGCATCCGATCAGCCAGTGGTCCAACCCGGAACCCGAGGCGGTGATGGTGGTGAACGCGCGCGGGCGCATCGTCGGCGCGACGCTCGGCAACGACGTGAACCTGCGCGACGTGGAGGGCCGCAGCGCGCTGCTGCTCGGGCGCGCGAAGGACAACAACGCGTCCTGCGCACTGGGGCCCATGATCCGGCTTTTCGACGCCGGCTTCACGCTGGAGGATGTGCGCCGGGCGGAGCTGCGCGTGACCATCAGCGGGCGGGACGGCTTCACTCTCGACGAGCGGGGCATGGTCGGCGCCATCGCCCGCGACCCGGCGGATGTCGTCGGGCAGATGATCGGCGCGCACCACCAGTATCCGGACGGCGCCGTGCTGTTCCTCGGCACGCCCTTCTCGCCCGTGAAGGACCGCGGCGCGCCGGGCATGGGCTTCACGCATCGCGAGGGGGACGTGGTTCGCATCTCCACGCCGCGGCTCGGCACGCTGGAGAACGAGGTGGACCGCACCGACGAATGCCCGCCCTGGACCTTCGGCATCGGCGCGCTGATGGCGAACCTCGCCCGTCGCGGCCTGCCTCGGTGACGCAAGGCGCGAGCGCGGAGGAGACGGGCCGGCTCGATGGCCGGCTCGCCTGGGCGCGGCTGCCGGGGCGCGGTCCGGGCGTGGTGTTCCTGCCCGGATTCCGCTCCGACATGCAGGGATCGAAGGCGCTGGCGCTGCGCGACCACTGTGCAGCGACCGGGCGCGCCATGCTGCGCTTCGACTATTCGGGCCATGGCGAGAGCGCGGGCCGGTTCGAGGACGGGACCATCGGTCAGTGGGCCGCGGATGCCATCGCCGCCCTCGACGCGCTCACCGACGGTCCCCAGATCGTCGTCGGCTCCTCGATGGGCGGGTGGATCGGGCTGCTGCTGGCGCGCGAAAGGCCGGAGCGGATCGCCGGCTTCATCGGCATCGCCCCTGCCCCCGACTTCACCGAGACGCTGATGTGGCCCGAGTTCACCGACGCGCAGCGCGCGGAGGTGATGCAGCGCGGCGTCGTCCACCTGCCGAGCCAGTATGGCGAGCCGACACCCGTCACGCGCGCGCTGATCGAGGACGGGCGCCGGCACCAGGTGCTGGATGCGCCGATCCCGCTCGGCTGCCCCGTCCGCATCCTGCAGGGCATGCGCGACCCTGACGTGCCCTGGCGTCACGCGCTGCGACTGGTGGACGCGATCGCCGGCGACGATGTCCGCCTGCACCTGATCAAGGACGGCGACCACCGCCTCTCGCGGCCGGAGGATCTGCGCCTGCTGGCCGAGACGCTGGACGCGCTGGTCAGCGCGTAGCGCACTCCTCGGCGAGGATCCGCCGCAACCCTTCGCGATAGGTCGGGCAGCGCCAGGCGATGCCGAGCGCGCGCTTCGTGATGTCGTTCGCGACGCGCCGGTTCTCCGCCCAGAAGGACAGGCCCATGGGCGACATGCGGGCGCGCGCCTCCTCGAAGGGAATCTCGGGCGGTGCTTCGGTGCCGAGCAGCCGCGCGGCCTCGGCCACGACATCCGCGCTGGGTGCAGGCTCGTCGTCCACGAGATGCAGGACGCGCACGGCATCCGGTGCCAGCGCGGCAGCGACGACGGCCAGCGCGATGTCGTCGCGATGGATCCGGCTGAAGGCATGGCCCGGCTTCACCACGCGGCGCGCGGTGCCGGCGCGGATCTCGTCGAGTGCCGAGCGGCCCGGCCCGTAGATGCCGCCGACGCGGAACAGGTCGAGCGCCGCGCCGCGCTGCCGCGCCACCTCGCGCCAAGCCTGCTCCACCTCGAACCGCCGGACGGAACGTGGCTGCCCCGGGGTGGGTGGCGTCGACTCATCCACCAGGCCGCCGCCGCGATCCCCGTAGACGCCCGTGGTGGAAAGATAGCCGATCCACCCCAGGCCGGGCGCTGCGAGGATCGCGTCGCGGTGGGCCACCAGAACCGGGTCGCCCTGCTCGTCCGGCGCAGCCGTCACCACGAGATGCGTCGCCTCGGCAATCGCCCGGCCAGCCTCGGCGAAGCCGACGACGGCGCACCCGGAAGGCGGCGAGGCGCGCGCAGGGTCGCGCGCCGTGCCCGTCACCGCGAAGCCCCGCGCCAGTGCCTCCGCCGCGATCGCCGACCCGGCATAGCCGAGCCCCGCCACCACCATCCGCCTGTCCATGGCCGCAAGGTGCGCGTTCGCCGGATAGCCGGAAAGGGGTTGTCCGCGCCGCCAGCGAGGGATCAAATCGAAACCAACATAACCGGGAGAGAACGTCGATGCTCACGCGCCGTCGCGCGGCCGCCCTGCTGGCCGCGCCGCTCGCCATCCCCGGCCTGTCCCGGGCGCAGGCCTTCCCGCAGGACCGTCCCATCCGCGCCGTGGTGAACTTCCCGCCCGGCGGCACGGTGGACACCGTCACGCGGCTGATCGCGCCCGCCCTGTCGGAGCGGCTCGGCCGGCAGGTGGTGGTGGAAAACCGCGGCGGCGCCTCGGGCCTGGTCGGGGCGGAGGCCGTGGTGCGCAGCGCGCCGGATGGCCACACGCTGCTCTTCGCGCTGTCCACCCACACCGTGAACCCGCACATGGTGCCGCGCATGCCCTTCGACACGCTGGCCGATTTCGCGCCGGTCGGCTTCGTCGGCGGCGCACCGGTGCTGATGGCAGCGCATCCCTCCTCGCCTTTCCGCACGCTGGCCGACGTGATCGCCGCCGGCCGCGTCGGCGAGGGCCCGCATTACGGCACCATCGGCAACGGCTCGACCGGCCACCTGATGATGGCGCAGCTGCAGACGCTGACCGGCGCGCGCTTCACCCATGTGCCCTTCCGCGGCGGCGGACCCGCCGTGCAGGCCGCGCTCGGCGGCCAGGTGCCGTTGGTGATCACCTCCACCGTGGCGGTCGGGCCGCAGGTGCAGGCGGGCAACCTGCGCGGCATCGCGCTGTCCGGCGCCGAGCGCTCGCCGGCGCACCCGACGGTGCCGACCGTGGCGGAGCAGGGCTTCCCGGGCTTCTCGGCCGATAGCTGGGTGGGCGTCTTCGCCCCGGCCCGCACGCCCGACTCGGCGATCGCCCGCCTCAATGCCGAGCTCGGCGCGGCGCTTGCCGACCCTGGCATCCGGCAGCGCCTGACGGAGATGGGCATGACGCCGCGCGCCATGGCGCCGGCCGAGTTCGGCCGCTTCGTCGAGAGCGAGTACAACCGCTGGGGCGCGGTGGTGCGGGCGCACAGCATCACCGCGGACTGACCGCCGCGGAACGCTGTCGGAACCGGCGGCGGGAGGCTATAGACTCGGGCCGATGCGCCTCCCCGCCCGCCCCTTGCTGCTCGGCGCCTTCACCGCTGCCCTGCTGACGGTCCTGGCGACCGGTGCGTGGCTGGTGCTGCCGGGCAGCTCGGAGCTCGTCGCCGAAGAGATGCTGCCGCTGCCGCCCGAGCCGCCGCGGCTCGCCGACGGGCCGGAGGCCGAGCGCTGCCTCGGCCTGCTGCGCTTCGATCCTGAGAACGCTTACGCCTATGCCATGGCGTGGGAAGTGAATGGCGGCGGCGAGGGCGCGCGGCATTGCGCGGCGCTGGCCCTCGTCGCGCTCGGCGAGCCACGTCGCGCGGCCGAGCGGCTGGAGGCGATCGCCGCCGCCTCGCTCGCGGGTCGCCCAGCGCGC
>NZ_JAKJIB010000123.1 GCF_021864505.1 Falsiroseomonas oryziterrae
GGGCTGCTCGACCCGGTCGCAACCGCGCTGGATGCGGCGCCCGCAGTCGCGGTCGAGGACCGGGTGCGCGAGGACCTGGCCGCCAACCGGGCGCGCGACGCGGCGGCCGGCGGGGCGGCGGTCGGTGCCCACAAGGCGGACCTCGCGCTGACCCACCTGCCGAAGGACCTGCCGGCCGAGCTGTGCTCGACCGGGGAGCAGAAGGCGCTGCTGGTCTCGGTCGTACTGGCCCATGCGGCGCTGATCGGCGCGGCGCGCGGATTCGCGCCCCTGCTGCTGCTGGACGAGGTGGCCGCGCATCTGGACGAGCGGCGGCGCGCCGCGCTCTACGAGGCGCTTGCCGCCCTGCCGGCCCAGGTGTTCCTGACAGGCACCGAAGCGGATATCTTCGCCCCCCTCCGCGGCACGGCGGAGGCCTTCGGCGCGACGCCCTCCGGGCTCGTTCCGATCGGCGATTTCCCCGTGCCGAAACCCGTCTGAATCCCTATATCCACTGAACGATTCAGCCGCACTTTCCAGGAGTTCCCGCCGGCATGTCCGACGCCGCCGCGCGCGCCACGCCCCCCACCCAGCCGACCGAGGGGAACGACGCCTACGACAGTGCCTCCATCACCGTGCTGCGGGGGCTCGAGGCGGTGCGCAAGCGCCCGGGCATGTACATCGGCGACACCGATGACGGCTCGGGCCTGCACCACATGGCCTTCGAGATCATCGACAACGCGGTGGACGAGGCGCAGGCCGGCTACGCGACCCGCGTCGCCGTCACGCTGAACGGCGATGGCAGCGTCACCGTGCTCGACGACGGGCGGGGCATCCCGGTGGACATGCATGCCGAGGAAGGCGTCTCCGCCGCCGAGGTCGTGCTGACGCGGCTGCATGCGGGCGGCAAGTTCAACCAGAATTCCTACAAGGTCTCGGGCGGCCTGCACGGCGTCGGTGCGGCAGTGGTGAACGCACTTTCGGAGTGGATGGAAGTCCGCATCTGGCGCGACGGGCGCGAGCACTTCATCCGCTTCGAGCATGGCGAGACGGTGCAGTCGCTGAAGGTCGTGGGTCCGTCGGACCACCCGAACGGCACCGAGGTGACCTTCAAGCCCTCTGACCGGACCTTCACGAAGACCGAATACGACTTCGCGGTGCTGGAGCGGCGGCTGCGCGAGTTGGCCTTCCTCAACAGCGGTCTGGCGATCGACCTGCGCGACGAGCGCCATGCCGACGTGAAGGAGGCGAAGTTCCGCTTCGATGGCGGGCTGGTCGCCTTCGTCGAATGGCTCGACCGCTCCAAGCAGCCGATCTTCAAGCCGCCGATCTCCGTCGTGTCGAAGGAGACGGACGGCATCCGCGTCGAACTCGCGATGTGGTGGAACGACAGCCCGCATGAGGTGGCGCTGTGCTTCACCAACAACATCCCGCAGCGCGACGGCGGCACGCACCAGGCCGGCTTCCGCCAGGCGCTGACGCGCGTGGTGGCGAAGTACGCCGAGGATCTGGCGAAGAAGGAGAAGGTCGAGCTCTCGGGCGAGGACATGCGCGAGGGCCTGACCGCCGTGCTGTCCGTGAAGGTGCCGGATCCGAAGTTCTCCTCGCAGACCAAGGACAAGCTGGTCTCGTCCGAGGTGCAGCCGGTGGTGCAGATGGCCGTCGCCGACGCGCTCGGCCACTGGTTCGAGACGCATCCGAAGGAGGCGAAGCAGGTCCTGGAGCAGGTCGTGCTGGCGGCCGCGGCGCGGAAGGCCGCGCAGCTGGCGCGGGAGAAGGTGGGGCGGAAGAACGCGCTCGACATCTCGACGCTGCCGGGCAAGCTCGCCGACTGCCAGGAGAAGGACCCGGCGAAGTCGGAGCTCTTCATCGTCGAGGGCGACAGCGCGGGCGGATCGGCGAAGCAGGGCCGCGACCGGCGCTTCCAGGCGATCCTGCCGCTCAAGGGCAAGATCCTGAATGTCGAGCGCGCGCGCATGGACAAGATGCTGTCTAGCGCCGAGGTCGGCACGCTGATCACCGCACTCGGCACCGGCATCGGTCCCGGGCCGGCCGACAAGGGCGGCTTCGCGGCGGAGAAGCTGCGCTACCACCGCATCGTCATCATGACGGACGCGGACGTCGACGGCAGCCACATCCGCACGCTGCTGCTGACCTTCTTCTTCCGCCAGATGCACGAGCTGATCAGCCGCGGGCACCTCTACATCGCGCAGCCGCCGCTCTACCGCGCCAAGCGCGGCAACGACGAGCGCTACCTGAAGGATGACCGCGCGCTGGAGGATTTCCTGCTGGAGAAGGCGCTGGCCGGCGCGCGGCTGAAGTTCGCCGACGGGCGGGAGCTGCGCGGGCCGGAGCTGCGCGAGGCGGTCGATGCGCTGCGCCAGGTGCAGGCGCGCATCCGGCGGCTTGCCGCGCAGGTGCCGGCGCAGATCGTGGAGCAGGCGGCGGTCGCCGGCGCGCTGACGCTGGACCAGGACCGCGCGCTGAACGCCGCCGCGGTGCTGGCGCGCCGGCTGGACGTGCTGGCGCCGGAGAACGAGCGCGGCTGGAAGGCGACGGCGGATGCGACGGGTCTGTCGCTCTATCGCACGGTGCGCGGCGTGACGGAGCGCCACGCGCTCGACGTCGCCGCGCTGAAGAGCGCGGAGGCGCGGTGGCTGGACGAGCGGCGCGAGACCTTCGCCGCCGATTACGGCGCCGGCGCCGCGACGCTCGGCTTCGAGGCCGCGGAGAGCGCGCAGCACGGCCCGCTGATGGTGTGGGACCGCATCATCGCGCAGGGCCGCAAGGGGCTGACGATCCAGCGCTTCAAGGGGTTGGGCGAGATGAACCCGGACCAGCTCTGGAAGACCACGCTCGATCCCGCCAACCGCACGCTGCTGCGCGTGAAGGTCGAGGACATCGAGGAGGCGGAGACGGTGTTCTCCACGCTGATGGGCGACGTGGTGGAGCCACGCCGCGACTTCATCGTGGAGAACGCGCTGAAGGTCGCCAACCTCGACGTGTGACGGTCGGTCCCGCGCCGGTCATCCCACCGGCGCGGCGATCACCATCCAGGACAGGCCGAAGCGGTCCGCGACCATGCCGAAGCGCGGCGAGAAGAAGGTCGCGCCGATCGGCATCTGCACCTGCCCGCCATCGGCCAGCGCGGCGAAGATGCGATCGGCCTCGGCGGCATCCGCCACGCTGAGCGCGAGCGAGACGCCCTGGAAGGCGGGCTGCCCGCCGCAGCGTCCGTCGGACAGCATCACCACCGTCTCGCCGATGCGCATCTCCGCATGCATGACCTTGTCCTCGCTGCCGGGCGCGACGGCGCCCGGCGGCGGCGGATCCGGCGCGTCGCGGAAGCGCATCAGCGTCGTCACTTCCGCGCCGAGCACGCGGCGGTAGAAGGCCATCGCCTCCTCCGCCCGGCCGTCCAGGAACAGGTAGGGCTGGACCTGCACGACGCTCACCCGGCCCGGCGGAAGGTCGCGGTCATGAAGCGGGTCCAGCCGCCATCCGCGCCCTGCACCTCCGACATCAGAAAGCGCGTGTCGGCGTCGCGCAGCTCGACGATGTCGCGGTAGCGCGAGGTGCCGGTCCCGTCGAAGGACGGGCCCTCGTTGTCCAGCGTCAGCGTCCGTCCGTCCTCCGACAGCGCGCCGTCGTAAAGGAACATGTGCGGCATCATGGAGCCGACCCAGCTGCCGCGGAATCGGCCGGCCTTCGCGTCGAACCCCATCGTCACCACCCAGCGCACGGCGCCGACGCCGGGCATCGTGCCCTCGGCCTCACCGATCACCCACTGCCCGCCGAGAGAGCGCACGCTCTCGCGTCCCGCGGCGCGCATCGGCGTGCCGTCCGGGCCGGTGCATTCGGTCTCGTAGCGCCACTCGCCGAGCAGCCGGTGCAGCCAGCCATGCTCGGGCGTGAGCGGCGCGGCCATCGGGCAGAGCCCGGGCGCGGGCGAGGCGAGATGCGCGATCAGCTTGTCGATCGTCTCGTCCCAGCCCCGCTCGAAGCCGGCTTCGAGATGGCGCGCGCGCGCCTCCACGGTGGGATGGTCCCAGCGCGCCTCGAAGCGCGTGCCATGCGCATCCGGCAGGAAGAGAAGCGTGCCGCGCGCGCCCGGCACCGGGCACTCCGTCACCTCGGGCACCCTCAGCACCAGCCTGCGGCCCGGCTCCACCGCCTCGATCACCAGCGGGTTGTCGTAATCCCTGCCGCTGGCGTCGCGCATCACCGTGTGGTGCAGCCCGCCGGGGCGCAGGTCGATCTCGCAGCGCGGCACGGTCATGCCGCGCGGTCCGAACCATTGCCGGACGCTCTCGGGATTCACCCAGGCGGCGAAGACTTCCTCCGGCGTGGCGGGGATGCGCCGCGTGATCGAGAGCGTGCGGTCGGCGACATGCGTGTCCATGGAGCGTTCCTTCCTCGTCCGTTCTGGTGCCGCGCCGGCGATCCGGCGCGGGGAGGCACGTCACGCTGCGAGCAGCGTCTCCAGCCGCTCGAGCGATTCCGTCCAGCCGCGCCGGTGCCGCGTGGCGGTGTCGGCGTCGGTGAAGCGGTCATGCGTCAGCGTCACCTCGGTGCCGTCGGGCACCTCGCGCAGCACGACGGTGACGCGGCTCACGCGCTCCGGCGTGCTGACCCAGTTCCAGGAGAAGACGAGGCGGCGTTCCGGCTCGATCTCCTGGTAGAGGCCAGTGACCTCGTGCCGCTCGCCATTGTCCTCGCGCAGCGCCACGCGGAAGCGGCCGCCGAGGCGGAGATCGGCCTCGGCGTGCTCGGCGCGGGTGTGGTGCGGGCCGAACCACAGCACCATCACCTCCGGCTTCGTCCAGGCGGCCCAGACGCGCGCGGGCGGTGCGCGGAATCGGCGGACCAGGGTCAGGCTCGGGACCGTCACGTTCACGGCTGCTCCTCCACCACGGCGGCCAGGCGATCGAGGCTCTCGGTCCAGAAGCGCTGGTAGCGCGCGAGCCACGCCATGGCGTCCTCCATCGGCGCGGGCGTCAGCCGGCAGGCCACGGTGCGGCCGGTCTTGCGCCGCGCGATCAGCCCAGCGTCCTCGAGGACGTCGAGATGCTTCATGACGGAGGGGAGCGAGATCGGCAGCGGCCGCGCGAGCTCGCTGACCGTCGCGGTCTCCTCCGCCTCCAGCCGCGCGAGGATCGCCCGGCGGGTCGGGTCGGAGAGCGCGGCGAAGACGCGGTCGAGGGGCTGTGGAGAATACTTAGCCATACGGCTAACTATTGTCAGCCGCGGCACCTGGGTCAAGCACGCAGCGTCAGGCGAGGATCACGAGATCGCGCTTGCGCCCGGCGCGGCTACAGCGTGACCCGCTTCCGCGGACCACGCTGTAGCTGTGGCTTGGGCGACTGATTCACCGCTCCGGCGATGCCGCCTTCGCGGATCAGGCGCTACAGCCGCGCCATCCAGGACAGGAAGGCGAAGAAGCCGGCGATCCCGGCGACGATGTGCAGAGCGAGCAGGCGTTCCGCGCCCGCTTTGCGCAGGCCGCGTGTGCGATAGGCGAAGTAGCCGGCGGCGATCGCGAGGCCGAGGAGCAGCACCGGCACGAAGCCCGGCGGGCCGCCCGGCCCCGGCACGCGCAGCACGATGGCGGCCAGCACCAGCGCGCCGGCGGCGAGTGCCACGTAGAGATGCGCCTTTACCCAGAGCGGCCTCCGCAGCCCCTGCAGCCAGGCGACGCCGACCAGCACGCCGAGGGCCAGCGTCGCGACCAGCGCGGCGGTGGCGGCGCTCGTCACGGCGCGGCCTTCACGACGTGCTCGGTGGTGTAGAGCCGCGTCGCGCGCGCCAGGAAATGCCCGACATCGTGCACGATGGCCGCACGTCCGGCCTCGCTGTCGAACCAGCGCTCGGTCATGGCCTGCACGGAGGGGAAGTGCAGCTCCGCGATGCCGTGGAAGCGCGGCACGGGGATCTCGCCCGGCGGCTCCGCCACCACCCAGTCGCGCACATAGCGCGCCATGCCGACATGGACGCGCAGCGCGAGGGCGGCGTGGTGCGTCCAGAGGCGGCGCGCCGCTTGCGGCGGCAGGTCGTCGTGGAAGGTCATCAGCGAGAGGAACTTCACGCCGGCCGCGCGGCCCACGGGACGCGGCAGCTCGTCCTTCTCCACCGTCTCGGCCACGCGGACGGACGCGTGCGGCAGGCCGTGCAGCAGCGGACCGAGGGAGATCAGCGCCTCGTCCAGCGCCTCGCCCTCGCCCCAGAGGTCGAGCACCGCGTCGAAGGCGGGCTCGGACGGCGCGACGGGCTCGCCCGGACGCTGCCAGGGCGGCGTGGCGGGTGTCGCGTCCACCAGATCCACCGACAGTGCGGCGAGCGGCGCGGCGTCGAAGGCGCGCGCCTGGTCGAGCACGCGCGCGCGGAAGCCGACGCGGTCCGTGCCGGGCGGCGCGGCGAGGAAGAGGCGGTGCTTGGCCATGCCGGAACGATAACGAGAGGGGCGGGTCACGCCTACGGGGCCGACGCGTCGCGTCAGCCCCCGCGGCGGTCGGACCGGATCAGTCGACGCCGAGCAGCTCCACGTCGAAGACGAGGGTCGCGTTGGGCGGGATCACGCCACCCGCGCCGCGCGCGCCATAGCCGAATTCGGGCGGGATGGTGAGCCGGCGCTGGCCGCCGACGCGCATGCCCGCGACGCCGCGGTCCCAGCCCTGGATCACGCGGCCGGCGCCGAGCGGGAAGGTGAAGGGCTCGCCGCGGTCGCGGGAGCTGTCGAACTTGCGGCCCTTGGTCTCGGGCGCGGCGGCGTCGAACAGCCAGCCGGTGTAGTGCACATGCACCGTCTTGCCCGACATCGCCATCGCGCCGCTGCCCTCGGCGAGGTCGTCCATCTTGACCGGCATCCCGGCCGTCTCCCTGCTGGTGTGACGGGACAGAACACCAGCGCGCGGCGCTTGGCCAGACGTCAGGCCTTGCCGACCGCCCAGCGCAGGCCCTTGGCCGCGGGCGCCAGCACCCGCTCCACGACCGGGATCAGGATGGCGCCGAGGACCAGTCCGACCACGCCCGACAGCGCCGCGCCGGCGAGCCAGCCGAGGAAGCCGGGCAAGGCGTGCGACACGTCGTGCAGCAGGTGGCCAAGCCAGGTGAGGCCGAACTCCTCCAGCCCATGGATGACGATGGCGCCGCCAACCCAGAGCATCGCGGCCGTGCCGATCACCGCCAGCGCGCGCAGGAAGGCCGGCATGCCAGCGACGAGTCCGCGCCCGATGGCGCGCAGCGCGCCCGAGCCGGTGGCGGCGAGCGCGACGCCCGCATCATCCGCCTTCACGATCAGCGCCACCGCGCCATAGACCGCGACCGTGATGGCGACGGCGACCACGCCGAGGACCACCGCCTGCATGACGATCGAGGCCTCGGTGACGGTCGAGAGCGTGATCGCCATGATCTCGGCGGAGAGGATGAAGTCGGTGCGGATGGCGCCGGCGACCTTCGCATCCTCCAGCGCCCGCGGATCGGCGGGCGCGGCGCCCACCTTTTCCTCGTGGGGGTGCGCGGCGTGCGGGAAGACGGCCTCGTAGACCTTCTCGGCGCCCTCGTAGCAGAGGAAGAGGCCGCCGAGCACGAGCAGCGGCGTGATCGCCCAGGGAGCGAAGGCGCTGAGGATCAGCGCGACAGGCAGCAGGATGAGCAGCTTGTTCTTCAGCGAGCCCATTGCGATCTTGCGCACGATCGGGATCTCGCGCGCCGCGGCGAAGCCGACGACGTAGCGCGGCGTCACCGCGGCGTCGTCGATCACCACGCCGGCCGCCTTGGCGCCGGCCTTGGCGGCCTGCCCCGCCACGTCGTCCACGGACGCCGCGGCGATCTTGGCGATGCCGGCGATGTCGTCGAGCAGGGCGAGCAGGCCGGTGGCCATCAGGGTTCCTCGGGCGGTGGCGGGCAACGCGCTAAAGACGATAGAAGGCCCGCGCGTTCCCGGCGAGCGCCAGCGTCGCGCGCTCCGGCCCCACCGCGTCGCGCAGCAGGGCGATGTCGGCGGCCTCGAAGGGCCGGCGCGCGCGGGTGGAGGGCAGGTCGGTGCCGAACATCAGCGCATCGGCCCGGATCGCGGCGATGCGCGCGAGCGCGTCCGGCACGTCGAGCTCCACGCGGCCGAAGCCGGTCGCCTTCACCTTCGCGCCGGCGGCGACGAGGTCGAGCACGACGGGCAGGCCGGCTTCGGTCATGCCGAGATGGTCCAGCACGAGCCAGGGCGCGAGGCGGCGCAGCCGCGGCAGCGCGGGTGCGAGCGCTGCGGCATCGGCATAGATCTGCGCATGCAGCCCCGCGGCGTCCCGCGCGCGCTCCGCGAGGTCGAGCGCGGCATCGAGCGGTCCCATGCCGCGATAGAGATTGTGCCGCAGCCCGCGCACGCTGGCCGCGGCAAGGCGCCGCAGCGCGGCGTCGTCCAGCGCCGGATCGGCGTTCAGCACCGCGATGAATCCGGGGCCGAGTTCCTGCAGCGCGGCGAGGATCGGCGCGGGGTCGAGGCCATGGGTCGAGGCCGCTACCAGCACGCCGCCGGTCACGCCGAGCGGCCGGGCCTGCGCCAGGTAATCGGCCACGGTGAAGGCCTCCGGCACGAAGCCGTCATGGCCCGGCAGCGGGAAGCGCGGGTCGAAGACGTGGAAATGCGCGTCGATCAAGACGCGGTCGCCCGGTAGCGGAAGCGGTCGGCGCGGCCATGGGCGATGCGCGCCTCCACCGCGCGGCCGGCGGCGTCGTAGGCGATGCGCTCCGCGGCGATCACCGCCTCGCCGGGCGCGACGCCGAGCGCGAGTGCGATGCGCGCATCGGCACGCGCGACGGCGATCTCGTCCTCCACGCGCGCCACAAGCACGCCGCAGCGCTCGAGCAGCAGCGGGTAGAGCAGCGCGCCGTATTCCTCGGGCGGCAGGGTCAGCAGCGGCGCGGCTTCGGGCAGGGGCAGGCGGATCGTCTCGGCCAGCAGCACCTCGCCACGCCAACTGCGCAGGCGTTCGAGCCGCAAAGCGGGCGAACCGGCGGGGCGGCCGAGCCGTGCCGCGAGGCCGGGCGAGAGGGCGACTTGGCCGGCAGCGAGGATGCGGCTTTCGGGCAGGATCGGCGTGCCGTCCGGCTCCGACAGGCGGAAGAAGCGCAACAGGCTGGCGGCCGGGGCGTGGCGGGCGAAGGTCCCGCGGCCCTGCCGGCGCTCCACCAGCCCCTCGGCGGCGAGGTCGCCGAGCGCACGGCGCATGGTGAGCAGCGCGACGCCGTAATCGGCAGCGAGCCGGGATTCCGCCGGAAGCGCCGTGCCGGGCGGCCATTCCCCCGCCGCGAGCCGGGCCGCGAGGGCGTCGCGGAGCCGGGCGTGCAGCGGCAGGCGGGTGTCGGGCAGGGGCGCCGGCATGACGTCATCCAACACCTTGTCATGGCCGCTGACTAGTCCTTTGCTCCTTTGCAGGACTGGTCTAGGCTGCCGCGCATGGCGGCCCGAGACCGCCGGAGGAGGACGCCTTGCCCACCCGTCGCGCCACGCTCGCCGCCCTTGCTGGCCTGCCCCTCGCCCTGCCGGCACTCGCCCAGGGCTGGGCGCCGTCGCGGCCGCTGCGGATGGTCGTGCCCTATGCGCCGGGCGGCGGCGCCGACACCACGGCGCGGCTGCTCGCCGGGCCGATGTCGGCCGTGCTCGGCCAGACCGTGGTGGTGGAGAATCGCGGCGGCGCCGGCGGCTCGATCGGCGCGGGCGAGGTGGCGCGCGCGGCGCCCGACGGGCACACGGTGATGCTGGATGCGCTCGGCCATGTCTCGACGCCGGTGCTGCTGCGCGGCCTGACCTTCGACTACGCGACTGCCTTCGCGCCGATCACCCAGCTGACGACGCTGCCGCAGATCATGATCGCGCATCGCAACGCGCCCTATTCGACGCTGGCGGAGTTCATCGCCTTCGCCCGCGCGCGACCGGGGCAGCTGACCTATGGCTCGTCCGGCAATGCGACGGCGGCGCATCTGGCGTCCGTCGCGCTGCTGCGGCGTGCGGGGCTGGACGTGCAGCATTCGCCCTATCGCGGCGGCGGGCCGGCGCTGCAGGACCTGCTGACGGGCAGCCTCGCCTTCGTCTTCGCCACCGTCTCGTCCTCGACGCAGCTGGTGCGGGCGGGGACGGTGAAGGCGCTCGGCGTCTCGACGGCGGCGCGCATCGCCGCGCTGCCCGAGGTGCCGACCATCGCGGAACAGGGATTCGCCGGCTTCGAGCTGAACGAGTGGAACGGATTCTATGCGCCGGCCGCGACGCCCGCGCCGGCAATCGCCGCGCTGCGCGAGGCAGTGCTGGCGGCGCTGCGCGACGAGGGC
>NZ_JAKJIB010000124.1 GCF_021864505.1 Falsiroseomonas oryziterrae
CGGGCGGATCGGCGTCGCCGGCCGCCACCCCGCGTCCGGCCCCGCCGGCGCCGGGTCCGATCCAACTGACGGAGTCGATGATGGTGCAGCCACCGCCCGGCCCGCCGGCCGCCCCCCCGCCCAAGCCGCCGGAGGCTGCGCCGCCGGCCCCGGCGGGGAATGACGGGCTGGTGGCGCCGACGGTCGCGGCCGCCACCTCCGCCACGGTCGGCAAGCTTCTGGCCGCGGTCGCGCAGGAGCGCGGCGCCGCTGTCTCACGCGGCGGGCCGACGCTCGAGGACCTGGTGCGGGAGGAGATGCGCCCCCTGCTCAAGGAGTGGCTCGAGAAGCACCTGCCGCCGATCGTGGAGCGCCTGGTGCGCGCCGAGATCGAGCGGGTGGTGAGCCGCGCGACCTGAAACCGCGCCACGCGCCGGCGCCGCGAAGGGCAGCCTTGCCGGCGTAAGCCCTTGACCTTCCCGCCGCGGGCGCGGAAGGGATGCGGCCATGCTCGACAAGACCTTCGACCCCGCGGCCGTCGAACCGCGGCTCTACGCATTGTGGGAAGCCTCCGGCGCCTTTGCCGCCCGTCCTGACTCGGACGCGCCGCCCTTCGTCATCATGATCCCGCCGCCCAATGTCACGGGCAGCCTGCATATCGGCCATGCGCTGACCATGACGGTGCAGGACACGCTGACGCGCTGGCGCCGGATGCAGGGGCGGGACGCGCTCTGGCAGCCCGGTACCGACCATGCCGGCATCGCGACCCAGATGGTGGTGGAGCGGCTGCTGGCGTCCCAGGGCCAGGACCGGCGCGCCATGGGGCGCGAGGCCTTCCTGGCGCATGTGTGGGAATGGAAGGCGCAGTCGGGCGGCAGCATCACCCGCCAGCTGCGCCGGCTCGGCGCCAGCCTCGACTGGCCACGCGAGCGCTTCACCATGGACGAGGGCCTCTCGAAGGCGGTGCTCGAGGTCTTCGTGACGCTCCACAAGCAGGGGCTGATCTATCGCGACCGCCGGCTGGTGAACTGGGACCCCAAGCTGCAGACGGCGATCTCCGACCTCGAGGTCGAGAGCCGGGAGGTGAAGGGGAGTCTCTGGACCCTGCGTTACCCGATCGAGGGCGAGCCGGGCCGCTTCATCCAGGTGGCGACCACGCGGCCCGAGACGATGCTGGGCGACACGGCGGTGGCGGTGCATCCCGAGGATCCGCGTTTCCGCGACCTCGTCGGCAGGCGCGCCGTGCTGCCGCTGGTCGGGCGCCCGATCCCGATCGTCGCCGACACCTACTCCGACCCCGAGAAGGGGACGGGTGCCGTGAAGATCACCCCGGCGCACGACTTCAACGACTTCGAGGTGGGCAAGCGCCACGGCCTGCCGATGCCCTCGGTGCTGGATGCCGAGGCGCGCGTCGCGCTGGCCGAGATCGAGGCCGATCTGCGCGCGGTGGAGGGCATCGCCGAACCGGACTTCGTCCGCGGCCTCGCCGGGCAGGACCGCTTCGCCGCGCGCAAGGCGGTGCTGGCGAAGCTCGAGGAACTCGGGCTGCTCGAGAAGACGGAGCCGCACACGCACCAGGTGCCGCATGGCGACCGCGGCGGCGTGCCGCTCGAGCCGCGGCTGACCTGGCAGTGGTACTGCGACGCCAAGACGCTCGCGCAGCCGGCCATCGAGGCGGTGGAGAGCGGCCGGACGGAGTTCGTGCCGAAGCAGTGGGAGAACACCTTCTTCGCCTGGATGCGCGACATCCAGCCCTGGTGCGTCTCGCGCCAGCTCTGGTGGGGCCATCGCATCCCGGCCTGGCATGCCCCCGACGGCAGCATCTTCGTCGAGCGGACGGAGGAGGAGGCGCTGGCCGCCGCGCGCGCGATGTTCGGCGCCGATGTGCCGCTCAGGCGCGACGAGGACGTGCTGGACACCTGGTTCAGCTCGGCGCTGTGGCCCTTCTCGACGCTCGGCTGGCCTGAGAAGACGCCGGAGCTCGCGAAATACTACCCGGGCAGCGTGCTGGTGACGGGCTTCGACATCATCTTCTTCTGGGTCGCCCGGATGATGATGATGGGCCAGCACTTCATGGGCGAGGTGCCGTTCCGGCAGGTCTACATCCACGGCCTGGTGCGGGACGAGAAGGGCCAGAAGATGTCGAAGACCAAGGGGAACGTGATGGATCCCCTGGAGCTGATCGACGCCTATGGCGCGGATGCGCTGCGCTTCACCATCTGCGCGCTGACCGGGCCGGGCCGCGACGTGAAGCTCGGCCGCAAGCGCGTCGAGGACCATCGCGCCTTCGTCACCAAGATCTGGAACGCCGCGCGCTTCCTGGAGATGAACGGCATCGCCGCGCCGCAGGGTTTCGACCCGGCAAGCGCCACGTCGCCGCTCGCACGCTGGATCCTGGACGGCGCGAACCGCGCGGTGGCGGCGTGCACCGCGGCGCTGGAGGCCTATCGCTTCGACGAATATGCGGCGGCCGCCTATGCCTTCGTCTGGGGCAGCTTCTGCGACTGGTTCATCGAGCTCGGGAAACCGGTGCTGAACGGGCCGGACGGGGCGGAAAAGGACGAGGTGAAGGGTGCCGCCGGCCATGTCTTCGGCACCATCCTGCGCCTGCTGCACCCGGCGATGCCCTTCGTCACGGAGGAGCTCTGGCACCGCTTCGGCTATGGGCCGGAAGGCAGCCTGATCCGCACCGCCTGGCCCGATTCCGTGCCGGTGCCGGATGCGGAGGCGGCGCGGGCGGAACTGGACTGGGTGGTCGCGCTGGTCGGCGAGGTGCGCGCCGCGCGGTCCGAGATGAACGTGCCGCCCTCCGTGACCGTGCCCTTGCTGCTGCAGGGCGCGGCGCCGGCGACGCTGGACCGCGCGGGCCGCTGGATCGACGCGATCCGGCGCCTCGCCCGAGCCACCGAGGTGCGCCCGCTCGACGGCGCGCCGCCCAGGGGCGTGGCGCAGGTCGTGGTCGGCGAAGTCACGGTGATGCTGCCGCTGGCGGAGGTGATCGACCTCGGCGCGGAGCGCGCGCGGCTCGCCAAGGCGCGCGGGACTGCGGAGGGCGAGGCCCGCAAGCTCTCGGCCAAGCTCGGCAACGCCGATTTCGTCTCGCGCGCCGCCGAGGAGGTGGTGGAGGAGACGCGCGAGCGCCTCGCCGCGGCCGAGGCCGAGATGGCGCGTCTCGACGCCGCGCTCGCGCGCATCGCGGGGTAGGGGAGGGCGCCGGTGGACGCGGGCACCATCAAGCTGCTGGTGGCGATCGTGATCTTCTCGGCGCCGGTGATCATCTGCGCCGAGATGATGCCGAAGCAGGAGATCCTTGGCCGCCGCTTCACCCGCGCCCAGGCGCAGGCGATCGGCGCGGTGATCGGGCTCGTGGGCGGCGTCGGCTTCCTGCTGGCGACGGGATAGGCCTCGCCCCCTTACCCGCGGCGCCGCGATGTGGCAGGCAGTCGCCCGACAGGGCGGGCCTCGGACGGGGAGGGGCGGCGCCCCGGTTGCTCAGGAAAGACCGCCAGCCATGACCAAGTGGGACAAGTCGAAGCTGCCGAGCCGCCACACGACCGTGGGGCCGGAGCGCGCGCCGCATCGCAGCTACTACTACGCGATGGGGCTGACGAAGGAGGAGATCGAGCAGCCCTTCGTCGGCGTCGCCACCTGCTGGAACGAGGCGGCACCCTGCAACATCGCCCTCTCGCGCCAGGCTCAGTCGGTCAAGGTCGGCGTGAAGGCCGCCGGCGCGACGCCGCGCGAGTTCACGACCATCACAGTGACCGACGGCATCGCCATGGGCCACCAGTCCATGAAGGCCTCGCTCGCCTCGCGCGACGTGATCGCGGATTCGGTCGAGCTGACGATGCGCGGCCACTGCTATGACGGGCTGGTCGGCCTCGGCGGCTGCGACAAGACGCTGCCCGGCCTCATGATGGCGATGATCCGCCTGAACGTGCCGAGCGTGTTCATGTATGGCGGCTCGATCATGCCGGGCCGGCACAAGGGCCGCGACGTGACCGTGCTCGACGTCTTCGAGGCGGTCGGCCAGCACGCCGCGGGCAACATGTCGGACGAGGAGCTGCTCGAGCTCGAGCAGCATGCCTGCCCCGGCGCGGGCGCCTGCGGCGGCCAGTTCACCGCCAACACCATGGCCTGCATCTCCGAGGTGATCGGCCTCGCGCTGCCGGGCTCGGCCGGCGCGCCGGCGCCCGACGAGAAGCGCGACTACTGGGCGGAGAAGTCTGGCGAGGCGGTGGTGGAGCTGATCCGCCGCAACCTCCGCCCGCGCGACATCGTGACGCGGGACGCGCTGTTCAACGCGGCGGCGATCGTGGGGGCCACCGGCGGCTCGACCAACGCGGCGCTGCACCTGCCCGCCATCGCGCATGAGGCGGGGATCAAGTTCGACCTGCACGACGTCGCCGAGATCATGCGCGCGACGCCGCACATCGCCGACCTGAAGCCGGGCGGGAAGTACGTCGCGCTCGACGTCTACAATGTCGGCGGCGTGCCGGTGATCATCAAGGCGCTGCTCGAGGGCGGCTATCTGCGCGGCGACGCGATGACCGTCACCGGCAAGTCGCTTGCGGAGAACCACCGCGAGGTGATCATCCCGAAGGACCAGGACGTGGTCCGCCCGACCTCCGACCCGATCAGCCCGATTGGCGGCGTCGTGTCGCTGAAGGGCACGCTCGCGCCGGAAGGGGCGATCGTGAAGATCGCCGGCATGAAGAGCCTGCGCTTCGAAGGCACGGCGCTCTGCTTCGACTGCGAGGAGGACGCCTTCAAGGCTGTGGAGATGCGCGCCTACAAGCCGGGCGACGTGATCATCATCCGCTACGAGGGCCCGAAGGGCGGCCCGGGCATGCGCGAGATGCTCTCGACGACCTCCGCCATCTACGGCCAGGGCATGGGCGACAAGGTGGCCCTCATCACGGATGGCCGCTTCAGCGGCGCGACGCGCGGCTTCTGCATCGGCCATGTCGGACCGGAAGCCGCGGTGGGCGGCCCGATCGCGCTGATCGAGAACGGCGACAAGATCGTGATCGACGCGGAGAAGGGCAGCATCGACCTGCTGGTGGACGAGGCGACGCTGGCCGCCCGCCGCGCGAAGTGGCAGCCGCGCAAGACGCTCTACACCTCGGGTGCGCTGTGGAAATACGCGCAGCTGGTGGGGCCGGCCGTGAACGGGGCCGTGACCCATCCCGGCGCCGCCGAGGAGAGCCACGTCTACGCCGATCAGTGACACCGGACTGGCGGCGCGGGCGCTTCGCCCGCGCCTGCCACGCCGCTGCCGCGAATCCGCCCGACCTTCGGCCTTTCTTCCGCGTTCAGTAAGGTGTTCGGCAGCCGCCCCCTTCAACGGGCTGCCGCACCGGAGCGCCCTATGCCCAGGCTTCGACCGCTCGTGCTGCTCGCCGCCCTGGCCGCCTTGCCAGGCTGCGTGGTCACGGCCGATGTCGGGCCCACCTACGGCTATGTCGCGCCGCGGCCCTACTATTACGCGCCGCCGCCCGTGGTCGTGTATCGGCCGGCGCCGGTCTACCGGCCCTACTACGCCCCGCGCCCCTATTACGGCCGGCCCTATTACGGCCGGCCGCCGGGCTGGCACGGCCGTCCCTGGTCGGGGCCCTATCGCCGCTGGTAGGCGTCACGCATCCAGCGTGACCAGCACCGGCGTGTGGTCGGAGGGAGAGTCCTCCGCGCGCGGCGCGACGTCCACCTCCGCGCCCGACAGGCGCTCCGCGAGGTCCGCGCTGAGCAGGGCGTGGTCGATGCGCAGCCCCCGGTTCAGCTCGAAATTCGCGCCGTAGTCCCAGTAGGTGTAGAGCCGCTCGCCCGGATGCAGCGCGCGCAGCGCATCCGTCAGGCCGAGATGCTCCAGCGCCCGCCAGGCGGCGCGGGTTTCGGGCCGCACCAGCGCGTCGGTGGGCGGCAGCGCGCCCGGCGCCAGGTCGATCTCCGTCGGGCAGACGTTGAAGTCGCCGAGGATCGCGAAGGGCGTGAAGGAATCGAGCCGCGCCTGCGCGAGCACGCGCAGCCGCTCCATCCAGCCGAGCTTGTAGCCGTAGCCCTCGTCGCCGCCGGAATTGCCGTTCGGCAGGTAGATCCCGGCGACCCGCATCCCGGCCGCCGCGACTTCGACATAGCGCGCCTGGGTGTCCGACCCGTCGCCCGGCAGTGCCTCGGCGACCACCTCGAAGGGGATGCGTCCCAGCACCGCGACGCCGTTGCGGCCGCCCTGCTGGCCGATGGCGTGCAGGCGATAGCCCGTCCCCTCGAACTCCAGAGCCGGCACCTCCTCCGTGCGGCATTTCAGTTCCTGCAGGAAGAGCAGGTCGGGCTGCCGGCGTTCCAGGAAGCGGCGCACATGGGCGGCGCGCTTCCGGATCGAGTTCACGTTGAAGGTCGCAAGGGTCAGCATGCGCGCGCGAACCTGCCCGCGCGGCGCCCCGGGATCAACCGACCCGGATCAACCGACCGAGAAGGACGTCCCGCAGCCGCAGGCGCTGACGGCCTGGGGGTTCCTCACGGCGAAATGGGCGCCGATCAGCGCCTCGGTCCAGTCGAGCTCGGAGCCGGCGAGCAGTTCGAGGCTGACCGGATCCACGAAGACGCGGGCCGGCCCCTCGGCGATCACCAGGTCGTCGCCGGCCGGCGCCTCCTCGATGGCGAAGCGGTACTGGAAGCCCGAGCAGCCGCCCGCATCCACCGCCAGCCGAAGCCCGGCGCCGGGCTTGCCCTCCCGGGCGGCGATCTCGGCCACCTGGGCGGCGGCGCGGGGGGTGACGCGGAAGGGAGCCGTGGCGGCGTCCATGGCGGTGCAATCTCCTCGGGTCGGAAGATAGGGCGGGAGGGGGCGGGATTCCAACACTCGGAGGCGGGTGTGGACGGCGCCGCGGGCCCGATGCTAGGCCCGCGGGCATGGACCCGATGCGGTTGCCGGACGGCCTCGCACCCTGGGCGGTGCGCGCCGCCGAGTCGCGGGGGCGCCTGCATGCGGAGCCGGCGGGCGGCACGCGCTCGCCCTATCAGCGCGACCGCGACCGGATCATCCACTCCACCGCCTTCCGGCGGCTGCAATACAAGACCCAGGTCTTCGTCTACCACGAAGGCGACCATTTCCGGACGCGGCTGACCCACAGCCTCGAGGTCGCGCAGATCGCGCGCTCCATCGCGCGCGAACTGGCGCTGGACGAGGATTTGGCGGAGGCGCTGGCGCTGGCCCATGACCTCGGCCACCCGCCCTTCGGCCATGCCGGCGAGGATGCGCTGGATGCGATGATGAAGCCCCATGGCGGCTTCGACCACAACGCGCAGTCCCTGAAGGCGGTGACGCTGCTGGAAGCGCGCTATGCCGGCTTCGACGGGCTGAACCTCACCTGGGAGACGCTTGAGGGGCTCGCCAAGCACAACGGCCCGCTGCGCCGTCCGCCGCCCTACATCGCCGAGTACGACCGGCGGCAAGCGCTGGACCTCTCGACCCATGCCAGCGCGGAGGCGCAGGTCGCCGCCATCGCGGACGACATCGCCTACAACAACCACGACCTTGACGACGGCGTGCGGGCGGGGATGTTCACGCTCGACGAGGCAGCGGCGTTGCCCCTGGTCGCCGAGGCCTTCGAGCGCGCGCGGGCCGAGAATCCCGGCCTGCCGCGCGACCGCGCGACGAGCGAGACGGTGCGGCGCGTGATCAACGCGATGGTGAACGACGTGGTCGCCGAGACGCGGCGGCGCATTGCGGCCCTCGACCCGAAGAGCGCCGACGACATCCGCGCCGCCGACCGCCCGGTCGTCGCCTTCTCCGAGCCGATGATGGAGGCGAACAACGCGCTGCGCGCCTTTCTCTTTGCGCGGATGTACCGGCATTGGCGGGTCAACCGGACGACGCAGAAGGTGAAGCGGGCGCTGCAGATGCTCTTCACCCTGCTGCATGGCGAGCCGCGCCAACTGCCGCCCTGGTGGCAGGCGCGGGCGGGGGAGCCGGGCAGCCCGGCGGCGGCCGCGGCGGTCTGCGACTACCTGGCCGGCATGACCGACCGCTACGCGCTCGAGGAGCACAAGCGGCTGACGGACCCGACCGTGCCGGGCTGAGGGCGGCCGCGGGCCCGTTCCCAGCGACGCGCCGGGCATGGCGACCCTGGCGGGGAGAGGCTAAAGCGGTCGCGCCATGACGAGCCACGACATCTTCGCCGCCATGCGCGCCCGCACCGTGGCGGCGCTGCGCGACATTCTCCCGGACCTGCCGGACGAGGCCTTCGCCAAGGTCCAGACCGAGCCGCCGCGCGACCCGGCGCATGGCGACATGGCGACCAACGGGGCGATGGTGGTCGCCAAGGCCGCGAAGGTTCCGCCGCCGAAGCTCGCCGCGGAACTCGCCGCCCGCCTCGCGGCGCTGCCCGAGGTGGCCGAGGCGGCGCCGGCGGGCCCGGGCTTCGTGAACCTCCGCCTGCGCGAGAGTTTTCTCCGCGCCCAGGTGCCGGCGATCCTGCGGAGCGGCGAGGCCTATGGCGACAGCGCCATGGGGCAGGGGGTTCGCGTCAACGTCGAATACGTCTCGGCGAATCCGACCGGGCCGATGCATGTCGGGCATTGCCGTGGCGCCGTGGTGGGAGATGCGCTGGCCGGGCTGCTGGCCAAGTCCGGCCACGACGTGACGCGCGAATACTACATCAACGACGCCGGCGCGCAGGTGCTCGCGCTCGCCTATGCCGCCTACTGGCGGTACCTTCAGGCGCTCGGCACCTCGATGACCGAGGACCACTACGCGCAGTCGGTCCCCGGCGGGCTGCAGTACCGCGGCGAATACCTGATCCCCGTCGGCGCCGCGCTCAAGGAACGCCACGGCGATGCGCTGGCATCCCACGATGGCGTCTTCGGCTATGCCGCCGCCGGCCCAGATGTCTGGCTCGAGGTCGTGCGCGACACCACCGTGCACCTGATGATGGAGGCGATCCGCGAGGACCTCGCGGCACTCGGCGTCCGCCACGACGTCTTCGTCAGCGAACGCGCGGTGGTCGCCGAAGGTTGGCTCGAGAAGGCGGAATCGCAGCTGGCCGCGAAGGAGCTGATCTATACCGGCGTGCTCGAGCCGCCGAAGGGCAAGACGCCGGACGATTGGGAGCCGCGCCCGCAGACCCTGTTCCGCGCCACCGCCTTCGGCGACGACGTGGACCGCCCGCTGCGGAAGTCGGACGGCTCGGGCACCTACTTCGCCAACGACGTGGCGAACCACCTCGGTAAGATCGCGCGCGGCTTCCCGCAGCTCGTCCAGGTCTGGGGCGCCGACCACGGCGGCTACGTGAAGCGCATGCAGGCCGCCGTCGCCGCGCTGTCGGATCGCGGCGTCACGCTCGACGTGGTGCTGACGCAGATCGTGCATGTGATGAAGGGCGGCGAGCCGGTGCGCATGTCGAAGCGCGCCGGCACCTATGTCACGCTGCGCGACCTGATCGAGGAGGTCGGCAGGGACGCGGTCCGCTTCACCATGCTGACCCGCAAGGCCGACGCGCAGATGGAGTTCGACCTCGACAAGGTGGTCGAGCAGACCCGCGACAATCCGGTGTTCTATGTGCAATATGCGCATGCCCGCTGCCGATCGGTGCTGCGCCAGGCCGGCGACCCGGCGGTGGCCGATCTCGCGGCGGCCGACCTGGCAGCGCTTGGCGACCCGGCCGAGTTGGCGCTGATCCGGCGGATGGCCGCCTGGCCGCGCACCGTGGAGGCCGCTGCTGCGGCGCGGGAGCCGCACCGAATCGCGTTTTTCCTCCAAGACTTGGCCGGCGACTTTCATGTATTGTGGAACAGGGGTCGGGATGACTCGACCTTGAGGTTCATCCGGGCGGAGGAGCCGGAGGCGACGCGCGCGCGTCTGGCGCTGGTCGCCGCCACGGCCACCGTCCTCCGTTCGGGCCTCGCGGTGCTGGGGGTGGAGCCGGTCGAGGAGATGCGATGAGCGAAGCGGTCGTCCCGTCCTATCGGATCCCGCGCGAGCCCTCGTCCGTCCCCTGGCGGATGCTGGCCATCGCTGGCGGCATCCTGGGCATCGCGGCCCTGGGTGCGGCGGGCTGGTGGGCGGTGTCCAAGGTCGGCGGGATGGGCGGCGTACCGGTGGTCGAGGCGGACCCGCGGCCCTTCAAGGTGCGGCCGGACGATCCCGGCGGGCTGCGCGTCCCCAACC
Organism: Falsiroseomonas oryziterrae; assembly: GCF_021864505.1. GTDB lineage: Bacteria > Pseudomonadota > Alphaproteobacteria > Acetobacterales > Acetobacteraceae > Falsiroseomonas > Falsiroseomonas oryziterrae. The sequence goes on from NZ_JAKJIB010000124.1 coordinate 10,145, forward strand.
AGACCGAGTTGATCCTGGAGCGTCCGGGCCAGCGCCCGCCATCCCCCGGCCAGCAGGGGCGGCCGCAGGCCGTGGCACCGGGCGCCGAGGCGCCCGTCGTTTGTGGGCTGCACATCGCCCTCC
>NZ_JAKJIB010000125.1 GCF_021864505.1 Falsiroseomonas oryziterrae
CGTCCTCCGGCGCGGTCCAGGCGACGGGGAGCGGCGGCGGCGAGAGGCCGAGCACGGCGCCGAGATGCGTCAGGCGATGCCCGGGGCGCCGTCCGCCCTGGCCGATCGCGCGGCGGCGCGTCGGCACCAGCCAGGCCAGCGCCGAGGCGCGGAGATCCACCACCAGGTCCCAGCGCGTCGCAACGACCTGCGACCAGAGCGACAGCCAATGGCGTTCGAAGCGCTTCTTCTCCACCAGGATCAGCCGCTCGAGCCGCGGCATGCGCGCGAAGACGCCGGCGGCGGCCGGGCCGCAGGCGACGGTGAACCGCGCCTCGGGGTGGGTGCGGAGCAGGTGGTCGAGCAGCGCGGTGGAGAGCACGGCGTCGCCGATCCGCGTCGCCGTGACGAAGAGGATGCGCATGGGTTGCGGGGCGCATAGCACGGGGCGGCGGCCGGCCCCACCCCGGCCCGCGCCCCCCCAACCCCGGTTGCACCCGCCCACGCGCCGACCCACCTTCGCGCCATGCCGATAGCCCTTCTGCCGGGGCGGGGCGTGGTGGAGGTGGCGGGCGAAGACCGCGTCGCCTTCCTGCAGGGCCTCGTTTCCAACGATGTCACGCGCGCCGTTCCAGGTGCCGCGGTCTGGGCCGCGCTGCTGACCCCGCAGGGGAAGTGGCTGGCCGATTTCTTCGTCTTCGCCGATGGCGATCGCCTGCTGCTGGACTGCGTGCGCGACCAGGCCGGGACGATCGTGACCTCGCTGTCGCGCTTCCGGCTGCGGTCGAAGGTCGCGCTGCGCGACGCCTCGGCGGAGTTGGCCGTGCATGCCGGCTGGGGCGGGGCGGCGCTGCCCGAGGGCGTCATCGCGGCGGCGGACCCGCGGCTGCCGGAGGCCGGGTGGCGGGCGCTGGCGACGGCGCCGCTGGCGACCGACGCGGATGCGGCGGCCCATGACCTGCACCGCCTGTCGCTCGGGCTGCCGGATTCGGGCGACCTCGAGGCCCAGAAATCCGTGCTGCTCGAAGGCGGCTTCGACGAACTGTCGGGCGTGTCCTGGTCGAAGGGCTGCTACATGGGCCAGGAGCTGACGGCGCGAACCAAGTATCGCGGGCTGCTGAAGAGGCGCCTGTTCCCGGTGGAGGTGGCGGGGCCGCTGCCGGCGCCGGGCACGCCGGTGACGCGCGACGGCGCGGAGGTGGGCGAGATGCGCTCGGGCCGCGACGGGCTCGGCCTTGCGCTGCTGCGGATCGAGGCGGTGGAGGCCGGGGGAACGCTCGCCTGTGGCGAGGCCGCGCTGACGCCCCGCATCCCCGCCTGGATGCGCCTGCCGGCGAGGGAATCGGCATGAGCCAGGCGACCGACCATGGCCCCGGCGTGCGGGTGCCGCCGCCGGTGATCGCGACGGCGGTGATGGTCGCGGCCTGGGTGCTGGACCGGATCTGGACGGTGCAGATCGGGCCGCCGGCCACGGCACTGGGCGGGATGGTGATCTTCCTATCCGTCGCGCTGGTGGGCTGGGCGGTGCTGGCGCTGGTCAAGGCCGGCAACGACCCGCGGCCCGACAGGCCCGACGCGGCGATGGTGGAGAGCGGGCCGTACCGCTTCAGCCGCAACCCGATCTATCTGGGCTTCCTGCTCGCCGCGACGGGGCTCGCGCTGATGTGGGGCACGCTGTGGGGCTGGATCGGGGTGGTAGTCACGCACGGCCTGCTCGACCGGCTGGTGATCGCGAAGGAGGAGGCCTACCTCGCCGGCCGCTTCGGCGCCGCCTACGAGGCCTACAGGGCGCGCGTCCGCAAGTGGATGTGACGGGGCGGCGGATCGCGCTGGCCATGGCCGGCCTGACGCTGTTGCGGCCAGGCGACCCACGGGCCGAGACGGAAGAGGGAATGGTCATCTTCTCCGCCTTGCGCGGTGTCGTGCTGGCCCGCGGGCGCCCGGTCCCGGGTGCCCGCGTCGTCCGCAGCTGGCACTGGGGGCTGACAGACGAGCGCGGCGGGGACGCTGCCGTGACCGATGCGGAGGGCCGCTTCGGGCTGCCTGCGGTCGTGCGGCGGGGTGGGCTGCGTCGCTGGCTGCCCCACGAGCCGTTCGTCGAGCAGACCATCGACGTCGTGCACGGCAGCGCGACCCAAGCCGTCTGGATGCTCGACCGCCGCAACTACCGCCCGGGTGGGGAGCTGGGGCCGGAGCGGTCAGCGTCGGCGCTGGCGGTGACGATCGAGCTGGACGCCCCGCTGGCGCATCGCGGCCCCGTCTATGGCCGGGCGACCATCGCACCGCTGGACCCTGCCGTCCCGCCCCCAGCCTGACCGGCGCGCGCGCCGCGTGTTGCGCGGGGAATTGCTTCGCTGTAACCCGCCGCGACGGGCGGCGACGCCCCCAGGACATTCGGGAGAAAGCCAGGCCATGACGCCATTCACCCTCAGCCGCCGCGCCGCGCTGGCGCTGGGCGCCGCGCCGCTCGTCCTGCCGGGCCTCGCCCGCGCGCAAGCCGGCGATCCGGTTCGCCTCGGCGTGATCCTCTCGGCCACCGGCGGCCTCGCCGCCTTCGTCCCGCCGATCCGCGCCGGCATCACGCTGGCCGTCGAGGAGATCAACGCCGCGGGCGGCGTGCTCGGCGGGCGGCGGATCCAGGTCGTCGAGGCCGACGACCAGACAAATCCGCAGGCCGGCGTGCAGGTGATGACGCGCCTGGTGCAGGCGGAGAACGTGGCCGCGATCATCGGCCCGATGGCGTCGGGCATCACCATCGCCGCCGCCAACGCCGTCTCCATCCCGGCGGGCGTGCCGATCGTCTCGCCCTCGGCCACCGCGCCGGCGGTCAGCCAGCTCAACGACAACGACACGGTGTTCCGCACCGCGGTGCCGGACGGGCTGCAGGGCCAGGTGCTGGCGCGCATCACGCGCGAGGCGGGCATCGAGCGCGTCGCCATCATGGCGGTGAACAACGACTACGGCCGCGGGCTGACGGGCAGCTTCACCGCCGCCTTCCAGGGCCGCGGCGGCACCGTGACGGGCAGCCAGAACTTCGAGGAGAACCGCCCCTCCTACCGCGCCGAGCTGCAGACGCTGGCCGGCCGCGGCAATCCGCAGGCGCTGCTGCTGATCGGCTACCCGGCCTCGGGCGGCAACACGATCCTGCGCAACTCGATCGAGAACAGCTTCTTCCCGCGCTTCATCATGACCGACGGCATGCGCGACCAGACCGTGGTGGACCAGGTCGGCGCGCGGCAGCTCGAGGGCATGTTCGGCACCGGGCCGGGCACGGCGGCGGCGCCGGAGCGGCGTGCGGCCTACGAGGCCGCGTATCGTCGCGCCAACCCGAACCTCGACCCGGGCGCGGCCTTCGTCGCGCAGGCCTATGACGCGGCCTATGTCATCGCGCTGGCGATCGAGGCCGGCCGCAGCGCCGACCGCGCCGCGATCCGCCAGAACCTGCGGACTGTCGCGAATGCGCCGGGCGAGGCGGTGGGTCCGGGCGAGTTCGCGCGTGCGCGCCAGCTGCTCGGCGCCGGCACCAAGGTGAACTACGAGGGCGCGTCGGGCCCCATCGAGTTCAACGCCACCGGCGACGCGCAGGGCCGCGTGGAGCATTGGGCTGTGCGCAACGGCCGCGTGACCTCGGTGGCGCAGCTGGCGGAGTGACGCACGGCCTCGCACTGGAGGTCGAGGGCCTGGTGAAGCGCTTCGGGGGCCTCACGGCCCTCGACGGCGTGAGCTTCGCCGTGCCGGAGGGCTCGATCACGGGGCTGATCGGGCCGAACGGCGCGGGCAAGTCCACGGCCTTCGCCACCATCGCCGGCTTCCACAAGGCCGATGGCGGGCGGGTGCGGCTGCGTGGCCGCGACATCACCGGCGCCGCGCCTTGGGCGCTGCATGCGGCGGGGCTGGCGCGGACCTTCCAGATCCCGCGCCTGTTCGGGCGGTTGAGCGTGGCCGAGAACCTGATGGTCGGCGCGCCGCCGCAGCCGGGTGAGAAGTTGCCCGCGCCGTGGTTCGCGCGCGGCCGCGTGGCGCGCGAGGAAGCCGCGTTGCGCGCACGCGCGATGGCGGTGCTGGAGCGGCTGAACCTGGCGCGGCATGCCGACGCGCCAGCGACCGCGCTGTCGGGCGGGCAGAAGAAGCTGGTCGAGCTCGGCCGCGCGCTGATGTCGGGCGCGACGGTCATCCTGCTCGACGAGCCGGCGGCCGGCGTGAACCGCACGCTGCTGCGCGAGATCGCGGCGACCATCGCGCGACTGAACGCGGAAGACGGCATCACCTTCCTGCTGATCGAGCACGACCTCGACCTGGTCGCCGAGCTCTGCCAGCCGGTGCATTGCATGGCCGAGGGGCGCGTCATCGCCAGCGGGACGATGGCGGAGGTGCGCGCGGATCCGACGGTGGCCGAGGCCTATCTCGGCATGGCGATCGAGGCGACATGAGAAGCGCCTCCGATTCACGTCTCCGGTGCTCGGGCCCGCGGCCCTGCGCCCTCCGACGATCGGAGGCGACATGAGCCTTCTGGTCGCGCGCAACATGGTTGGCGGCTATGGCGAGGCCGACATCCTGCACGGCGTGAACCTGACGGTCGCGCCAGGACAGGTCGTGGTGATCATCGGGCCGAACGGCGCGGGAAAGTCCACGGCGATGAAGGCCGTGGCGGGCCTCGTGCGTCTCAAGCCCGGCAGCAGCGTGATGTTCGACGGCACGGAGATCGCCAATGCGCCGGCGGAATCGATGGTGGCGCGCGGCCTCGCCTATGTGCCGCAGGAGCGCAACGTCTTCCCCTCGCTCAGCGTGGAGGAGAACCTGCTGATGGGCGCCTATGCGCGGCCCTCCGCGGCGAAGGACGGGTTGGAGCGCAGCTACGCGGTGTTCCCCGACCTCGCTGCCAAGCGCCGCGCCGCGGCGGGCAGCCTGTCGGGCGGGCAGCGGCAGATGGTGGCGGTGGCGCGGGCGCTGATGCTGACGCCGAAGCTGATCATGCTCGACGAGCCGACCGCGGGCCTCTCGCCCAAGTTCTGCACGCTGATCTTCGACAAGGTGCGCGAGATCGCCGCGAGCGGCATCGCGGTGCTGATGGTGGAGCAGAATGCGCGGCCGGCGCTGGCGATCGCGGATCGCGGCGTGGTGCTGGCAATGGGGCGCAACCGGGCCGAGGACACCGGGCCGGGGCTGCTGGCCAACCCCGAGATCGGCCACCTGTTCCTGGGCGGGAACGCGCCTGAGGAAGACGCGGCGTGAAGATTGGAGGCGTGAGTGGCGACCGGCGGCCGGCTCAGCCGGCCGAGGCCGCGAAGGCGGTCCGCGGCAAGTGCCGCGAAGCCAAGGCGCGCGGAGGCGCGCCGCCGGCGTCCGAGGGCGGCCGTGCGCCAGCACGGACACGCACAGCATGATTGAGCTGGTCAACTTCTACCTGATCCCGGGCCTCGTGCTCGGCGCGATCTACGCGCTGGCGGCGGCGGGGCTGTCGCTGGCCTATGGCGTGCTGCGCTTCGCCAATTTCGCGCATGGCGAGTTGATGACCTGGGGCGGCTATGCGGCGCTGGTCGCGGTCGTCGCGCTCGGCATCAGCCCCTGGGTCGCGCTGCCCATCGCCATCGCGGCGACGATCCCGGTGGCGCTCGCGGCGGACCGCGCCTTCTACGCGCCGCTGCGGCGCGCCCAGCCGGCGGTGCTGCTGATCTCCTCCTTCGGCGTGGCGCTGATGATCCGCGCCGTCGTCTACCTGGTCTGGGGGCCGACGCCGCAGGGCTATGCGCGCGGCTTCACACCGCCGCTGGTCTTCGAAGGCATCCGCATCCAGCAGCGCCACCTGATGATCCTGGCCGGGACGGCCATCGCGGCGCTGCTCGTGCACCTGCTGCTGTCGCGGTCCCGCGCCGGCCGCGCGATGCGGGCGATGGCGGACGATCCGGACCTCGCGCGCGTCACCGGCGTGCCGGTGGCCGGCGTGATCCGGCTCACCTGGTGCGTCGCCGCGGCACTGGCGGCGGTGGCGGGCGTGTTCCTGGCGGTGGACACCGAGCTCACCCCGCTGCTCGGCTTCAACGTGCTGCTCGCGGCCTTCGCGGCTGCCATCCTGGGCGGCATCGGGCGGCCCTGGGGCGCGGCGCTGGGCGGGCTGATCCTCGGAGTCGTGGAGGAGCTATCCACCTATCCGCTGATCGGCGGCGCGCCGCTGCTGGAGCCCGCCTACAAGGGCGGCGTCGCCTTCGCGGTGCTGGTGCTGGTGCTGATCTTCCGGCCGCAGGGCCTGTTCAAGGGCATGGGCTAGGGCCGCGACGATGGAGAACGCGCTCCTCTACGCCGTCACGCTGCTGACGCTGGCCGGGATCTATGCCGCGCTAACGCTCGGGCTGAACCTGCAATGGGGCCTGACGGGGCTGATGAATTTCGGCGCGCTGGGGTTCGTCGCCGTCGGCGCCTACACCTCCGCGCTGCTGACCGCGACGCCGGCGCCGGGGGCGGCGCATCTCGTCGGGCCGGGCTGGCCCTGGTGGGCGGCCTGGCCCTTGGCGGCGGTGGCGGGCGCGCTGCTCGCACTGCCGATCGGCGCGATCTCGCTCCGGCTGCGCGCGGACTACCTGGCGATCGCGACGATCGGCATCGCGGAGATCGTGCGGCTCTTCGTGCGCAACGAGGACTGGCTGACCGGCGGTCCGCTCGGCGTCTCCGGCATCCCGCGTCCCTTCGAGGGGCTCGGCCAACCCTGGGGGCCGGTGGCCTATCTGCTGCTGGTCGCGGCGGTCGTCGCGCTGCTCTACGCGATGGCCGAGGCGACGGCGAAGAGCCCCTTCGGCCGCACGCTGCGTGCGATCCGCGACGACGAGGAGGCGGCGAAGGCCGTCGGGCGCAACCCGGCGTCGTTCCGCCTGCAGGCCTTCGTGCTGGGCGCGGCCTGCATGGGGCTGGCCGGCGCGATGCTCGCGCACTTCTTCAAGTTCATGGGGCCGGATGCGCTCGATCCGATCACCGCGACCTTCCTGGTCTGGGTGATGCTCATCGCGGGCGGGTCGGGCAACAACCGCGGCGCCATCCTCGGCGCCGTCGCGATCTGGGCGATCTGGGCCGCGACGGACTGGATCGCCGGGCAGCTGCCGGGCGAGCTCGCGACGCGCGCGGCCTATCTGCGACTGTTCCTGATCGGGCTCGCGCTGAACCTGATCCTGCTCTACCGGCCGCAGGGGCTGATCGGGGAGCGGCTGCCGGGGGCGCGCTGAGGCGCCCCCAGGGGCGCCTTGGGGCCGCGCTATCCGTTCACCACGGTGCCGCCGTTCGGGTGCAGCACCTGGCCGCTGATGTAGCCGCTGTCGGCGTTGCTCGCGAGGAAGATGTAGCTCGGCGCGACCTCGTCGGGCTGGCCGGCACGCTCCATCGCGGCGGACTGGCCGTGCTTCGAGGTGCGCTCCGCGTCGAAGCTCGCCGGGATCAGCGGCGTCCAGATCGGCCCCGGGGCAACGGCATTCACGCGGATCTTCCGCTTGTCGAGCGCCATGGAGAGGCTGCGCGTGAAGGCGACGATCGCGCCCTTCGTGGAGGCGTAGTCGATCAGCTGCGGGCTGCCCTTGTAGGCCGTGACGCTGGTCGTGTTGATGATCGCCGCCCCTTCCTTCAGGCGCGGCAGCGCGGCCTTGGTCATCCACATGTAGCCGAGGATGTTGGTGCGGAAGGTGCGTTCCACCTGCGCCACCGGGATGTCCTCGAAACTCTCGCAGGCGTGCTGCTCGGCGGCGTTGTTCACCAGGACGTCGAGCCTTCCCCAGGTCTCGACCACCTGCTTCACCGCGTCCTGGCAGAATTGCGGGTCGCCGATGTCGCCGGCGATGGCGAGGCAGCGGCGGCCCTCCGCCTCGATGCGCCGCTTGGTGTCGCGGGCGTCCTCCTGCTCGTCGAGGTAGAGGATCGCGACATCGGCGCCTTCCTTGGCGAAGCCGATCGCGACCGCGCGGCCGATGCCGGAATCGCCGCCCGTCACGATCGCGACCTTGCCCGCGAGCTTGCCGGCTGGCGTCCAGCCCTCCATGGCGGAGGCCGGGCGCGGCGTCATCCGGTCCTCGCGGCCGGGCTGGTGGTCCTGCGTCTGCGGCTGGAAGGGGGGGGTGTCGGGCATGGCGGCCTCGCGCATCTGTTCGCGGGCCAACGGCCTGGGACGCGGCCGGTTGCCTCAGGCGCGGCGGGGCGCGAGGCCTGCGATCACCGCCGCGGCGAAGATCATCGCGGCCACCCACCAGGGCTGCCAGGCGCCGAAGGAGAGTTGGCCGGTGACGGCGGCGGAGACCGCGACGCCGAGCGCCGCGGGGCCGATCGCACCCGCCGCCAGCATCGCGGCGGCGCCCAATGCAGCTGCGATCACTGCGCCGACCAGGCCGAGCTCGAGCCAGACCTGCAGCGCATTGTTGTGCGGGTGCAGCGGCAGGCGCTGCGCGTTCGGCACGGCGAAGCCCGCGCGCTCCGCCGGCGAGTCCAGGCCGAAGCGGTCGAGCGTCCCGCGGTCGAAGGTCTGGGTGCCGCCCGGGATGGCGCGGCTGGACTCCATGCCCCATCCGAGCAGCGGGCGTTCGGCGATGCGGTCGCCCACGAAGTCCCAGATCAGCACGCGATGCGCGGCCGAGACGGGCAGCGGCGAGAGGTCCGGCGCGCGCGCGAGCGCGGCGGTGAAGAGCAGCGGTGCGGCGATGAAGACCACCGCGAGCGCCGCGGCCGAGAGGCGCGCGACGGCGCGCGGCGCGAGGGTCGCGAGCAGGGCTACGATGACGCCCGCGACGGCGGCGATCTTCGCGGATTCGCCCGGCAGCCAGAGCGCGACGGCAAGGCCGGGCAGCAGGATCGCCGCCTTGGCGATGCGCGACAGGCCCGGCACGGCGAGCACGAGCGGCAGCAGCAGGGCGAGGATCGAGACCGCCGGCTTCAGCCCGAAGCCGATGAAGGGCGTCCAGGTCGGGAAGCCACGCACGGCGCGACGGAACAGGTTCTGGCTGGCGTGGTCGAAGGCCAGCAGGGCGATCCCGAGGACGAGGCCGATGACGAGCGCGCGGCCGAGACGACGCCTGTTCTCGGCCGTGTCCTCTGATAGCGCCTGCGCCGCCGCGGCGCCGAGGAAGGCGAGCGCGCCGAGGGCCGCGGCTGTCTCGACGCCGCGCAGCAGTTCCGGCGACCAGACGGACGCGACCACGCCCCAGGCGGCGAGCGCGAGCGAGAGAGCGAGCAGCGGTGACATCCTCGGCCAGGGCAGGCGGCGATGGATGCGCCAATGCGCGATGACCGCGAGCAGCAGAATGACCGGCACCATCGGCGCGAAGGTGCGGAACTGCGCGACCGCGACGGCCGGGCCGAGCGCCAGCAGCAGCGCGACCGGGAAGCAGGGGGAGCGGAGGAAGGCGGTCACCGGCGGCCGCCGCCGTGCTTCTCAGGCTCCAGCCGCGCCTTCAGATAGGACAGCAGCGGGAAGGCGCCGGTGCAGAAGGCGAGCAGCACGCCCATGGCACCTTCCTTGTAGCCCTTGCGCGAGACGTAGCTCTTGAAGCCGCGCGACACGAAGCGGCGAAGATTGCCGGGCAGCGTGCCGATGTCGCCCGAGGCGATGAGGTCGGCGGCCTTCGCGCTGGAATACTTGTCGAGGCGCTTCAGCATGTCGGAGACGTCGCGGTCCACGAGGTGCACCAGCGCGCCCTGCGCGATGCGCGGTCCCTCCGTGCCGGTCCAGTCGAGGCCGGGATGCACGCGCTGCGCGCGCCAACGCTTGGCGCCCTTGCGCGAGAGGCGCGGCACCGACGTCGTGCCGAAGCTGCCCGCCCAGCCATACCGGACAAGACGGTCGCCGACGTAGTTGTCGACCGGCACCTGGTGCCAGGCGTGCGGCGAGGTCGCGATGGTGGCGCGGATCGCCTCGGCCAGGTCGCGGCTGACGCGCTCGTCGGCGTCCACTTCGAGGATCCAGTCGCCGGTGCAGGCGTCGAGGCCGGCGTTGCGACGCTCGCCTTCCAGCTCCCAGGCACCCTCGATGACGCGCGCGCCGTGCTCGCGCGCGATCTCCGCGCTGCGATCGGTGGAGCGATCCAGCACCACCACGACCTCGTCGGCAAAGGCGCAGGAGGCGAGGCAATCCGGGAGCCGCGTCTCCTCGTTGCGGGCGACGACGAGAGCGGAGAGGCGGGGTGTCATGCGGGTGTTGCGGGGAGGGCGCTGCCCTCCCCGCACCCCTCCCGCCAGGGTCCAACGCCAAGGGCGTTGGACGGGGCCTCCTGGACCTCGATCAGTTCAACGCCGAAGGCGGAGGGGGCCAGGCCCCCTCC
>NZ_JAKJIB010000126.1 GCF_021864505.1 Falsiroseomonas oryziterrae
CGCCCCCAAGGGCGGCGCGCGCGAGGGCGGGGCGCAGGCGGCGACCAACGTGACGGCGAAGGCCGGCGCGGCGGCGGCCTCGCCGGCCGAGGCGCCGCGGCTGCGTCGCCTCTACGACGAGGTCGTGCGCAAGAAGCTCGTCGAGGAGTTCGGCTACAAGAACCCGATGGAGGTTCCCAAGCTCGAGAAGATCGTCATCAACATGGGCGTGGGCGAAGCCGCCGGCGACCAGAAGAAGCTCGACGCCGCTGTGGCTGAGCTGATGGCGATCAGCGGGCAGAAGCCGGTGAAGACGCTCGCCAAGAAGGCGATCGCGGGGTTCAAGATCCGCGAAGGCCAGGCGATCGGCTGCAAGGTGACGCTGCGCAAGGCGCGGATGTACGAGTTCCTCGACCGGCTCGTGACCATCGCGCTGCCGCGCGTGCGCGACTTCCGCGGCATCCCGGGCAACCGTGGCTTCGACGGCCGTGGCAACTACGCCATGGGCCTGAAGGAGCAGATCGTGTTCCCGGAGATCGTCTACGACCGCGTGGACACCATCCGCGGGATGGACATCCAGTTCGTCACCACGGCGAAGACGGACAAGGAAGCGAAGGCGCTGCTGAAGGCCTTCGACCTCCCCTTCGCCAACTGAACCCGTTTGGAAAACCGCCGGGCCCAGGGAAGTCCTGGTTTCCGGCAGGTTCCGGAGGATATTGAGACGACATGGCCAAGACCTCGTCAGTCGAGAAGAACAACCGGCGCGCGCGGCTCTCGAAGCTGCATGCGGCCAAGCGCGCCGCCCTCAAGGCGGTGGTGATGGACCGCGCCCGCCCGGTCGAGGAGCGGTTCGAGGCGACGCTGAAGCTCGCCCAGCTGCCGCGCAACGGCGCGAAGAACCGCGTGCGGCTCCGCTGCGAGCTCACCGGCCGTCCCCGCGGCAACTACCGCAAGTTCAAGCTGAGCCGGAACATGCTCCGCGAACTGGCCAACACCGGCCAGCTCCCGGGCGTGGTCAAGGCGAGCTGGTAAGGAGGACACGCCATGTCGCTGTCCGATCCGCTGGGTGACCTGCTCACCCGCATCCGCAACGCGCAGTCCGCGCGCCAGAGCCGCTGCACGGCGCCGGCCTCCAAGCTGCGCGAGAACGTGCTCGAGGTGCTGAAGCGCGAGGGCTACATCCGCGCCTTCTCGACCGAGGAGCTTCGCCCGGGCGTGAAGGTGATCGCCATCGAGCTGAAGTACTCGGAGGGCGAGCCGGCCATCAAGGAGATCCACCGCGTCTCCAAGCCGGGCCGGCGCGTCTATTCGAAGATCGCGGAGCTGCCGAAGTTCTACAACGGCCTCGGCATCTCCATCCTGTCCACGCCGAAGGGCGTGATGAGCGACCACGAGGCCCGGACCGCCAATGTTGGCGGCGAGGTCCTCTGCCGCGTGTTCTGAGGAGGCAGGGGATGTCGCGAGTCGGCAAGTATCCGGTGCCCGTTCCCGCCGGCGTCCAGGTGGCGCTGCAGGGCCGCACCGTGGTCGCGAAGGGCAAGCTGGGCGAGCTGAAGCTCGACCTGACGGACGCGGTGGACGTGAAGGTGGAGGGGAGCGAGGTGGCGGTTGCGCCGCGCGGCTCCGACCGCCGGGCGCGCACCATGTGGGGCACCACCCGCAGCCTGATCCAGGGCATGGTCACGGGCGTCTCGACCGGCTTCTCGAAGACGATGGAGATCACCGGCACGGGTTACCGCGCCGCGATGCAAGGCAACGACCTGGTGCTGAACCTCGGCTACAGCCATGAGGTTCGCTACCCGGTCCCGAAGGGCATCAAGATCACCTGCGAGAAGCCGACCACCGTGAAGGTCGAGGGCGCCGACAAGCGCCAGGTCGGCCAGGTGGCGGCCGAGATCCGCGCCTATCGCGGCCCCGAGCCCTACAAGGGCAAGGGCGTCCGCTACGACAACGAGGTGATCCTCCGGAAGGAGGGTAAGAAGAAGTAATGGCCGACAAGCTCGCATTGCAGGCGCGCCGCCGTGCTCGTCTGCGCTACCAGCTGAAGATCAAGAGCGGGGGGCGTCCGCGCCTCTCGGTCTTCCGCTCCGGCAAGCACATCTATGCGCAGGTGATCGACGACGGGCAGGGGCGCACGCTCGCCGCCGCCTCGAGCCTCGAGAAGCCGATGCGCGAGGGGCTGAAGACCGGCGCCGACAAGGACGCGGCGACGGCGGTCGGCAAGCTGGTGGCCGAGCGCGCGCTCGCCGCCGGGGTCTCGAAGGTGGTGTTCGACCGCGGGCCCTATCTTTACCACGGGCGCGTCAAGGCGCTGGCGGAGGCTGCCCGCGAGGGCGGTCTCTCGTTCTGAGGAAGTCGAACCATGGCACGTGAGCCGAGGACGGGCGGCGAGGGCGGCGGCGAGGGCGGCGATCGCCGTCGTGGCCGCGGGCGCGACCGGGACCGCGACCAGCGGCAGGAGCGGACGGAGGGCGACGAGCTCAAGGACAAGCTCGTCACCATCAACCGCGTCGCCAAGGTGGTGAAGGGCGGCCGTCGCTTCAGCTTCGCCGCGCTGGTCGTCGTGGGCGACCAGAAGGGGCGCGTGGGCTGGGGCGCGGGCAAGGCGCGCGAGGTGCCGGAGGCGATCCGCAAGGCGACCGAGCGGGCGAAGCGCGGCATGATCCGCGTGCCGATGAAGGAGGGGCGGACGCTCCACCACGACATCATCGGCGAGTTCGGCGCCGGCCGCGTGATCCTGCGTGCGGCACCCGCGGGCACCGGCATCATCGCCGGCGGTCCGATGCGCGCGGTGTTCGAGACGCTCGGCATGGGCGACGTCGTCGCCAAGTGCACGGGCACCACGAACCCGCACAACATGGTGAAGGCGACCTTCGCGGCGCTGCAGCGGTCGACGAGCCCGCGCGCCGTGGCGGCGCGCCGTGGCAAGAAGGTCACCGACCTGCTCGGCACCAAGAAGGACGCCGAGCCGGCGGCGGAGGCAGCCAATGGCTGAGAGCAAGAAGACGGTGAAGGTGACCCAGACCGGGTCGCCGATCGGCCGCAAGCCCGGCCAGCGCGAGACGCTGATCGGGCTCGGCCTCAACAAGATGCACCGGTCGCGCGAGCTGGAGGACACTCCGGCGGTGCGGGGCATGATCCGCAAGGTCGCCCACCTGGTGAAGGTGGAGGGCTGAGCCATGCCGAAGCTGAATGAGATCCGCGACAACGAGGGCGCGCGGGACAAGTTCAAGCGCATCGGCCGCGGCATCGGGTCGGGCAAGGGCAAGACCGGCGGTCGCGGCGTGAAGGGCCAGAAGGCGCGCACCGGCGTGCGGCTGAACGGGTTCGAGGGCGGCCAGCTCCCGATCTATCGCCGCATGCCGAAGCGGGGCTTCGTGAACCCCTTCCGCAAGGACTATGCGGTGCTGAACCTCGGCACGCTCGACCGTGCGATCGAGGAAGGCCGCCTGCCGGCGGGTGCTGCGATCGACGAGGCGGCGCTGAAGGCGGCCGGCGTGGTGAAGACCTCCTCCAAGCTCGCGGGCGTGCGCCTGCTGGCGAAGGGCGAGATCAAGCGCGCCGTGAACCTGACCGTGAGCGGCGCCTCCGCCGCGGCGGTCGCGGCGGTGCAGGCGGCGGGCGGCACGGTCACGACGACCGCGCCCGCGGCCGAGGCCGCGGAAGGCTGAGGGTGACCTCGGGCTGCCCTTGCACCTCGGGTGCTCGGGCCGCACCTTAGGGTGGCTGCGATGCGGCGTCCCAGGCACGGCTTGGGGCGCCGCAGTCGCGAAAGCGGATCGCTGCAGGGCGGCGTCGCCCGAAGGCGGGAATCCGGTCGACAAACATCAGGCTAGGGCGCGGGGCCCGGCGACGGTCGGGCCGAAGGCGAACTAGGAGACACACGCATGGCGTCCGCCGCCGAACAGCTTGCGGCCAATCTGAACCTCGGTGTCCTCGCAAAGGCGACCGAGCTCAAGAAGCGCATCTGGTTCACCCTCGGGGCGCTGATCGTCTACCGCATCGGCTCCTACGTCCCGGTTCCGGGCGTGGACGCGGCCGTGATGGGCGAGCTGCTGAACCAGATGGGCGGCGGCATCCTCGGCATGTTCGACATGTTCACCGGCGGCGCGCTCGGGCGCATGACCGTCTTCGCCCTGAACATCATGCCCTACATCTCGGCCAGCATCATCGTGCAGCTGATGACGGCCGCCATCCCGTCCTGGGAGCAGCTGAAGAAGGAAGGCGAGACGGGGCGGAAGAAGCTCAACCAGTACACCCGCTACCTCACGCTCTTCATCGCGATCTTCCAGGCCTACGGCATCGCGATCGGGCTCGAGTCGCTGCGCGGCAGCTTCGGCCCCGCGGTGCACGACCCCGGCTGGTTCTTCCGCCTCTCCTGCGTGATCACCCTGGTCGGCGGCACGATGTTCCTGATGTGGCTCGGCGAGCAGATCACCGCGCGCGGCGTCGGCAACGGCATCAGCCTGATCATCTTCGCCGGCATCGTGGCGAACCTGCCGAGCGCGCTGGCCAGCACGCTCGAGCTCGGCCGCACCGGCGCGCTCTCGACCTTCTTCATCATCTTCTTCCTGCTCGCCGCGCTGCTGATCATCGCGGCCGTGGTCTTCATCGAGCGCGCGCAGCGCCGCATCCCGGTGCAGTACCCGAAGCGCCAGGTCGGCAACCGCATGTTCGGCGGCGAGAGCACGCACCTGCCGCTCAAGCTGAACACGGCGGGCGTGATGCCGCCGATCTTCGCCTCCTCGCTGCTGCTGCTGCCGGCGACCTTCGCGGCCTTCCAGACCGACCGCAGCGAGCCCTCGCTGCTGACCGACATCGCCAACATGCTCGGCCATGGGCAGCCGCTCTACATGCTGCTCTACCTCGCCGGCATCGTGTTCTTTGCCTTCTTCTACACCGCGGTCGTGTTCAACCCGCAGGAGACGGCGGACAACCTGCGCAAGCATGGCGGCTTCGTCCCCGGCATCCGCCCGGGCCAGCCGACGGCGGAGTATTTCGACCGGGTGCTGACGCGGCTGACGACGGTCGGCGCCATCTACCTGGCGATCATCTGCCTGGTGCCCGAGGTGCTGATCGCCAATTACGGCGTGCCCTTCTATTTCGGCGGCACCTCGCTCCTGATCATCGTCTCCGTCACCATGGACACGGTGGCGCAGGTGCAGTCGCATCTCTTCGCCCACCAGTATGAGGGGCTGATCAAGAAGGCCCGGCTGGGCGGCCGCGGCACGCAACCGGGGGGACGCGGACGATGAGGCTGATCCTGCTGGGGCCGCCCGGGGCCGGAAAGGGCACCCAGGCCAAGCGGCTCGAGGAGCGCTACGGCATCGCCCAGATCTCGACCGGCGACATGCTGCGGGCCGAGGTGAAGTCGGGCTCGCCAATCGGCCAGGAGGCGAAGGCGATCATGGAGCGGGGCGACCTGGTCCCTGACGCCATCATCACCACCATGCTCGCTCTGCGCGTGCGCAAGCCCGACTGCGCCAACGGCTTCATCCTGGACGGCTTCCCCCGCACCGTGCCGCAGGCCGAGGCGCTCGACCTCATGCTGCGCCAGGCGCGGATGGACCTCGACCACGTCATCGAGCTCAAGGTGGACGACGCCGCCCTGGTGGAGCGGATCGCCGGCCGCTTCACCTGCGCCAAGTGCGGCGAGGGCTACCACGACCGCTTCAAGCCGACCGCCAAGCCCGGCGTCTGCGACGCCTGCGGCAGCACGGAATTCGTCCGCCGCGCCGACGACAAGGCCGAGACGGTGGCCGCCCGGCTCGAGGCCTATCACCGCCAGACCGCCCCGTTGCTGCCCTTCTACGGGGCCCAGGGCAAGCTCAAGCAGGTGGACGGCATGGCCGAGATGGACGAGGTGACCCGCCAGCTGGGCGCGATCCTCGGGCCCGCCGGGGGTTCCAACCCCACGACAGCTTGACTCCCCCGGCGAGGGCGGTGTAACCCGCCGCCCTCGCGGTCCGGGGCTTCGTCCCGGCCGCCCTTCGCCGTTGCACAACTGGACCCTGGTCCAAAGCCGGCCTTCGGCCGGACGACCTGAACGCCGGCTTCGGCCGGTGCCTAGAGGGGCTGAACCGCCCCATGAGGAGAGACGCACCGTGGCGCGCATCGCCGGCGTGAACATCCCGACCAACAAGCGGGTGCTCATCTCGCTTCGCTACATCTACGGCATCGGCCCGAAGAACGCGAAGGACATCACCGAGCAGCTGGGCATCCCGGAGGATCGCCGGGTGAACCAGCTGACGGACGAGGAGATCCTGCGGATCCGCGAGCTCATCGACCGCGAGTACCGGGTGGAGGGCGACCTTCGCCGCGAAGAGGCGATGAACAAGAAGCGGCTGATGGACATGGCCTGCTACCGCGGCCTGCGTCACCGCAAGGGTCTGCCGGTGCGCGGCCAGCGCACCCACACGAATGCGCGCACGCGCAAGGGCAAGGCGGTCGCGATCGCCGGCAAGAAGAAGGTGACGAAGTAAGATGGCTCGCGAACCCCGCGGCGGCGCCGGCGCCGGCAATCGCCCGCGCAAGAAGGAGCGCAAGAACATCTCGTCCGGCGTGGCGCATGTTCTGGCCAGCTTCAACAACACCGTGGTGACCATCACCGACGCCCAGGGCAACGCGATCGCGTGGTCCTCGGCCGGCAGCCAGGGCTTCAAGGGCAGCCGGAAGTCCACCCCCTACGCCGCGCAGGTCGCGGCCGAGGACGCCGGCAAGAAGGCCCGCGAGCACGGGATGGAGACGCTGGAGATCCAGGTCTCCGGCCCCGGCTCCGGCCGCGAATCGGCGCTCCGCGCGCTCCAGTCCGTCGGCTTCTACGTCACCGCCATCAAGGACGTGACGCCGATCCCGCACAACGGTTGCCGCCCGCGCAAGCGCCGCCGCGTCTGACGACCGCCGGAGGCCACAGGCCTCCGCGGGAACTGCGCGTCGCCGAAGCCGGGGCATAGGGAAGACACAGTGATCGAGAAGAACTGGCGCTCGCTGATCGAGACCAAGAAGGACGTCGAGTTCGGCGCCGACCCCTCGCGCACCGCGACCATCGTCGCGGAGCCGCTGGAGCGCGGCTTCGGCATGACGCTCGGCAACGCGCTGCGCCGCATCCTGCTCTCCTCGCTGCAGGGCGCGGCGGTGACCGGCATCCGCATCGACGGCGTGCTGCACGAGTTCAGCTCGGTCGCCGGCGTGCGCGAGGACGTCACCGACATCGTCCTGAACGTGAAGCAGCTCGCCATCCGCTACCAGGGCGAGGGTGCGAAGCGCCTGCAGCTGACCGCGACCGGCCCGGGCGAGGTCACCGCCGGCCAGATCCAGACCACCGGCGACATCGAGATCGCCAACCCGGACCTCGTGCTCTGCACGCTGGACGAGGGTGCCAAGATCTCGATGGAGCTCACCATCGACACCGGCAAGGGCTACGTCCCGGCGGCCGAGAACCGGCCCGAGGACGCGCCGATCGGCCTGATCCCGGTGGACGCCATCTACTCCCCGGTGCGCCGCGTCGCCTATCAGGTCCAGCCCACCCGCGTCGGCCAGAAGACCGACTACGACAAGCTGGTCCTGACGGTGGAGACCGACGGCACCGTGACGCCCGAGGACGCGGTCGGCATCGCAGCCCGCATCCTGCAGGAGCAGCTGCAGCTCTTCATCAACTTCGAGGAGCCGCGCGCGCGGGTGGCCGAGGAGGTCCGCGACGACCTGCCCTTCAACCGCAACCTGCTCCGCAAGGTCGACGAGCTCGAACTGTCGGTCCGCAGCGCGAACTGCCTGAAGAACGACAACATCGTCTACATCGGCGACCTCGTGCAGAAGACCGAGCAGGAGATGCTCCGCACGCCGAACTTCGGCCGCAAGTCGCTGAACGAGATCAAGGAGGTCCTGGCCTCCATGGGCCTCGGCCTCGGCATGACCGTCTCGGGCTGGCCGCCCGAGAACATCGAGGACCTGGCCAAGAAGCTGGAGGAGCCCTTCTGAGGGCCGCCCTGGGATACTGAGGACATAGAACCATGCGTCACGGGGTTTCCGGCCGAAAGCTCGGCGTCACCTCCACCCACCGGATCGCCATGCTCCGCAGCATGGCGACCAGCCTGATCAAGCACGAGCAGATCACCACCACGCTGCCGAAGGCGAAGGAGCTGCGCCCGTATGTCGAGCGCATCATCACGCTCGGCAAGCGCGGCGACCTGCACGCCCGCCGCCAGGCCTATGCGCAGATCCGCGACGAGAAGGTGGTGGACAAGCTCTTCACCACCATCGCGGAGCGCTACAAGGCCCGCAACGGCGGCTACACCCGCGTCCTGAAGGCCGGCATGCGCTACGGCGACGCCGCCCCGATGGCGGTGATCGAGCTGGTCGAGCGCGACGTCGCCGCGAAGGGCCTCGACAGCGGCCCGAAGCCGGAAGCCGTCGAGGAGCAGGAGGCGGCGTAAGCCCCTCGCTCCAGTCGGGAGAGTTCCGAAGGGCGCCGCAAGGCGCCCTTCGTCGTTTCCAGTCGCGCCTAGGCGCGGTGGATGCTCTGGCCTTCCTTGAAGGTCTCGATGATCCGGATCGCGGCGAGCCGCTCCGGCGCGACGGTCAGCGGGTTCTCCCCGAGCAGCACGAAGTCGGCGAGCTTGCCGGGCTCGATCGAGCCCTTGGTGTCCTCCTCGAAATGCTGCCGCGCCGCCCACAGCGTCATCGCCTTCAGCGCGATGTCCACGGGCACCCGCTGGTCGGGGCCGAGCACCTGTCCCGACCGCGTCACCCGCGTCACCGTCGCCGCAAGAACCCGCATCGAATCCGGGTTCGCCACCGGCGCGTCGTGGTGGGTCGTGAAGATCATCCCCCGCCGCAGCGCCCACTGGCAGGGCGAGATGTTCGCCGCCCGCTCCGGCCCCAGCACCGAGTCCCGATGCCAGTCGCCCCAATAGAAGGTGTGCATCGGGAAGAAGGAGGGGATGACGTCGAGCTCGCGCATCGCCTCGACCTGGTCCTCGCGCGTGACATGGCCGTGGATCAGCACCGGCCGGCGGTCGCCGCTCCCGTGCCGCGCCGTCGCCGCGCGCAGCCCCTCGATCAACAGATCCAGCGCGGCGTCGCCGCTGCAATGGGTCAGCAATTGCCAGTTGTTCGCGAAGGCCAGGTCGATCAGGCGCTTCGCCTCGTCCGCCGGCAGCGCGGGATAGCCGGCGTAATCGGCTGGCCGCCCTGCGGGTGGCCGGTGATAGGGGCGGGTGAGCCAGGCTGTCTTGCCCTGCGGCGACCCGTCCAGGCTCAGCTTGGCGCCGCCGATGCGAAGCCGCCCGCGATACGTCCGGCCGAGCAGGGGCCCGCCGATCGACGCCGCCGCGGCGACGATGTCGGGATAGGCCACCACGTCGATCGGCAGCAGCCCCTGGCCCGCCGCCGCCTGGAAGGCGGCCATCGAGGTCGCGCTCTCCCGCCCGGCCTGCCCGGTCGTGTAGCCGAAGCGCGCATAAGCGCCGCAGCCCGCTCGCACCATCTCCTGCGCCGCCGTCGCGTCGAGACGGCCGAGCAACGGGCCGAGCGCGGCGTAGAAGGCCGTCTCCTCCAGCACCCCGTCCGGCTCGCGCCCGCCCGGCCGTCGCCGGATCACGCCGCCCGCAGGATCCTCCGTCGCCGCGGTCATGCTCGCCATCTCGAGCGCGCGGGAGTTCAGCGCGCAGAGATGCGACGATTGGTGGACGACCAGGATCGGCACGTCGCGTGACACCGCGTCGAGGTCGTCGCGCGTCGGATGGCGCTGCTCGCGCAACTGGCTGTCGTCGTAGCCGAAGCCGATGATGAGCCCGTAGCGCTGGATGACCGCCGCGTTGCGCCCGACCCAGTCGCGCAGCAGGCGCTGGATGGCGGCGATGTCGTTGCCCTCGCCGTCGGGGGCCGGCAGCAGGTTCGCCGCCAGCGCCTGCAGCCCGACGCCCATGACGTGGCCATGCGAATCCACGAAGCCCGGCAGCAGCGTGCCGCCGCCGAGGTCGAGCATGCGCGTACCTGCGCCGCGCAGCGCGCCGATCTCCGCCCGGCTGCCGACCGCCAGGATCCGCCCGCCGCGCACCGCCACCGCCTCGGCCGTGGGGCGCCGGTCATCCATGGTCAGGATGGTGCCGCCGGAGAGGATGGCATCCGGCGCGCCGGACGGGTCGCTCGGCGCCTGCGCGGCAGCGCAGACGAAGGCCCCGCTCGCCGCATGTCCGATCCCGCCGAGCGCCAGGGCGCCGCCGCCGCGCAGCACGCCTCGCCGCGACGTGGCGGCCCC
>NZ_JAKJIB010000127.1 GCF_021864505.1 Falsiroseomonas oryziterrae
CGGCGCCGACCTCTCCGCCGTGGAACTGGCGCGGGAGCCGGCGGCGGGGGCCGCGATCATGCTCGACCGCACGCGCCACGACCTGCGCGGGCAGGGCTTCGCCGCGCTCCGCATCGCGCCGCGCGACGCGGTGCGCATCCCGCGCGGCTTCGCGGACCGGGAGGTCGGGCCGGTCACCCTCGCCGGCGAGGTGGCGCGCCCCGGCGTCTACGACATCCGTCGCGGCGAGCGCCTGTCCGAGCTGCTCGCCCGCGCCGGCGGCCTGACCGCACAGGCCTATCCCTACGGCACCGTCTTCACGCGGGAGAGCGTGCGGCTGCGCCAGCAGGACGGCTTCGCGCGCGCCGCGCGCGACGTCGAGACCTCGCTGCTTTCCGTCGCGGCGGGCCAGGCGAACATCGCGGGGCCGGGCGGGCCCGGCGACCTCGGCGGGCTGGTCCATGCGGGGCGGGAACTGGCGAACACGCTGCGCGCCGCGCAGGCCGCCGGGCGCATGGTGGTGGAGGCGAACCCGGTGGTGCTGGCCGCGCGCCCCGACCTCGACGTGCTGCTCGAGCCGGGCGACCTGATCGTGGTGCCGAAGCGGCCCAACGAGGTGACGGTGGTCGGCGCCGTGCTGAACGCCGGCAGCCTGCAGTTCCAGCCGGACTGGCGCGCGGCGGACTATGTCCGCGCGGCCGGCGGGACGCAGCGCTTTGCCGATGGCGCGCGCGCCTTCCTCGTGCTGCCCAACGGGCAGTCCGTGCCGTCCGCGGTCTCGGGCTGGAACGGCGGCGGCGGGCCGGCGGTGCCGCCGGGCAGCCTCGTCGTCGTGCCGCAGGACCCCTCGCCCTTTGAGACGCGCGGCCTGATCCGCGACCTGACGGCCGTGCTGACGCAGGCGACCGTCTCCGGCGCCGCGCTCGCCGTCATCTCGCGCGAGTTGCGGTGATCCCTTCCAACTCCTCGGGCGTCGCGGCGATGCGGCGCTCGCGCAGCCAGGCCGAGACGCCCGGATCCGCGCTCCACACGCAGAGCGGGATCGCGAGCATCATGCCGAGCGTGAAGGGCAGCGCGAGCAGCAGCGCGGCCCAGGACACGCCGGCGAAGACCAGCGTCAGCGCGACGCCGATCGCCGTGTGCGGCCACAGCAGCCGCGCCGCGTCCGCCCAGGCGATGCCGCGGTCGGCGCGGTTCTGCGGCGCCCAGCCCGTCCGACGGCCGAAGGGCAGCGTCGCCAGGAACATCGCCTTGTTGAGCGTGGAGAGCGGCTCGAAGAGCTGCATGAAGACGAACTCGGCCAGCGCGCCTTTCGCGAAGGCCACGCGGCCGCCATAGCGCGCAGCCACGTCGCGGCGAAGCAGCGCCTGCGCATACCCTGAGAGCTTCGGCGCGAAGTAGCAGAGCCAATGCGCGAAGACCGCGAGCGCGAGCGCGCCCATCGGCGTCGCCGCGCCCCAGCCCGTCGCCGCGTTGACCGCCGCCAGCAGAAGCATCGCCGCATAGAGCGGCGCGCCGAGGAACAGCAGGATCGCCTGCAGCAGCTGGAGCCGTCCCATCGCGGTGAAGTTCGGCAGCTTCAGCAGCTGCCAGTACTGCATGTTCCCCGCCCCCCAGCGCTCGTCGCGGCGGAGGAATTCCGGCATCGCGGGCGGATTGGCCTCGAGCGATCCGTCCTCCTCCGGCAGGCAGCGCACGCGCCAACCGGCCGCCTGCAGCCGCACGCTCTCCACCATGTCGTGGCTCAGGATGCGGCTGCCGTCGGCCAGCGGTTCCAGCCGCGCGTGCCGCCGGAATGGCTCGCAGCGGATGATCGCGTTGTGGCCCCAATACGGCCCGGCATCGAGCTGCCACCACGCCTGCCCGGTGGCCCAGCTGCGCATGCCCGCGCGCATGCCGAACTGGAACAGCCGCGGGAAGGCGGCGGTCGCCGGACGCCCGACGATCAGCTGCTGCACGATGGCGAGGTCGGGCTCGGCCTCCATGATCGCGACGAGGCGCAGCACGGCGCGCGGCGTCATCACGCTGTCGGCGTCGAGGGTGATGAAGAACGTCGCCTCTCCCGCATGGTGGTCGAGGAAGTCCATCACGTTGCCGGCCTTGAAGCCGGTGTTCTGCGTGCGGCGGCGGTAGTGGACATGCGCATGGCGCGCCGCGAAGTCGCGCACCGCCACCTCCTCCGCCGCCGCGGCCCCCGGCTCCTGCGTGTCGGAGAGCAGCCACAGCCGGAAGCGGTCGCCGGCCCCCTCTGCCGCCAGCCCGTCCATCAGCCGCCCGAGCGGCGGCAGCACGGACTGCATGTCCTCGTTGCGGATGCAGACCGCCAGCGCGGTGACGCCGCGCGGCGGGCCCGGCCGGGCGCGGCGCAGCGCCGGCAGCACGGCGCCCGGCGGATCACGCGAGCCGAGCAGGAGAACAAGGCCCAGGATCGAATTCGCCGCCGACAGCGCCGCCCAGGGCACGGTCAGCAGCGCGCAGAGCAGGATGAGCCACTCGATCGCGTTGACGCCGCCGGGCGCCAGCGCACGCCAGGTGAGCCACAGCAGCAGCGCCGCGATCGCGGCGACGAGGCCGCCGAACAGCGTGCGGCGAAGGACGACGTTCTCGGTCACGGGCGATGGATGCGGTCGGATCGTGGCGCCCTTGCGGCGGGCCGGGCAAAGGCAGGTCAGGGCGAGAGCGGCACGCCGCCCAGCGCCAGCAGATAGGCCGCCACCGACAGCGCGGTCCAGCCCAGCGCGCCCGCCCAGACCATCCCCGCGCCCGCCCCGAGCAGCGCCAGCAGCGGCAGCGCCTGCATCGCATGGATGGACAGGAAATGCGCGACGCGCAGGTCGCCGCCGTCGCGCGACCAGAAGAAGGGCGCGAGGTTCGCGGCGTCCGACGCCGTGCCGCCGACCTTCGGCGTGCCGAGCCCCGAGATGGACGCGCCCGAGACGCCGCCCAGCACGCCGCCGATCACGAGCCCGAGCCCGACCGCCAGCCGCCACGGGCGCGGCTGCGCCGGATCGCCGCGCAGCAGCACCAGCAGGCCGAGCAGCGCGGCCAGCGCCACCAGCGTCACGGCGCCCGCGCCCATCAGCGAATACATGACGCCGCCGAGCGCATCCCCGGCGAAGTGACTCAGCACGCCGAGCGCCGCCCGCAGCGTGATCCAGCCCTGCTCGAATCCCGCCGCGCCGAGCGTGCCCCACAGCACCGCCCGCGCCGCGATCCCCTCCCGCGCTGCGGGCGCCAGCACGCCCCAGGCCCAGGCGAGCGTCCAGCTCCAGGCGACGAAGGAAGCCGCGAACTTCGCCGGCTTCACCCAGACCGACACGCCGTTCAGCGTCCTCGGGTCCAGCGCCATGCCGATCACGCAGGCGACGGTCAGCGCCAGCATCGCCCAGCCGAAGCGCGCCAGTTGCGGCTGGCGCGCATCGAGTTCGGCCAGCAGCGGGCGGTCGGGACGGATCGCGATGGCGTTCATGCGCGAGCCTCCTTCACGAACGCGGCGCGCAGGCCGAGGAACAGCAGCAGCCCGACCGGGCCAGCCAGGAAAGTCGGCGGCAGGCAGAGCCGCACCAGCCACGGGTTCATCCCCTCCGCCGCGCCGCGCCGGCAGATCCAGGCGCCGATGAAGAGATCGAAGGCGAGGTAGTGCACCCAGCCCGCGAGCAGCACGCCCTCGGTCCGGAACAGCGCCGCGACGCCGGCCAGCGAGGAGAACCCGCCCTCAGCCCCCGGCGCGTGGATCGCCAGCAGCACGGCGTAGACCGCGGCGAGCAGGACCGGGATCGCCAGCCCCGCGAGGTGCCAGTGCACGACGCGCAGGCGGGGCGCGACCAGCAGCGCCAACCAGCCGGCCATCGCCAGCATGTTGGCGGCGGAGAAGACGGTCTCGAGCGGCACGTGGCACCTCACGAACTTTCCAGCGGTCAGTTTATACGCCGCGGCATCTGACCATTGTCAAGTTCTATCCATGGCGCCAGGATGCCGCCATGTCCGTCACCCCCAAGCCGGAGGGCCGCCACCACCACGGCGCGCTGCGCCAGGCCCTTCTCGATGCGGTGGCCGAGATCGTGCTGGAGCGCGGGCCGGAGGCGGTGAGCCTGCGCGAATGCGCGCGCCGGGCCGGCGTGTCGCATTCCGCCGCCGCGCCGCATTTCGGCGACAAGCGCGGCCTGCTGACCGCCTTTGCGACCGAGGGCGAGGCGCGCCTGGCGCAGGCGATGGAGGATGCGCTGGCGACCCTGCCGGCGACGGCGGCCCCGGCGGCGCGCCTCGCCGCGACGGGCCGCGGCTACATCGCCTTCGCGCGCGCCAACCCCGCGCATTTCCGCCTGATGTGCCGCACCGACTTGATCGACCGCGAGGACCCCGGCTGGTGCGAAGCGGCCGGTCGCGCCTTCGCGCTGCTGTCGGATGCGATGGCGGCGCTGCAGCCGGGGATGGATGCGCGGGCGCGGCGCGCGCGGCTGGCGCTCGCCTGGTCGGGCGTGCACGGCTTCTGCGCGCTGCGCGCCGAAGGCTCGGACGGCGGGCTCTGGACGCCGCAGGTGGCGGACGACCTCGTCGCGCTTCTGGTGGCGGCCTGCGCGGCGCCGATCAGAACCCCGTCAGCAGAAGGTCCAGTGCCTTCGTGACGGCGTCACGATGCGCTTCGAGATTGGCGACGGGGCGGCCGAGTTCCCGCTTCGGGACGGCTGCGAGGTATTGCGGGAAGAGCAGGTGCGGCCCGTCCTCCAGCACGAAGCGCGGATTGAGATCGCGTGAGGGTGGCGGCGCATCCGCTTCCGGCAGCAGCGGAATCACGACGCGCGTCGAGAGGTGGTCGTGCATCCTGTGCTGGACGTCGAGCAGGTAGCCCCGGCCACCCTGCGCGCGGAAGAGGTCGAAGCGCGCCACGCGCTCAGAACATCCGGTGCTTCGCGAGCGGCAGGCCGTGCTTCTCGACCCAGGCGTTCTGCGCGTCCATCGCCGCGCGGTTGTCCTCCTGCCACCGGCGCTGCTTCTCGGCGCGGATGGCGTCCTGGACGGCCTTGGCGGCGATGGCGTCAGGGTCGAGGCCGAGGGCGCGGGCTTCGGTGGCGAAGGGGGCTTGGGTTTCGGCGAAGCCCTGTCGAGTTGACTCCGCAGAAAAAAAATCTGCCGGGCCTACTGCCCCTGACGTCGCCCTCGCCAAAACGGTCATCTGCGCGGGTCGTGGGATCCTCTCGCCCTTAACCCATCTGCTCATGGCCTGCTGACTCACACCGCAGCGGCGAGCGAGCTCTGCCTGCGAAACGCCATGCCTCTGGAGCCAATCCGCAAGCGTCATAGCGGCTGGCTACACCAAATTGGCGAAATCGACAACTAAAACGTTGTAGTCCGCGCGTCGCGCTACGCCGCCACCCGCCGCAGCCACGCCCCGTAGAGCCGCGGCCCCAACAGCGCCAGCAGCGCCACCACCAGGATCGCCAGCGACACCGGCCGCGTGACGAAGGTCGTCCAGTCGCCCTGGCTGATCGTCAGCGCCTGCCGCATCGCCTGTTCCGCCATCGGGCCCAGGATCATGCCGATGATCACCGGGGCCACCGGGAAGTCGAAGCGCCGCATGAACATCGCCACGATGCCGATGCCGTAGAGCAGGATCAGGTCGACGACGGAATTGCTGATCCCGTAGGTGCCGATCGTGGCGAAGACCAGGATGCCGGCATAGAGCTGCGGCTGCGGGATCTTCAGGATGCTCGCCCAAAGCCCGACCAGCGGCAGGTTCAGCACCACGAGCATGACGTTGGCGACGAACAGGCTGGCGATCAGCGTCCACACCAGCTCCGCCTGCGTCGTGAACAGCAGCGGCCCCGGCTGGATGCCGTAGGACTGGAAGGCGGACAGCATGATCGCCGCCGTCGCGCTGGTCGGCAGCCCGAGCGTCAGCATCGGCACCAGCACGCCGGCCGCTGCGGCGTTGTTCGCCGCCTCCGGCCCGGCCACGCCCTCGATCGCGCCGGTCGTGCCGAACTCCTTCTGTGCCTCCGGCGTGGCGAGCTTCCGCTCGGCATAGTAGCTCAGCATCGTCGGCATCTCGGAGCCGCCGGCCGGCATCACGCCGAACGGAAACCCGAGCCCGGCGCCGCGCATCCAGGGCCAGAAGCTGCGCCGCCAGTCGCCGCGCGACATCCATATGCGGCCGACCGGCCGCACCTCCGCCTTGCCTTCCGCATGCCGCCACGCGAGGTGCAGCGTCTCTCCCACTGCGAAGAGCGCGACGGCGACGAGCACCACGTTCACGCCGTCGAGCAGCTCCGGGATGCCGAAGGTCAGGCGCGGCTGGCCCGTCTGCAGGTCGATCCCCACCAGCCCGAGCAGCAGACCGAAGAACAGGCTGGTCAGCCCGCGCAGCGCGCTGCCGCCGAGCACCGCGGAGACGGTGACGAAGCACAGCACCATCAGCGAGAAGTACTCGGCCGGCCCCAGCTGCAGCGCGAGCTCGACCACGACGGGCCCGAGGAAGGCGATGCCCAGCGTGCCGACCGTGCCGGCGACGAAGCTGCCGATCGCCGCGGTGACCAGAGCCGGCCCCGCGCGCCCGTTCTTCGCCATCCTCGCGCCTTCCAGCGCGGTGATGATGGAGCCGGACTCGCCAGGCGTGTTCAGCAGGATCGAGGTGGTCGAGCCGCCATACATCGCGCCGTAGAAGATCCCGCAGAACAGGATGAAGGCGCCGGTCGCGCTGACGCTGAAGGTGATCGGCAGGAGCAGCGCGATGGTCAGCGCCGGGCCGAGCCCCGGCAGCACGCCGATCGCCGTGCCGAGGAAGCAGCCCAGCAGCGCCCAGCCCAGGTTGGCGAGCGTCAACGCGTTGCCGAAGCCCATCGCAAGGCCGGACAGCGTTTCCATTAGCTGGCCCTCAGGCGGCGGGCGCCGCCTCCGGCGGCTTGCCTTGCGCGCCGCAGACATGCTGCGCCCGGCGATGCGGACAGTCGCGGCGCGGGGCCGCGTTCGCGGCCCGGCTGGCTGCGGGGTCCCGTCACTCCGGCGCTCCGAACACCAGGGCCTCGACCACG
This sequence comes from Falsiroseomonas oryziterrae, assembly GCF_021864505.1. GTDB lineage: Bacteria > Pseudomonadota > Alphaproteobacteria > Acetobacterales > Acetobacteraceae > Falsiroseomonas > Falsiroseomonas oryziterrae. The sequence goes on from NZ_JAKJIB010000127.1 coordinate 7,008, forward strand.
CCGGCGCCGATGTTCACGCCCAGCAGCTTCACGAACAGCGCATAGGCCGACAGCGAGACGACGAAGGCGATGACGAGGTTGCGCAGATGCGCCCGGCTGCCGAAGGCCGCCGCCACCAGCGCGAACTGCACCGTCGCCGCCGCCGTGAAGCCGAACGGCCCGATCAGCGCGACATTGGCCAGCAGCCCGGCGAGCAGCAGCCCCAGCGCGCGCCAGTTCGTCGGCGTCGCCTCCTGCAGCTCCTCGATGTCACGCGACCAGCCGCCGCGCAGCGCGCTCGCCGTCAGCAGGCCGCCGAGCAGCACCAGCCCGGCGGCGACCACATAGGGCACCGCCTTCGGCCCCACCTGCCCATACAGCGGCGACACGGGAACGACGGAGGCCTGCCACGCCGCCACCACGCCAAGGCCGAGGACGAACAGCGCCGCGCCGAGATCGGCATGGTCGCGGCGCTTCACCCCCCGTGCCCCCGCGTCAGCTGGCCAGGCCGATGTCGCGCAGCACCTGCTCGGTGTCGGCCTGGTCGCGCGCGAGGAACTGCTCGAAGGCGGCGCCGGTCAGGAAGGCGTCGTCCCAGCCCTGGCGCTGGACGATCTCGCGCCACTGCGGCGTCGCATGCAGCGTCGTCATCCAGTCCGTCAGCGCCTGGCGCTGCGCCGCGCTGATCCCCGGCGCGCCGAACACGCCGCGCCAGTTGCCGATGACGATGTCCATGCCGGATTCGCGCAGCGTCGGCACGCCGTCGAGGCTGCGCGTCTCGCCGGTGGTGGCCAGCGCGCGCATCCGTCCGGCGCGGATCTGCTCGGCGAATTCCGACACGCCGGAGATGCCGGCGCGGACCTGCGCACCGAGGATGGCCGCCTGGGCCGGCCCACCGCCGGCGAAGGCGACGTAGCTGCCTTCGCGCGCATTCCGGCCGAGCAGCTTCAGCATCAGGCCGAGCGTGATGTGGTCGATGCCGCCCGCGCTGCCGCCGCCGATCGCGACGGCTCCGGGGTTCGCGCGCAGCGCATTGGTGAAGTCGGCCAGCGTGCGGAAGTCGGAATTCGCCGGCACCACGATCACGCCGGGCTCGGTCGTCATCCGCGCGATCGGCGTGACGTCCTTCAGCCCGACCGGCGTGCGGTTTGTGATCACCGCGCCGACCATCACCGCGCCGCCGATCATGATCGCGTCGCCGCGGCCGCGCCGCTGGCTGACGAAGCGCGGCAGCCCGACCGTGCCGCCGGCGCCGCCGACATTCTCGAACTGGAAGCTGCCGACCAGGCCCGCGGCGCGCGACGCCTGCTCGATCGCGCGGCCGAGGCCGTCCCACCCGCCGCCCGGACCCGCGGGCACGAAGACGAACATGCTGGGGAAACGCTGCTGCGCCGCAGCCGGGCCGGACATCGCTGCGGTTGCGGACAGACCGGCGGCAGCGGCAATGATGGTGCGGCGACGAATGCTCATGGTTCCTCCCTCGAATCCCGCTGCGCGAGACATTGCTTCCAACCTAGGCCAGCGCCGGCAGCCGCGCAAACCGGACGGTCCGCCGCAAGGCGGGCGAACTCGCCCGCCAGTCTCGCCCGGCGGTATCGGCTCGCCTCATGCGATCGGCCGAGGCGATCGACCGACCGCATGAGGCGCCGCGGCCACGCTGCCGCCCCGAACGCGCGAACGGCATCGCAACCCGCCGCGAGCCGCTTGTCGCCCGCCATCGCACCGCAGCATTCTCCGCGCGAGGACGAGGATTCATCCCGACATGACGCCCCTTCGCGCTTCCGGGCCGCTCGCGCTCGCCGCGCTGCTCGCGGCGTCGGCCTTCTGGCCGGCGGCCGCCCAGCAGCCGGCGCAGCAGCCGCCGGCCCGCGAGTTCACGGTGCAGAACGAGACCGACCTGGTGCTGCGCGAGCTCTACGCCGCGCCGCCCAACGCGGCCGAGCGCGGGCCGGACCGGCTCGGCGCCGACATCGTCGCGGTCGGCGCCACCTACCGGGTCCGCCTCGGCCGCACGCGCGACTGCACCTTCAACGTGACCGCGGTCTTCGCGGACGGGACGGAGGTGACGCGCGCGCGCGTCGACATCTGCCGCAACCCGCGCCTGGTCTTCGGCGACCCCAGCCTGCCCACGCTCCAGGCGGAGGTGCTGAACCGCAGCGGCGTGCTGCTGCGCGAGCTCTACGCCGCCCCCGCCCAGCCCGATGCGCCCGCCGACCGCGCCTGGGGCCCGGACCGCCTCGGCGCCTCCGTCATCCCGCCCGGCGAGAGCTTCACGCTCCGCATGCGCACGCGCGACTGCGCCTTCGACCTGCGCGCCGTCTATGCCGACGACCGCGAGGAGGTGGCGCGCGGCCTCGATCTCTGCGCCACGCGCCAGGTCGCCTTCGACCGCGCCGGCATCCCCCGCCTGCCGGCGCGCGAGGTGACGCTGGTGAACCGCCACCTCGTCCCGGTGCTGGAGGCCTATCTGTCCGCCAGCACCGACAGCGACTGGGGGCCCGACCGGCTCGGCACCTCGATGCTCGCCGTCGGCGACGAGGCGACGCTGCGCATGGAAGGCGGCTGCGAGGCCGATATCCGCATCGTCTTCCCCAATGGCGGGGCGGAGGAGCGGCGGGCGTTGGACATCTGCGAGACCGACCGCATCGTGCTCCGCCCCGGCTGGACGGTGGCCGACACGGCGGGCGACGGCGACATGGACGGCCCGATCGCCTCCGTGCTGCGCCTGCGCAACGCCGGCCCGCTGCCGATCGTGGAGCTCTACACCGGGCGCCCCGGCGGCCCGCGCGGCGACGACCGGCTCGGCGCCGACATCCTGCCGATCGGCAGCGTGCTGGAGGTCGAGCCGGTGGACCCCGACGCCTGCGCCGCCGACCTGATCGCGGTGTTCCGCGACGGGCGCGAGGTGGCGCGGCCCAACGTGGACCTGTGCTCGGGCGAGGAGATCGTGCTGCGATGATCAGGCTTCTCGCCGCCGCGCTGGTCGCGCTGCCGCTTGCCGCCCAGGCCCAGGCGCCTGCCGCCGGCCCCGCCCCTGCCGGCGTGCCGGACGCTCTGCGCGGCGCCTGGTTCGCCGGCGACTGCGCCGATCCGCAGGCGATGCTCGTGCTGACCAGCCGCGCCGCCGCGCGCGTGGACGCCGAGGAGCCGGGCCGGCTCTACCGCTTCTCCGCGCTGCGCGAGGCCGCGGGCTACACGCTCGGCACCGCCGTCGGCGCCC
>NZ_JAKJIB010000128.1 GCF_021864505.1 Falsiroseomonas oryziterrae
CGCGGCCCCGGCCGCAGCCCCCTGCCCGGCCGTGCCCGCGTCGAAGAGCGAGATCGGCGCGCCCGGCATCACCGTGCTGATGGCGTGCTTGTAGACGAGCTGCGTATGCCCGTCGCGCCGCAGCAGCACGGAGAAATTGTCGAACCAGGTGATGATGCCCTGCAGCTTCACGCCGTTCACCAGGAAGATGGTGACGGGGGTCTTCGACTTGCGGACATGGTTCAGGAAGACGTCCTGAACGTTCTGCGACTTTTCGGCGGCCACGGAGGGTTGGTCCTTCTTGTTGTTGGCCTGCCGCGAGTGCGTCGCGCGCAGGTCCGACGATGTCAGCTTTCCAGAGGTCCGGGCGATCTGGCAAGGGCACCCAGATGCGCGGCGAGGGCATGCGCGTCGATGAAGGCCAGATCGGGTTGCGCCTTCGCCATGCCCCCGTCATGTCCGGCATCGCCGACCAGCACGGCCGTGCAGCCGGCGGCGCGCGCCGCCTGCATGTCCATCGCCGTGTCGCCGACGTACCAGACACGGGACCCGCCGGGCACGCCGCAGGCCGCGAGCGCGAGCCGGAACGGTGCCGGATCCGGCTTGTCCGATTCGGCGTCGCCCGCGCCGACCAGGCGCGCGAAGCGCGGCGCCCAGCCGAGATGAGCCGCTTCGGCGCGCAGCAGCGCTCCCTGCTTGTTGCTGATCACCGCCTGCGGCCCGACCGCCGCCGCGGCGGCAAGGGCGAGGGCTGCGCCCGGCATCGGCGCGAGCACCTCGAGGTGCCGCTCGCGGACCGCCGCATAGAAGACGTCGCGCGCCCGTTCCCATTCGGCGCCGAACATGGACGGGAAGGTGTCGCGCAGCGATCCGCGGACGCGCGCGAGCACGGTGTCGCGATCCCATTCCGGCATGCCGAAGTCGCGGAAGGTGACGTTCAGCCCATGCTGGATGGCCGCCCAGCCATCCACCAGCGTGTTGTCCCAGTCCCAGAGGATGCAGACCGGAGCCTCACGCATGAGGGCTGCCTCCGAGATCGCGGCATGCGGCGCGCGCCGAGGTCACGAAGCTGGCCCGCGCACAGACCCAAATGCGCGGCCGGGCGCGCCAGAGGCCCGCGCGAAGCCAAGCGGCCGAAGGCCGCGCCCGGCGTCCGAGAGCATCGATCAAGCCGCGTTCCGCAGGTCGCCCTTCACGTGACGCGCGAAGAGGTCGAAGAGGCGCCGTACCACGGGCCCCACCTTCCCATCGCCGACCGGCGCGCCGTCGATCTTCGTGATCGGGCGCACGAAGGAGGTCGCGGAGGTGATGAAGGCCTCCCGCGCCTTGCGCATGTCCTCGATCGTGAAGGGCGTCTCGTCCCAGGCGATGCCGGCGGCCTTCAACTCGGTCATCAGCGCGGCGCGGGTGCATCCGGGGAGGATCACATGGTCCTGGAAGCGCGTGCGGATCGCGCCGCGCTCGTCCACGATCCAGAAGGTCGTCGCGGCACCCTCCGTCACCACGCCGGTCGCCTCGTCGTAGAGGATCGCCTCGATCGAGCCCTTCTCCCGCGCGGCCTGCCGGGCGAGCACGTTGGGCAGCAGGTTCACGCTCTTGATGTCGCGCCGCGCCCAGCGGAGGTCGGGCAGCGTGATGCAGCTCGACTGCCACTTCTCGATGTCGGTCGGATAGGGCGGGATGCGCTTCACCGTCACGACCAGCGCGGGCGGCACCGGCTTCGCGGGGAACGGGTGGTCGCGCCGCGCGACGCCGCGCGTGACCTGCATGTAGAGCAGCCCCTCCGTCACGCGGTTGCGCCGCGCGACCTCGCGCAGCACCAGCCGCAGCGCCGCGCGCGACATCGGCATCGGCAGCCTGATCTCCTTCAGGCTGCGCTCGAGGCGGGCGAGGTGCAGGTCCTCGTCCACGTAGCGCCCGCCATAGAGATGCACGACCTCGTAGATGCCGTCGCCGAACTGGTAGCCGCGGTCCTCGATGTTCACCGCCGCCTCGGGCTGCCGGACATAGCGCCCGTTGACGTAAGCGATCTTGGACATTGGTCAGCCCCTCAGGCGCCGGGCGGCCGCTCCGCGGCTGCGCGCCGCAGGCGTGCCTTCGGCACGACGGCTTTCGCGCAGGCCGCGGTCGTGCCGGTTTCGGCGGTTGGTTGATGCGCGGCGCCCTTCGGGCGCTCGGCCGGCCTCGCCGGCCGCCCTTCCCTTCTGCTCGGCAATGCGCGCCATCGCTCAGTTGCTCGCCGCCGGCGCGCGGTCCTCGGCGTTGACGCCGAGGAACTTCAGCTTGCGGTGCAGCGCGCTGCGCTCCATGCCGACGAAGGCCGCGGTGCGGCTGATGTTGCCGCCGAAGCGCAGCAGCTGCGCTTCCAGGTACTGGCGCTCGAACAGCTCGCGCGCCTCGCGCAGCGGCAGCGTCATGATCTCGCTCGACCGGTCGAGCTTCAGCACCGCGGGCGCCGCGGCGCCGACCTGCGGCGGCAGGTGGTCGGGACGGATCGGCTCGCGCGCCTCCCCCGGCGCCATGATCAGCAGCCAGTCGATCAGGTTGCGCAGCTCCCGCACATTGCCCGGCCAGTCATAGGCCTGCATCGCGGCCAGCGCGTCCTCGGACAGTTCGCGCGGCGGCATGCCGGAGGTCTCGACCGACTTCGCCATGAAGTGGCGCGCCAGCGCCGGGATGTCCTCGCGCCGCTCCCGCAGCGACGGGATCTTCAGCGGCACCACGGCGAGCCGGTAGTAGAGATCCTCGCGGAAGCGGCCGGCGCCGATCTCGGCCTGCAGGTCCTTGCTCGTCGTGGCCAGGACACGGACATCCACCTGCACGCGCTGCGCGCCGCCGAGGCGCGTGAAGCCCTGTTCCTGCAGCGCTCGCACGATCTTGCCCTGGGTCTCGAGCGGCATGTCGCCGACCTCGTCGAGCAACAGCGTCCCGCCATGCGCGCGCTCCAGCACGCCCGCGCGCCGGGGCTGAGCATTGGCGTCGCTGCCGGCTTCGACGCCGAACAGCTCCTCCTCGAAGCGCCCGGGCGCGAGCGTCGCGCAGTTCAGCGCGACGAAGGGCCCGTCGCTGCGGCGCGAGCGCGCGTGCAGCATGCGCGCCGCGACCTCCTTGCCCGCTCCCGCCGGCCCGCTGATCAGCACGCGCGAGCCCGTCGGCGCCACGCGCTCGACCGCCTGGCGGAGCTGGGCGATGGAGGAGGAGACGCCGACCAGTTCGGTCTCCGCGCCCGCGCGCAGCTTCAGCTCGCTGACTTCCCGCTTCAGCCGCGCCGCCTCGAGCGCGCGGCTCACGATCAGCAGCAGCCGATCGGACTTGAAGGGCTTCTCTATGAAGTCGTAGGCGCCCTGCTGGATCGCCTGCACCGCGGTCTCGATCGTGCCGTGGCCGGAAATCATCACGCAGGGCACGCGCGGCTCCTCCTGGTGCATCACGCCCAGGATGCCGAGGCCGTCGAGCTTCGAGTTCTGCAGCCAGATGTCGAGGATGACGAGCGACGGACGACGGGCCCGGAACGCCGCCATCGCCTGGTCGGAATTCGCTGCCTGCCGCGTCTGGTAGCCCTCATCCGCCAGGATGCCCTCGATGAGCGCGCGGATATCGGGCTCGTCGTCAACGATCAGAATGTCATGCGCCATGCCCGACCCGTCCCAGCCCCAGAGCAGCCTCCTCGCGCCGGGCCTCGGGGGCCTCGGCGGGCAGGATCAGCACGGCCCGCGCCCCCGGTTCGTCGCCGCGGTCCTCGAGCGCCAGCCGCCCGCCATGGTCCTCCATGATCTTCTTGACGATGGCAAGGCCGAGCCCCGTGCCTTTCGCCTTGTGGGTCACATAGGGCTCGGTCAGGCGGGCGCGGTCCTCCCCCTCCGGCAGGCCGACGCCGTCATCCTCGACAACCAGGGCCCAGCCTTCCGGCACGGCCTCAAGGCGCAGCGAGATGCGCCCCGACTCCGCCTCCGCCCGCGGCCGCGCGGCGACCGCGTCGGCGGCGTTCTGCAGCAGGTTGGTCAGCGCCTGGCCGATCAGGCGCCGATCCGCGGGCGCGGCCGGCGCCGGGTCGGGGATGACAACTTCGTAACGTATCTCCGGATGCGCGGCCTGCTGCAGCACGAGCGCCTCGCGCATCACCTGGCCCAGATTCTCCGGCCGGATCACCGGCTGGGGCATGCGCGCGAAGGCCGAGAACTCGTCCACCATCCGCCCGATGTCGCCGACCTGCCGCACGATCGTGTCGGTGAGCGAGCGGAAGGTCTCGGGGTCGGTGGCGATCTCCTTCAGGTACTTCCGCTTCAGCCGCTCGGCGGAGAGTTGGATCGGCGTCAGCGGATTCTTGATCTCGTGCGCGATGCGGCGCGCCACGTCGGCCCAGGCCGCCTTGCGCTGCGCCGATTGCAGCTCGGTGATGTCGTCGAAAGTCAGCACGAAGCCGGCCACCTGGCCCTGCTGCATCTCGGCGCCGATGCGCGCGATCAGGGTCCGCCGGCTCGATGCCGGCCCGGACGGGATTTCCGCCATGCGCGGCCGCTCCGGCGCGGCGCGCGCCTCGGCGATCAGGGGCGCGAATTCCGGCACGACCTTCGCCAGCGGCAGCCCGATCCCGGCGTCGAGGTCGATCCCCAGCAGCTCCGACGCGCTGCGGTTCGGCAGGTTGATCCGCCCCTCCGCATCCAGCCCGACCACGCCGGCGGAGACGCCGGCCAGCACCGTCTCGGTGAAGCGCCGCCGCTCGTCGATCTGGCGATAGGCCTCCATCAGCTCGCCACGCTGGGCGGAGAGCTGGCTCGTCATGCGGTTGAAGGCGCGGGTCAGGGTCGCGAGCTCGTCATCCGCCGTGCCCTCCTGCACGCGGGTCGAGAGGTCGCCGGCCCGCACCTGCTCGGCCGCGGTGATCAGGCGGCTGATTGGGCGCGCGAGGCCGTTGGCGAAGACCAGGCCGACCAGCACGGCCGCGAGCAGGACCAGCAGCGCCGCGCAGGCGAAGACGAGCGCGAAGGTGATCTGCAGGCTGCCGCGGTTGCGGTCCAGCGTGTCGTATTCCTGGAAGGCCAGCTCGGTCCGCCGCAGATGTTCCAGGATCCCGGCATCGAGCGGCCGGCCGATGATCATCACGAGACCGGGCTGGATGTCGAGCAGGGCCATGGCGCGCACCCGCGCCTCGCTGTCGTCGGGCACCACCGCGATCTCGCCCTGGCGGAGCTGCTCCAGCGCCCAGGGGCTCGGAAGGTCGACTACCCCGCCGGAGACGAGCCCGGCCTGCGCGACGACCTGGCCGAGCTGCGGCTCGACGACAACGGCTTCGGTGAGGCCGCGGATCGTCGCCTGCGTCGCCAGCAGCCGCTCGAAGGCCTGGGGATTCTGCGGCAGGAAGATCAGCGCCGCACGGTTCAGGTCGGCCGCCATGGCCAGCGCGTCCACCCGGATCTCGTCCCGGTGCTGGTCGAGCCAGGCTCGGGAAGCGACGAGCGACGCCTCGAGCGTGGTTCGGACGCGGTCGCTGAACCAGGCCTGGATGCCGAGGTTGAAGAACACCGCGGCGAAGGCGCCGACGACCAGCGAGGGCACCACCGCCACCACGCCGAACAGCAGCACGAGGCGCACATGCAGCCGCGAGCCCGCGCTGCCTCGCCGCCGCTCCGCCCAGACCCGCACGATGCGCGTCGCCAGCGAGGCGAAGAGCAGCAGCAGGACGGTGGCGTTCCCCAGCACCAGGCCGACGATCTGCCCCGGGCTGGTGGGACCGAGCGGCGAGCCGCCGGCGAGCAGGACGAAGGTGAGCAGCCCCAGCAGCACGGCGGTGACCGCAAGGCCGAGCGTCATCGCCCGTCCGATCAGGAACTCGCCGATTCGCCCACGGCCGCTCGAGAAACCGCTCATCCGTCCTGGCCCCGGAGGATGGTGAGCGCCGTCCAGCCGACGCCGATCGCGATCAGCGCATAGCGCAGTCGCCGCATGTGCGGGGCGTCGAAGCCGCCGGACCAGTGCTCCACAAGGAAGCCGAAATGCACGCGTCCCTCCGGCCACAGCACATACCAGAGGAAGCGGGCGAAGGAGATGCCTTCACCCGAGGCCGCCCATGTGCGCCGCGCAAGGATGAACCAACCCGCCAGAGCAGTCAGGGCCCCGACGTCGAGGAGCAGCGACAGCAGGCCGGCACCCATCCGGCCCCGCCCCTCACGGCAGCCCGCGGACCACCGGCAGGTCGAGCTCGCGCAGCTTCTTCCTGAGCGTGTTGCGGTTGAGCCCGAGCATGGCCGCCGCCTTGATCTGGTTGCCCCGCGTCGCGCTGAGGGCGAGGCGCAGCAGCGGGCGCTCCACCTCCGCGAGCACGCGGTCGTAGAGGTCGCGGATCGGCATGCCGTCCTTGTGCGCCGACATGAACCCGGCGAGGTGGCGTTCCACGGATTGCTCGAGCGTCTCCGGTGCGCGCGGCGCCTCCTCGGCGGGGGGTGCCGCCTCGGCCAGCTCGTTCGCCACCGCATCGGCGCCGATGATCTCCTGCGGGTAGAGCGCCGCCAGGCGCCGCATGAGGTTCTCGAGCTCGCGTGCATTCCCGGGCCAGGGATGCGCCTTCAGCCGCTCCAGCGCCGCCGCATCCAGCTGCTTCGCCGGCAGGCCCGCGTTGCGCGCGCGCTCGAGGAAGTGGCGCGCGAGCAGCGGGATGTCCTCCACCCGCTCGCGCAGCGGCGGCAGGCGGATCGGCACGACGTTCAGCCGGTAGAACAGGTCCTCGCGGAACTGCCCGGCGCGGATCGCCTGGCGCAGGTCGCGATGCGTCGCCGCGACGATGCGGACATTGGCCTTGATGGGCTGTCGGCCGCCCACGGTGGTGAACTCGCCTTCCTGCAGCACGCGCAGCAGGCGGGTCTGCGCCTCGGGCGGCATGTCGCCGATCTCGTCGAGGAAGAGCGTGCCGCCGGCCGCCTGCTCGAAGCGCCCGACGCCACGGTTCAGCGCGCCGGTGAAGGCGCCGCGCTCATGGCCGAAGAGCTCGCTCTCGATCAGCTCGCGCGGGATCGCCGCCATGTTGATGGCGACGAAGGGGCCGCTGCGGCGCTTGCCGTAGTCGTGCAGCGCGCGCGCGACCAGTTCCTTGCCGGTGCCCGACTCGCCGGTGATCATCACGGTGAGGTCGGTGGTCGTGAGGCGCGCGACGGTGCGGTAGATCTCCTGCATCGCGGCCGACCGGCCGACGAGCGGCAGGCGCTCCTCCTGCTCCTCGCCCTCGGCGGCCGCGGCCGTGGTCGGCGCCGCGAGCGCCCGGCCGACGACAGCGAGCAGCTCCTTGAGGTCGAAAGGCTTCGGCAGGTAGTCGAAGGCCCCGCGCTGCGTCGCCTTCAGCGCGGTCGAGAAGGTGGATTGCGCGCTCATCACCACGACGCGCAGGTCGGGCCGCACCCGGCGGATCCGCGGCACGAGATCGAGCCCGTTCTCGTCCGGCATCACCACGTCGGTGATGACGAGGTCCCCTTCCCCGTCTTCCACCCAGCGCCAGAGCGTGGCGGCCGAGGAGGTCGCGCGGACGTGGTAGCCCGACCGACCGAGCGCCTGGCTCAGCACCGTCCGGATCGCGCGGTCGTCGTCGGCGACCAGGATGGTGCGCGTGACGGCACCGCCCTGGGCGGCGGCGGGCGGCGAGGCGAGGTCGCTCATGCGGTGGCTCCCTGATCGGCGCGGCGGGGCGGACTCTGCAGGTTGAGGCGGAAGGTCGTGCGGCCGGGCCGGCTGTCGCATTCGATCAGCCCGCCCTGGTCGGCGACGAGCTTGGCGACGAGGGCGAGGCCGAGACCCTGCCCGCCGCGCTTCGTCGTCACGAAGGGCTCGAACAGCGTCGCGCGCACCTCGTCCGGGATCCCCGGCCCGTTGTCGCGCACCATGACGGTGAGCGGCAGGTGCACGCGCTCCATGCTGCCCGGCACCGCGATGCGCACGCCGTGGTGATAGGCGGTGACGAGCTGGATCTCGCCCTCGCGCGCATCCACCGCCTCGGCGGCGTTCTTCACCAGGTTGAGCAGGATCTGCACCAGCTGGTCGCGGTTGCCCCAGACCGGCGGCAGCGAAGGATCGTAGTCCTGCACGATCCTGATATGCGCGGCGAAGCCCGAGAGCGCGATGCGCCGGACGTGGTCCAGCACCTCGTGGATGTTCACGCCGGCCATGTCGACCGGCCGCTCGGAGAACATGTCCATCCGCTCGACGAGGTTCTTGATCCGGTCGGCCTCGTCCTGGATCAGCAGGCAAAGCTCGCGGTCGGCCTCGCTCGCCCCGTGTTCCAGCAGCTGCGCCGCGCCGCGGATGCCCGACAGCGGGTTCTTCACCTCGTGCGCGAGCATCGCCGCCATCGCGGAGGCGCCGCGGGCGGCACCCCGGAAGTTCAGCTGCCGGTCGAGCATCTGCGCCGTCGAGGCGTCCTGCAGCGTCAGCACCACGCCGCCCGGCAGCTCGGGCAGCGGCGCGCCCTGCACCGCAACGCCGAAGCGGCGGAGCCTTGGGCTCTCCAGCGCGAGGTCGTGGTCATAGACCGGCGCATCGTGGCGCCGCACCTGGGCGATCAGGCCGAAGAGCCGGTTGTCGCCAGGCAGCAGGTCGCCCAGCGAAAGGCCGGTGAGGGAGGCGGCGGAGAGCTGGAAGAACAGCTCGGCGGCCGGATTGGCGAAGCGGAACCGGTCCTCGCCGTCGAGCACGACGGCCGCCACCGGCAGCGCGCCGAGCACGGCGGCCTCGCTCGGCGGCAGCACCGCGGCCGGCGGATGCGCGGCCACCGACGTGCGGGACAGCGGGTTTCGCAGCGCGCTGCCCATCACGCGGCCATCAGCGCATCGTCATTGGCCGCGTCGCGCACCGGCCGCTCCCGCGCCACGCCACGCTCGACCAGCGGCTCGTAGAAGCGACGGATCAGCGCGACGACCGCATCCGCGTCGTCGAGCCGGTTCACCTCGGCGCGGAACTCGGCGGAGCCGGGAAGCCCCTTCGAGTACCAGGCGACATGCTTGCGCGCGAGCCGCAGCCCGGGATCCCGCCCGTGATGCTGCAGCATCGCGTCGTAATGGGCGAGCAGCGTCGCGAGCTGGTCGGCAAGGTCCGGCTCCGGGCCCAGCACGCCGGTGCGGAGATACTCGGCCACGACGCGCGGCAGCCAGGGGCGGCCGTAGCAGCCGCGGCCGATCATCACGCCGTCGGCGCCCGAACGGCGCAGCGCCTCCGCGGCATCCTCCGGCCCCAGGATGTCGCCGTTGACGATGACCGGGATCCGCACGGCCTCCTTCACCTGGCGCACGAAATCCCAGTCGGCGGTGCCGGTGTAGAACATCTGCCGCGTGCGGCCGTGGACCGTGACCATGCGGATGCCGCACTCCTCGGCGATCTTCGCCAGCCGCGGCGCATTGAGGCTCTTGTGGTCCCAGCCCATGCGCATCTTGAGCGTCACCGGGACGGACACCGCCTTCACGGTGCCTTCCAGGATGCGCGCCGCGGCGATCTCGTCGCGCATCAGCGCGCTGCCCGCCTGCTGGCCGAGCGCCACCTTCTTCACCGGGCAGCCGAAGTTGATGTCGACGATCGCCGCACCGCGGTCCACGACGAGCCGCGCCGCCTCGCCCATCACCGCCGGATCGCAGCCGGCGAGCTGGACGGAGGACGGCGCGCCGAAGCCGTCGACCTCCGCCATCTTCAAGGTGTTCCGGTTCTCCCGGACCATCGCGTTGGAGGCGATCATCTCGGAGACGACGAGGCCCGTGCCGAGGCCGCGCGCGAGTCGCCGGAACGGCAGATCGGTGACGCCCGACATGGGGGCCAGGATGACCGGCGTCTCGATGCGGGCGCCGCCGAGGTCGAGCGGGCTGAGCGCCGGAGGCGGAATATTGCTCATGATTTGTGCGATCTATCCCGATCCGACCCGATCGTCCATCTCTTCCGGCGGCATATGCCGCATTTCACGGCACCACCACCCTCCCTCGCGGCGAACGGGCCGGGCGTCTAGCATCGCGGCATGACCACCATCGCCCTGCTGGTCGCCGCCGGGCGCGGCGCGCGCTTCGGCGCCGGGACCGCCAAGCAGTACCTGCCCCTGCTCGGCCGCCCGGTGCTGCGCCACGCGGCTGAGGCGCTGCTCCGCGAGGGCGGCGTCGACGCCATCCAGCCCGTCAGCCCGCCCGGCGAGGAGGCCGCGCTCGCCACGCTGCTCGAGGGCCTGCCGATCTG
>NZ_JAKJIB010000129.1 GCF_021864505.1 Falsiroseomonas oryziterrae
CACGCGCGCTGGGCGGCGGAGGTGCGCGGCGGCATGCGCCTCGCGGGCTGGCTGGCGACGCTGACGGGCCGTGCGCCCTGGCTGCTCATCGGTGGCGCGGCGCTTGCCCCGGGGCTGGCCGCGTTCGCCGCGCGACGGACGCGGCTCGGCTTCCGCTAGCTCCGTTGCCGCTCCCAGACCTCGGGCCGCACGAGATGCGGCGGCCGCCGGCCGGCCAGCACGTCCAGCACCTGTGCTGCGCATTGCAGTGCCGTCTCGCGCATCGCCTCCTCCGTCACGCCGGCGATATGGGGCGCGAGCACGGTGTTCGGTGCCGACAGCAGCGGCTCCTCCGCGCCGGGCGGCTCCACCGCGAAGACGTCGGCCGCAGCGCCGGCCAGCCGACCCTCGCGTAGCGCCTCCGCCAGCGCGGCTGTGTCCACCAGCTCGCCGCGGGCGGTGTTCACGAGCAGGGCATGCGGGCGCATGTGGTGGAGCGTGTCGGCGTTGATCATGTGGCGCGTGTCAGGGCGGAGCGGGCGGTGCAGCGACACCACGTCCGCGCCCGCGAGCAGCGCCTCCACGCTCGGCGCGCGTTCCGCGCCGGCCTCCCGCAGGGCCGCATCCTCGGAGCCGGGCGAGAAGACCAGCAGCCGCATGCCGAGCCCGTGCCGCGCGATGGCGCCCGTGATGCGCGCGATGGTGCCGAAGCCGGCAAGCCCCAGTGTCTTGCCGTGCAGCTCCATCATCCGGCCCTCGTAGCGCAGCCGCCAGTCGCCGCTCCGAACTGCCGCGTCGCCCTCCATCACCTTCCGGGCCAGCGCCAGGATCAGCGCGATGGCGTGCTCGGCCACGCTGCGGGCATTGGCGGTCGGCGTGTTGCAGACCGGGATGCCGAGTTCCGTCGCCCGGTCGACCGCGATCCGGTTCATCCCGACGCCGTGGTTGACGATGACGCGGAGCGAAGCGCCGGCCTCGACCGCGGCGGCATCCAGGCCGGCATTGCGGGTGATCACCCCGGCGCAGCCCGGTATCTCGCGCGCCACGGTCGGCATGTCGGGCGCCGAGGCGAAGCGCGGCGTGACGCCATGGGCAGTCAGGAGGTCGAGGCCGGCCCGGTGGATCGGCTGGACGATGAGGCACTCCGGCATGGCCCGCCCCTTAAGGTCGCGGCCTGCGCCGGGCAACCGTGCGGCGCGGTGGATTCCGGCGGCGCGGGCTTGACCGGCCCGGGCTGCGCCTCCATACGCCCGCCACGCCACGTCCCGTTCGTCTAGAGGCCTAGGACACCAGCCTTTCACGTTGGCAGCACGGGTTCGAATCCCGTACGGGACGCCATCTCGCCGCTTTGCGCCGCTCGACCTTCCTCGGCTGCCGCAGCCTGCGCCGATGTCAGGAATCCCCCCTTGTCGCCCGGCGCCAGCCTCGCACGGCCGGCAGCGTGCAACGCCGCGTTGACGAGCGTCGGATTCGGTATAGAGGTTACGCGGTCTTCATTCGCAGCAACCCCGAACCGCCGAGGCTTCCGCATGCGTAGGCATCTCCTCGCCGCCCTTTGCGGGCTGGCCCTGCTGGCAGGCCCGGCCGCCGCGCAGCAGGAGGTCCGCCCGGCCATCGTCTTCGACATGGGTGGGCGCTTCGACCGCTCCTTCAACGAGGCGGTGCATCGCGGCGGCCAGGAATTCCAGCGCGCCACCGGCATCCAGGTCGCCGAGTTCGAGGTGACGGCCGAGCCGCAGCGCGAGCAGGCGCTGCGCAACTTCGCCCGCCGCGGCCAGGACCCGATCGTCGCCGTCGGCTTCGCCCAGCGCGCCGCCGTCGAGACCGTGGCGCGCGAATTCCCGAACACGCGCTTCGTCGTGCTCGACAGCTTTGTCGACCTGCCGAACGTCCGCTCGGTCCTGTTCCGCGAGGAGCAGGGGAGCTACCTCGCCGGGATGATGGCGGCGATGGCGAGCCGCTCGGGCCGTATCGGCTTCGTCGGCGGCATGGACATCCCGCTGATCCGCAAGTTCGCCTGTGGCTATGTCCAGGGCGCCCGCGCGGTGAACCCCCAGATCCAGGTCTTCCAGAACATGACCGGCTCCACCCCGGCCGCCTGGCGCGACCCGGTTCGCGGCAGCGAGCTCGCGCGCAGCCAGATCGAGCGCGGCGCGGACGTGATCTTCCATGCCGCCGGCGGCACCGGCCGCGGCGTGCTGCAGGCCGCGGCCGATGCCGGGCGCCTCGGCATCGGCGTGGATTCCAACCAGAACCACCTCCATCCCGGCCATGTGCTGACCTCCATGCTGAAGCGCGTGGACGTCGCGGCGCGACTGGCTTTCGAGGAAGCCCGCGCCGGGCGCTTCACCGGGGGGCGGCAGGTGCTGGGGCTCGCGGAGGACGGCGTCGGTGTGGCCTTCGACGAGCATAATGACCGTCTCGTGACGGCCGAGATGCGCCAGCGGGTCGACCGGGCGCGCGCGGAGATCGTCGCCGGCCGCGTCTCCGTCCACGATTTTATGACGGACAACAACTGCCCGGTGAACTGATCCCCTCGACGTCGCCTTCGGCGCCGCCGTGGGGTCCCCGGCCTGGAACCCATCCTCCGATGGTGGTGCATCCCATCGTGGCGACGCCACGATGGGCCACCAGGTGGCGGACATCCCTGACGTGACGTCGGCGCAGGGCGCGGGCGGCGCGCCGCCCGCCATCGAGTGCCGCGGCATCACCAAGCGCTTCGGCCATGTCCTGGCCAACGACGCGGTGGACCTCGTCGTCCGCCGCGGCTCGATCCACGGCGTGATCGGCGAGAACGGCGCCGGGAAGTCCACGCTGATGGCCATCCTGCACGGCTTCTACCCGATGGATGCCGGCGAGATCCGCGTGGACGGCAGGCCGGTGACGATCCGCGACAGCGCGGACGCGATCCGCCTCGGGATCGAGATGGTCCACCAGCACTTCATGCTGGTCGAGCCTTTTCGCGTGATCGAGAACATCATGCTCGGGGCAGAGGGCGGCATGCTGCTCGCCGGCGGCGAGGCGGCTGCACGGGCGTCACTCGCGCGGCTCGGGCGCGACTACGGCCTTGTCGTTGATCCGGATGCGCGGATCGGGGACCTGCCCGTCGGCGCGCGCCAGCGCGTCGAGATCCTGAAGGCGCTGCACCGCGGCGCCGAGATCCTGATCCTCGACGAGCCGACCGGCGTGCTGACCCCGCAGGAGGCCGACGACCTCTTCCGCGTGCTGCGCGCGCTGCGCGACGAGGGCAAGGCGGTGATCCTGATCACCCACAAGCTGCGCGAGGTGATGGCGGTGACCGACCGCGTCTCCGTCATGCGCGGCGGGAAGATGGTCGCGCATCGCGAGACGGCGAAGACCTCGGCGGCCGAACTCGGCGAGCTGATGATCGGCCGCCGGCCGGCCGCCGCCGCGCGCCCCGCGCCTGCGACCCCAGGGCCGGAGCTGCTGTCGGTGCAGGATCTGCGAGTGCGCGACGGGGCAGGCGTGGAGCGCGTGCGGGGCGTGTCGCTTGCGCTCCATGCCGGCGAGATCCTCGGCATCGCCGGCGTCGCCGGCAACGGCCAGACCGAGCTGCTGGAGGCGCTGTCCGGCATGCGCCGGGCGGAGTCCGGCACCATCCGCCTGCGCGGCGAGGTGCTGCCGCCCTGCGACGCGGCGGCGATGCGCGGCCGCGGCGTCGCACATGTGCCCGAGGACCGGCTCCGGCACGGGCTCGTCGCCGACTTCCCGGCGCAGGACACCGCCATCCTCGGCTACCACGGCGACCCGATGTGGCGCCGGGTCCTCGGCCTGATCTCGAACCGCGCGGTGGAGGCGCATGCGGCCGGGCTGATGGCGACGCATGATGTGCGCCCCGCCGCGCCGCGGCTGCGCTCCTCGCTCTTCTCCGGCGGCAACCAGCAGAAGCTGATCATGGGCCGCGAGCTGGAACGGGCGCCGGACGTGCTGCTGGTCGGCCAGCCGACGCGCGGCGTGGACATCGGCGGGATCGAGGCGATCCACCGTCGGCTGCGCGCCTGGCGCGACGCCGGCAAGGCGGTGCTGATGGTCTCGGTCGAGCTGGACGAGATCCTGGCGCTCTCCGACCGCATCCTGGTCATGTTCGACGGCCGCATCGTGGGTGAACTGCCCGCCGGCGCGGATGAACGCCAGCTCGGTCTGCTCATGGCGGGCGCCCACGCATGACGCGCCCGCTGCCGCGCTGGGCGGAACTCGCCCTTCTTCCGCTGCTGAACTTGGTGCTCGCGATGGCGGTCTCGGCGCTGGTGGTGCTGGCCGCGGGGCAGTCGCCGACGGCAGCTCTGCACGCGCTCGCGATCGGCAGCTTCGGCTCCTGGGATGCGATCGGCTTCACGCTGTTCTACGCCACCAACATGGCCTTCGCGGGGCTCGCCGTCGCGATCGCCTTCAAGGCTGGGCTGTTCAACATCGGCGTCGAGGGGCAGGCGGCGATGGCGGGCCTCGGCATCGCGCTCGTCTGCCTCGGCCTCGATGCAAGCCTGCCGGCGTTGCTGCTCCTGCCGCTCGCGATCCTCGGCAGCGCGGCCTTCGGCGCCGCCTGGGGTTATGTGCCGGGCTGGCTGCAGGCGCGGCGCGGCAGCCACGTCGTCATCACGACGATCATGTTCAACTTCATCGCCGCCTCGCTGATGGTCTACCTGCTGGTCAACGTGCTGATCCAGCCGGGGCAGATGGCGCCCGAGACGCGGCGCTTCGCGACCGGTCTCGCCGCGCTGTCGAGCTTCGGCTTCCCCGGCCGGTCGCCGGCGAACGTCACGCTGATCCTTGCCCTGCTCGCGGCCTTCGTCGTCTGGGTGCTGGTCTGGCGCACGCCCTGGGGCTACGGGCTGCGCGTCGTCGGCTCCAACCCCGAGGCGGCGCGCTATGCCGGCATCGACGAGGGCCGCCGCATCATCGTGGTGATGGCGATCTCCGGCGCGCTCGCCGCCGGCATCGCGGTGAACGAGATCCTCGGCGTCCACCAGAAGCTGATCCTGAACTTCACCGGCGGCGCCGGCTTCACCGGGATCGCGGTGGCGCTGATGGGGCGCAACCATCCGGTGGGCGTGCTGCTGGCCGCGCTGCTCTTCGGCGCGCTGGCGCAGGGCGGGTCGGAACTCGCCTTCGAGATGCCGGACCTGCCGCGCGACATGGTCGTGGTGGTGCAGGGCCTCATCATCCTCTTCACCGGCGCGCTCGGCGCGCTGCTGCGCGCACCGCTCGCGCGCGTGATGGCGAGGGGCTGAGATGGAGGCCGCGCTCGACCTGATCGTGCCGATCCTCGCCGCCACGCTGCGCGTCGCGACGCCGCTGATCCTGGCCGCTCTCGCGGGGCTGTTCGCCGAACGCTCCGGCGTGGTGGATGTCGGCCTCGAGGGCAAGATGCTGGCCGGTGCCTTCGCCGCCGCCGCCACGGCCGCGGTGACCGGCGATGTCTGGCTCGGGCTGGGTGCCGCCATCCTCGCCTCCTCCGCGCTCGCGCTGCTGCATGCCTTCGCCTGCGTGACGCTGCGCGGCAGCCAGGTGGTCTCCGGCATGGCGATCAACGTGCTGGCCGCGGGCCTCACCGCGACCCTCGCGCTCGCTTGGTTCCGCCAGGGCGGGCAGACGCCTGCGCTGCCGCCCGACGGCCGCTTCCAGCCCATCGCGCTGCCCGGCGCGCAATGGATCGCGGAGGTGCCGCTGCTCGGGCGCCTCGTGGTCGGCGTGCTCGGCGGGCACACCGCGCCCGTCTATCTCGCGCTGCTGCTCGTGCCGCTTGCGGCCTTCGTGCTGTGGCGCACCCGCTTCGGCCTCAGGCTGCGCGCCTGCGGCGAGGCGCCGGGCGCGGTGGATGCGGCGGGCGTGTCGGTGGCGAAGCTGCGCTACGCCGGCGTGATGATCGCGGGGCTGCTCTGCGGCACCGCGGGTGCGACGATCTCCACCGCGCAGGGCGCCGCCTTCAGCACGGACATGACGGCTGGCCGCGGCTTCATCGCGCTCGCCGCGCTGATCCTCGCGAACTGGAAGCCCTGGCCGGTACTCTGGACCTGCCTGCTCTTCGGTCTGCTCGACGCGGTCGCGATCCGGCTGCAGGGCGTGCCGGTGCCGGGGCTCGGCGTGCCCTTCCCGGTGCAGGCGGTGCAGGCGCTGCCCTACATCCTCACGGTCATCCTGCTCGCCGGCTTCGTCGGCCGCGCCGTCGCGCCGCGCGCCGTCGGCATTCCTTACGTGAAGGAACGCTGAGCCAGCATTGCGGGCGCGGAACCTCCGCGCGAAGCTGCACCGCATGACCTCCTTCACCTGCGCGAAGCGCCCCGCCACCGGATCGCGCGGCGTCGTCTGCACCAACCATCCGCTCGCCTCCGCCGCCGGCGCCGAGGTGCTGGTTGCCGGCGGCAATGCGGTGGATGCCGCGATCGCCTCGCTCTTCGCGCTGACGGTCGTGGAGCCGATGATGGTCGGCATCCTCGGCGGTGGCGTTGCGCATCTGCGGCTGGCCGATGGCCGCCACATCATCGTGGACGGGCTCTCCACCGCACCGGCCGCCGCCTTCGACGGCATGTACCGCATGGCGCCCGGCGCGGGGGCCGAGGTGCGGGAGGCCGCGGACCGCGCCAACGCCGTCGGCGCGCTGGCCGTCGCGGTCCCCGGGGCGCTGCGCGCCTGGGCGCAGACGCTGGAGCGCCACGGCACCTGGCCGTTGGCCGACGTGCTGGAACCGGCGATCCGCCTCGCGGCGCGGGGCTTCGCGGTGACGCCCTATCTCTCGGATGCGATCGGTGATTGCCGTGCGGATCTCGCGCGCGATCCCGACCTGGCCGCGCGCTTCCTGCCGGATGGCGCGCCCCTGCGCGCCGGGGCGCGGCTGGTCCAAGGCGCCTATGCGGAGACGCTGCGCGCCATCGCGCGGGAGGGCGTGGAGGCGCTGCATGGCGGCGCCGTCGGCACGAGGCTTGTCGAGGGCCTCGCCGCCGCCGGCGGGATCATGACGCAAGAGGACCTCCGCCGCGCGGCGCCGGTCGAGCGTGCGCCGGTCGTCGCGCGCTACCGCGGCTTCGAGATCCACGCCCCGCCGCCGCCCTCTTCGGCCGGCGTGCACATGACGCAGATGCTGAACATCCTGGAGGGCTTCGACCTCCGCGCGCTCGGCTTCGGCACGGTCGAGACGACGCATCTGCTGGCCGAGGTGCTGAAGATCGCCTTCGCCGACCGCGCCGTCGCGACCGCCGATCCCGCCTTCGTGGAGGTTCCCGTCGCCCGCCTGACGGCAAAGGACCATGCCGCCGCGCGCCGCGCCGCGATCCGGATGGACGCCGCGCAGGACTGGGCGCCAGACCCCGGCTTACGCGAAAGCCCGAACACCACCCATGTCACGGTGGCAGACGCCATGGGCAACGTCGTTGCCAGCACCCAGACCATCAACAGCCTGTTCGGCGCGCGCATCGGCATCCCGGGCACCGGGATGATCGCCAACAACTACATGCTGAACTTCGAGCCGCGTCCCGGCCAGGCGCTCTCGGTGGCGCCGGGCAAGCGCGTCTTCACCTCGATGGCGCCGAGCGTCGTCACGCAGGACGGGCGGCTGCGCTGGGCGCTCGGCCAGCCCGGCGGCCTCCGGATCTTCGGCTCCACCATGCAGGCGATCCTGAACCTGATCGACCATGGGATGGAGTTGCAGCGTGCCGTGGAGGCGCCGCGCGCCTGGACGCAGGGCTTCGGGCTCGAGCTGGAGCCGGCCTTCCCGGACGAGGTCGCGGCCGCGCTCGCCGCCCGCGGCCACCGCATCGAGCGCGTGCGGACCATCGGCGGCGGGCTGAACGCGATCGAATTCTACGCGGATGGCAGCATGACCGGCGCTGCCTGCTGGCGCGGGGACGGCACGGTGGTGGCGCTGGGCGGCGGGCTGGCGCGCGCCGGCGTGCGCTTCTCGCCCGACGCCCCGGCGAAGGCCTGACGCCGTCGTCAATACGCGAGCGACCGAGTCACCGCTCCTGCGTACCGCCACCGCGGATCAGGCGCTAAACGCGGTTCTCGGCCTTCGCGAAGTGATGGCAGAACGCTGATCCGATCTCGACCAGTCGATCGGCGATCAGCTTGCCGGTCGCGGCGCTGCACAGCCGCGCATCGGCCGCGCCGACGCTCTCGGGGCAGAAGACGTCGTATTGCTGCGGCACGGTGACCTCGGCGCCCCGGAAGTCCAGCGCGCCGAACCCGCGCGCCGGGAGGCCGAGCGCGGTCGCGCCCTCGGCCCGCGGCGGGCGGATCAGGTCGGTCCGCACGCGCTCCGGGAACAGGTGCAGGCAGAGGCTGGTCAGCGGGTCGGCGCCGTGCCCTGCGCTGGCCTTCGCCTTCTCCGCGCCGACCAGCTTCGGCAGCTCCGCCCCCGCGATGCGCCAGAGATAGAGCGTCGGGATGACCAGGCCACGCTCGCGCAGCACCGCGCGCGTCGCGTCGTTGATGACCTCCACGTTCCCCCCATGCCCGTTCAGGACGACCAGCCGCGTCAGGTTGTGGCGCAGCAGCTCGTGGAACACCTCGTCGAGCACGGCGCGGAAGGTGGCGGCCGACAGCGCGATGCCGCCCGCCATCGGGGCGAAGAAGTCGCCCTTGCCGAAGGGCAGCACGGGCGCCACCACGGTGCGCGTGCCTTCCGCCGTCGCGCGCAGCGCGATCAGCTCGGCCATCCGCTCGGCCAGCAGGTAGTCGCCCATCGGCGCATGTGGCCCCTGGTCCTCTTGGCTGCCGAGCGGCAGCAGCACCACCGGATTGGACGGATACAGCGCGCGCGCCTCGTCGCCGGTGATCTCGCCCATGCGCACGCGGGTGCTTGGGACCGTGGTCATCGTGCTTGCTCCGTCAGGTTTCGAGCATGGACGCCAAGCTGCAGGCGGGTCTTACCGGCGCCATGATGTGAGGGTTACTGCACCGTTTCCGCAGCAACCTGCCTCATATCTGGCCAAGCGTCTCAACTAATTTTCAGCATGTCTTGGTACCCTTGGTCGAGGTGACCAAGGCCCATTTGCACATGAGCTTCCAGCCGACCGGGTTGGGTCTCAGCGAGACGCTGTACGTGGCGGGACGAGTCTTCATCGGGGCTGCCTGCCTTGCCATGGCGGGCACCGCGATCGCCCGTCTCTTCCGCCCGCGTGCTCCCGCATTGGCCGAGGCCGGCCTGCATCCGGCGACACTTGCCGTGGCCGCCGCGCTCGCGCTCAGCGCTGCCGCGGTGCTCTCGCTCCGCGACGCCTATGACAACACCGTCCTGAGGGCGGCGGACCCCATATTGCCGGGGAGTTGGTACTGGCTCGGCTTCGACCTCCTGCTGCCGCTGCTGGGCCTCCTGCTGATGCGCGCGCTGGACGAGCGCGACCTCGCACTCGTACGCCTCGCCGAGCAGGCGGTCACGGACCCGCTGACCGGGCTGCGGAACCGTCGCGGCTTCCTCGATGCCGGCGTCGCCGCCATCACCCGTGCCGCGCGCGACGGGGTGCCGGTCTCGGTGGTCGCGCTCGACCTCGACCGCTTCAAGGCTGTCAACGACACGCATGGCCATGCGGCCGGCGACGCCGTGTTGCGCGGCGCGGCCTCGGCAGTGCTGTCGGGGTTGCGGGCCGGCGACCTTGCCGGACGCCTCGGCGGCGAGGAATTCGCGCTGCTGCTGCCCGGCGCCGGGCTGCGCGACGCCTCGGCGATGGCCGAGCGTCTGCGTGTGGCGCTGCCGGTCGCCGTCCCGCATCCGACCGCGGGCGCCCGGGTCACCGCGAGCTTCGGCGTCGCCGAACTCGATCCCGTGGCGGAGGCCGGACACGCTGCCCGGGTGCTCGAGGCCGCGATCGCCGCCGCCGACGGCGCGCTCTATGTTGCCAAGCGGGGCGGGCGGGACCGCGTCGCGCTCGCGGACCGGGTCCCGGCGTGATGCGCCCGATCCGCATGGCCCTGATGTGCGCGCTGCTGGCTGCGCCCGGCATCGCCGCGGCGCAGGCGCCTGCCGACCCCGGCGCGCTCCGCACGGAGGGTGTCGCCGCCGCGCGGGCCGGGCGCAACGCCGA
>NZ_JAKJIB010000013.1 GCF_021864505.1 Falsiroseomonas oryziterrae
CGCCGAGCGCCTGCTCGCGCAGCCGCTCGGCGTCGCGCGCGCGGATCTCGTCGGCCGAGGGCGGCGCGCCCCATTCGGCGGCGATGCGCGCCGTGGCCAGCAGCCGCTCGGCGATGCGCCGCCGGTTCGCGGGGACCAGGAGTATGGACTGCCCCTTGCGGCCGGCGCGTCCCGTGCGGCCGGAGCGGTGCAGCAGCGTCTCCCGGTCGCGCGGCAACTCGGCATGCACGACGAGGCCGAGGTCGGGCAGGTCGATGCCGCGTGCGGCGACGTCGGTCGCGACGCAGACCCGTGCGCGGCCGTCGCGCAGCGACTGGAGCGCCCGGTTCCGCTCCGCCTGGGTGAGCTCGCCGGACAGCGCCACTGCCTCGAAGCCGCGTTCCGTCAGGTTGCCGTGCAGCCGGGCGACGGCGGCGCGCGTCGCGCAGAAGACGATGGCGCGCGCGTCGTGCCAGCGCAGCAGGTTGACCAGCGCGCGCTCCTCCTCGCGCGGGGCGATGACGATAGCGCTGTATGTGATGTCGCGATGCGCGCCCTCGCCGGTCGCGGCGATGCGCAGCGCGTCGCGCTGGTAGCGCTTCGCCAGCGCCGCGATCTCCTTCGGGATGGTCGCGGAGAACAGCAGCGTGCGCCGCGTCTCCGGCGTCACGTCGAGGATCGCTTCCAGCTCGTCCCGGAAGCCCATGTCGAGCATCTCGTCGGCCTCGTCGAGCACCACGGCGCGCAAGGCGGCGAGGTCGAGGGCGCCGCGCTCCAGATGGTCGCGCAGCCGCCCCGGCGTGCCGACCACGATATGCGCGCCCATGTCGAGCTGGCGCCGCTCGGCGCGCATGTCGGTGCCGCCGACGCAGGCGATCACGCGGGCGCCCGCGCCGGCATAGAGCCAGCCGAGTTCCTCGCGCACCTGCAGCGCCAGCTCGCGCGTCGGCGCGATGGCGAGCGCGAGCGGCGTGCGCGCGGGGCCGAGCCGCGCGGCCTCGCCCAGCACCTCCGGCGCGAAGGCCAGGCCGAAGGCGACGGTCTTGCCGGAGCCGGTCTGGGCGGAGACGAGCAGGTCGCGGCCTGCGGTCTCGGGCGCCAGCACCGCCTCCTGCACCGGCGTCGGCTCGGCATAGCCGCGGGCGGCGAGCGCCTCGGCGAGCGGGGCGGGGAGGGTGGGGAAGGGCATCAGTTCACCCGGCCGAGCAGGCCACGCGCGATGATATGCGCCTGGATCTCCGCGGCACCTTCGAAGATGGAGAGGACCCGCGCATCGCAGAGCACGCGGCTGATCGGGTATTCCAGCGCATAGCCGTTGCCGCCATGCACCTGCAGCGCGGCGTCGGCATTGGCCCAGGCGACGCGCGCTGCGAGCAGCTTGGCCATGCCCGCCTCCACGTCGCAGCGCCGTCCGGCATCCTTCTCGCGCGCGGCGAAGTAGGTCAGCTGCCGGGCCAGCATCGTCTCGACGGCCATCATCACCAGCTTGTTCGACACGCGCGGGAAGCCGAGGATCGGCTTGCCGAACTGGATGCGGGTCTTCGCGTAGGACAAGCCGAGCGTCAGCGCGTTCTGCGCGACGCCGAGCGCGCGCGCCGCGGTCTGGATGCGCGCAGACTCGAAGGTCTCCATCAGCTGCCGGAAGCCCTGGCCCTCGACGCCGCCGAGCAGGCAGTCGGCCGGCACCTCGAAGCCCTCGAAGGCGATCTCGTATTCGCGCATGCCGCGATAGCCGAGGACGTGGATCTCGGAGCCCGACATGCCTGGCGCGGGGAACGGATCGTCGTCGGTGCCGCGCGGCTTGGGCGCGATCAGCATGGACAGGCCACGATGGCCGGGCGCGTCGCCGGTGCGGACCAGCAGCGTCATGACGTCGCTGCGGCTGCCATGGGTGATCCAGGTCTTTGCGCCATGGACGCGATAGACGTCGCCTTCGCGCACGGCGCGGGTGCGCAGGTTCGCCAGGTCGCTGCCGGTGTTGGGCTCCGTGAAGACGGCGGTCGGCAGGATCTCGCCGCTGGCGATGCCGGGCAGCCAGCGCGCCTTCTGCGCCTCCGTGCCGTTCAGCGCGATCAGTTCGCCGGCAATCTCGCTCCGGGTGCCGAGCGAGCCGACGCCGACATAGCCTTCCGACAGCATCTCCGACACCAGGCACATCGCGACCTTGCCGAGGCCCAGGCCACCGTGCGCCTCCGGGATCGTGACACCGAAGGTGCCGAGCTCGCCGAGCTTGGCGATCAGGTCGAGCGGGATGAGCGCGTTGGCGTCGTGCCAACCTTGCGCATGCGGCGTCACCTCGGCTGCGGTGAAGCGGCCGAACTGATCGCGCAGCAGCGCCATGTCAGGATCCGTCACGCCGACATCGCCGAAGCTCTCGGCCTGCAGCGCGGCATGCATGGCGACGCGTGCCTCGGCCAGCCGCGCGGGCTCCGCGAAGGGCGCGAAGGCCGCGCGCAGCGTCGCCTCGGCGGCCGGCGGCACGCCGAGATCGGCGGGGCGCGCCATCTCCACCTGGCTCATCGGGATGCCGCCCGCGAGCTGCGCGCCGTATTCGGCGAAGCCGAGGACGAGGATCGCGCGCTCGGTCGCACCAAGCCGCCCGGCGGCGTCGAGCCGCTCGCCCCAGCGCGCCGCCTGGCGCAGCGCCTCGACATAGGTGGCGGCCCAGGCGAGGCCATGCGCGCCGAGTTGCGCGGCTTCCAGCGCCGCCACGTCGAGCTTCCCGTCGCGCGACACCTCGCGCGACAGCGCGGCGCGCGCGGCATCCAGCATCGCTTCCGCGCCGGCCAGCGCCGCGCGGCATTCCCTCAGCAACTCGGTCATCACGAATCCCGTGGCAGAAGTCCCGCCGCGCGATAGGCGGCGATGGTGTCGTGCGGCAAGCCGAGCCTCTCGCGCAGCACGGCGTCCGTGTCGGCGCCGAGGCGTGGCGCGGGCCGCGGCGGCAGCGCCGGCTGCAGCGGCGAGGCGGGCGCGAGCAGGCGTCCCGCGCCGGGCTGCTCGATCTCGGCGAACATCGGATTGGCGGCGGAGCAGCGGGGATCCTCGCGGACCATCTGGCCGAAATCCTGGTAGGGGCCCCACAGCACGCCGCTCGCCTCGAAGGCGGCACGCACCTCCGGCAGGCTGCGCGCGGCGAACCAGGGCGCAAGCACGGCGCAGATCGCGTCGCGCGCAGCGTAGCGCCCGCCTTCGTCGCTCATGTCCACGCCCATCAGCGGCCCGATCATCTCGAGCTTCTCGGCGAGCCCCGTCGCCTTGCCAATCGCCCGCCACTGCCGGTTGGAGATCGCGGCGAGCATCACGCGCCGCCCGTCCTTGCATGAGAAGTCGCGCCCGAAGGCGCCGTACAGATGGTTGCCTAGCGGCGGGCGGACATGCCCGTTCACCTGCACATCGGCCAGGTAGCCGAGCGTTGCGACCGTCGCGTAGGCGACGTCGGAGAGCGCGAGCGTCACCTCGCCGCCGCGCCCTGTCCGCGTGCGGCGTCGTTCCGCGGCGAGAAGGCCGGTCGCGAGGTAGAGCCCGGCGGCGACGTCCCAGGCCGGCAGCACATGGTTCACCGGACGCTCGTCCTCGCCGGTCGCGACGGGAAAGCCGACGGCGGCATTCACCGTGTAGTCGATGGCGTTGCCGCCATCATGCGTGCCGGTCAGCCGCAGCATGATGAGGTCCGGGCGGCGGGCGGAGAGCGCGGCGTAGGACATCCAGCCCTCGGCGGAGGGCAGGTTGGTGAGCAGGATCCCGGCCTCGGCGATCAGCGCGGCGGCGATCTCGCGCCCTTCGGGCTTGTCGAGAGCGAGGCAGACCGAGCGCTTCCCCTTGTTCAGCCCGGCCCAGTAGAGGCTCGTGCCGGACGGGGCGAGCGGCCATCGGCCGATATCGATGTTGCCGCCGATCGGGTCGATGCGGATCACCTCGGCGCCGAGCTGGGCGAGGGTCATGCCGCCGATCGGGGCCGCGACGAAGGCGGAGACCTCGACGAGCCGAAGGCCGGCGAGCGGGGCGTCCTCTGGTGACATGGGCGTGTTGCGTCCGGCGGTTCCGGCGGGACAATAGGCGCGCAGGCCGGCGGGGGCGAGACTGGCCGGCGAGCGGGACGCGGAGGCGGCATGCGCGGACGGAATGCGACGGTCGAGGATGCCTTGGACGAGGCCCGCGACCTCTATGTGCGCCGCCGGCCCGAGAGCCTGGCGCGGCACCGCGCGGCCGCCGAGGTCATGCCCGGCGGCAACACGCGCAGCGTGCTGTTCCACGGGCCCTTCCCCTTCACCGCGCTGCGTGGCGAGGGCTGCCGCATTTTCGACGCGGACGGCCATGCCTATGTGAACATGGCGGGCGAATACACCGCCGGGCTGTTCGGCCATTCGCATCCGGCCATCCGGGCGGCCGTGATGCGCGCGCTGGATGGCGGCGTGAACCTCACGGCGCACAACGCGCTGGAGGCGGAGTTCGCGCGGCTCATCTGCACGCGCTTCCCATCCATCGAGCTTGTGCGCTTCACCAATTCCGGCACCGAGGCGAACCTGCTCGCGCTTGCCTGCGCGACCATCGCGACGGGGCGCGGGACGATCCTGGCCTTCGAGGGCGGGTATCACGGCAGCGTCCTAACCTTCCCGCCGGGCGCGCGGCCGGCGGTGAACGTGCCGCATCGCGTCGTGCTCGCGCCCTACAACGACCTGGCCGCGGCGCAGCGCGTCGCGCGCGGCGTGGCGGGCGAGCTTGCCGCGATCATCCTCGAGCCGATGCTGGGCAGCGGCGGCTGCGTGCCGGCGGAACAGGGTTTCCTCGAGGGGCTGCGGGCACTGGCGGACGAGACCGGCGCCGTACTGATCTTCGACGAGGTGATGACGAGCCGCCTTGCGCCGGGCGGGCTGCAGGAGGCGAGCGGCGTGCTGCCGGATCTCACGACGCTCGGGAAATATGTCGGCGGCGGGATGTCCTTCGGCGCCTTCGGCGGGCGCGCCGGGCTGATGGCGATGTTCGATCCGCGCCGCTCCGATGCCGTGCTGCATGCGGGCACCTTCAACAACAACACGCTCACCATGGCGGCCGGCATCGCGGCGCTCGGCGAGATCTACACGCCCGAGGTCGCGGTCGCGCACAATGCGCGCGGCGATGCGCTGCGTGAGGCGCTGAACGGCATCGCGGCGCGGCACGCCGTGCCGATCGTCGCCACGGGGCGGGGGAGCATGATGACGCTGCATGTGCTGCCGGCGGCGCCGCGCGATGCGGCGCAGGCGGCTGCGGGCCATGCGGGGCTGAAGGAGCTGCTGTTCCTCGACCTGCTGGAGCGCGGCTACTACATGGCGCGGCGCGGCATGGTCGCGTTGTCGCTCGTGCTCGGCGAGGAGGAACTCGAGGGGTTCCGCGACGCGGTGGACGAGGTGGTCGCGCTGCGCGCCCCGCTGCTGCGGGGCGCCTTCGGCTGACGGGGGCCGAAGCCCCCGCCGATCACTTCAGCGTCTGGATGAAGGCGATCAGGTCGTTGAGCTGCTGCTCGTTGCGGATGCCCGCGAAGGCCATCGAGCCCTGGGGGACGACGTCCTTCGGATTGGCGAGGTAGCGCCGGAGCGTCGCCTCGTTCCAGGTGAGGCCGCCCTCGGCCAGTTGGCGCATGTTGGCCGAGTAGCGGAAGCCCTCGACGGCGCCGGCCCGGCGGTCGAACACGCCCCAGAGGTTCGGGCCGACGCCGTTGCGCCCGCCTTCGTTGCGGGTGTGGCAGGCCACGCACTGGTTGAAGACGCGCTGCCCGGCGGCGGCGTCCTGCGCCTGCGCGACGGGCACCGACAGGCTGACCGCGGCGGCCGCGGCAAGCAGAAGGCGATGGATCACTGGCGTCGACTCCCGGCTGACTTACTGTGCCTAGGACCGGGAATAAGTGAAGGTTCCCGAAACGCCAAGGGGGCGGCCGGCTATTCCAGCCGGATGCCCAGTTCACGGATGATCGGCGTCCAGCGCTCCCGCGCCGCCGTGATGAAGGCGCCGAAGGCCTCCGGCGTGCCGCCCACCACATCGGCGGCCTGCACGCGGGCCAGGTTCTCCCGCAGTTCCGGCACCGCCAGCACCTGGTTGAAGACGGCGTTGGCGCGGGCGAGCAGGTCGGGCGTAATGCCGGCCGGCGCCACCACGCCGGTCCAGACCGCGACGTCGAAGCCGGGCACCGTCTCGGCGATGGCGGGCACCTCGGGCAGGGTTGCGACGCGACGCGCGGTGCTGACCGCGATCGGCCGCGCGCGTCCGTCCTGCAGGAAGGGCAGGGCGGAGGAGATCGAGGTGAAGGAGAGGTCGACGTCGCCGCGCACCAGCGCCGTCGCCGCCTCTGCGCCGCTGCGGTACGGCACATGCGTCATGCGCGTGTTCGTCAGGCGCTGGAAGTGCTCCATCATGAACTGCACGGCATTGCCGGCGCCGGGCGTGGAATAGGTGAGGCGGCCGGGCTCGGCGCGCGCCGCGGCGATCACCGCGGGCACGTCGCGGGCCGCGAAGCCGGGGCGCGCGACCAGCACGGTCGGGATGTTCACCGCGTGGACCACGGGCACGAAGGCCGTGCGCGGGTCGTAGGGCAGGGCCGCGAACATCTCGTGCCCGACGACGTTCGGCGCGAGATCGGCCAGCATGAAGGTGGAGCCGTCCGGCCGTTCCCGTGCGGCGAGCGCGCCGGCGATGGTGCCGCCGGCGCCGGGGCGGTTGTCAACCTGCAGGGCCTGGCCGTTGGCGAAGCGCGGGAAGTGCGTGGCCATGGCGCGCGCCACCACGTCGAAGGCCCCGCCGGGGGCGAAGGGGACGATCATGCGCACCGGCCGGTCCGGCCAGGCGGCCTGCGCGCGGGCGATGGCGGGCGCGGCCAGCATCAGGCCGAATCCCGCCAGGGCCCGGCGGGGCAGCATCGTGGTCATCGTGAAGGTCTCCCGGTCGCGGTGCGCCGCGTTCCGGCGTTCTCCCGCACCCCCCTTTGACGCAGCGCCGCGCGGCCGTCCAGCGGGATTGCGCGGCGGGACGCCTCGTGTAGCGTCGCGTGGATGACCGCCCCGTTGCTGGAGGTGCGCGGCCTCGTCCGGCGCTTCGGCGGGGTGGTGGCGCTGGACGGGCTGGACCTCGCGGTCCGGCGCGGCACCGTCACGGCGCTGATCGGCCCGAACGGCGCCGGGAAGTCCACCGCCTTCCAGTGCATCTCGGGCGTGATCCGGCCCGACGAAGGCCGCGTGACCTTCGACGGCCAGGACATCACCGGCGCGCGGCCCGATCGCGTGACGCGCGCGGGCCTGGTGCGGAGCTTCCAGATCGCGCGCGGCATTCCCCGCCTGACCGTTCTCGAGAACCTGCTGCTCTACGGCCAGGACCAGCCGGGCGAGGCGGTGGGGCGCGCGATCCTGGGCGGCGCGGCCGTGCGGCGGCGGGAGGAGGCGTTGCGCGCGAAGGCGGCGGAGGTCGCGGCGCGGCTCAACCTGACCCGCGTGCTGGACAACCTCGCCTCCGACCTGTCGGGCGGGCAGAAGAAGCTGATGGAGATCGGCCGCGCGCTGATGGCCTCGCCCAGGTTGCTGCTGCTCGACGAGCCGGTCGCCGGCGTGAACCCGACACTAGCGGCCGAGATCGCGCGGCACATCGCGCATCTGCGGGACGAGGGCATGACGGTGCTGGTGGTGGAGCACCACATGGATTTCGTCGCCTCGCTCTGCGACCCGGTGATCGTGATGGCGGAGGGCAAGCTGCTCGCGCAGGGCGCCTTCGAGGACGTCGCGAACGACGCCCGCGTGCAGGAGGCCTATATGGGCCGGCGGGCGCATGCCTGAGCTGCTCGAGGTCGAGGGCGTGGTCGGCGGCTACGGCGCGGCGGACGAGATCCTGAAGGGTATCAGCGTCGGCCTGCCGCATGGGCGCATGGCGGCGATCGTCGGGCCAAACGGCGCGGGCAAATCCACGCTGCTGAAGGCCATTGCAGGCATCCTGAAGCTGAAGGCCGGGACGATCCGGCTGGACGGTGCGGTGCTGAGCGGCCTGCCGCCGCGCGGCATCGCGCGGCTCGGTGTCGCCTTCGTGCCGCAGGAGGCGAACATCTTCCCCTCGCTGACGGTGCGCGAGAACCTGGAGATGGGTGGCTACCTCGAGCCCCGTGCGGCGGTCGTGCGACGCGTGGACGCCCTGATGGAGCGCTTCCCGGTGCTGGCCGAGAAGCGCCGCCGCGCAGCCCGGACGCTCTCGGGCGGGCAGCGGCAGATCCTGGCCATGGCGATGGCTTTGATGGTCGAGCCGAAGCTGCTGCTGCTCGACGAGCCCTCGGCCGGGCTCAGCCCCAAGGCGGCGGAGTTCCTGTTCGATTCCATCGCGGCGATCCATGCCGAGGGCACGGCGATCCTGATGGTCGAGCAGAATGCGCTGGAGGCGCTGTCCATCGCGGAGGAGGGGATCGTGCTGGTGGATGGCCGCGTCGCGCGGACCGGCCCGGCGCGAGAACTGGCCGCGGATCCGGAGGTGCGCCGCCTGTTCCTCGGCGGCTAGGCATGGCTAGAGTGGCAACGGGAAAGGGGAGAGAACCGAGATGACTGAGACCAGGATCGGTCGCCGCGCGGCGCTGTGGGGCGCGGCCGGCCTCACGACCTTCGCCATCGGCGGCAAGGCCTTCGGCCAGGGCGCGCCGGTGGTGTTCGGCGCCCTGCCGCCGCTGACCGGCGCCGGCGGCCCCTATGGCCCGGCGATGCTGCGGGCCATCCAGCAGGTGGTGGAGGAGGCGAACGCGGCCGGCGGCATCCGCGGCCGGCAGATCCGCGTCGTCGCGGAGGACGACCAGACCAACCCCGATGCGGGCGTGCGCGGCGCGCGCAAGCTGATCGACGTGGACCGCGTCTCCGCGCTGATGGGCACCTGGGCGAGCAGCGTGACGACCGCCGTCGCGCCGCTCTGCTGGGAGAACCGCATCCCGCTCTTCACCGTGTCGGGCGCGGATTCCATCACGCTGCTGCCGCATCAGGGCTTCATCTTCCGCACCCAGCCGAACTCGCGCCTGCAGATCGCGACGGGGGCGGACTTCCTGATCCGCCAGGGCGCGCGGCGCATCTTCCACCTGGCCGCGCAATCGCCTTTCGCGCAGTCCAGCCAGGACACGCTGGTCGAGAAGATGCGCGGCGTGCAGGGCGGGGCCGTGACCGGCTACATCGTCTATGAGCGCGACAAGACCGCCTTCCGATCGGAGGTGGACCAGATCATGCGCTCGCGCTCCGACACGGTGTTCCTGAACGGCTACCTGCCCGACGTGACGATCCTGCTGCGCGAGCTGTTCCGCGCCGGCTTCGACGGGCGGCGCTTCACGCCGGCCTATGCGGTGAACCAGAGCACCTTCCAGACGCTGCCGAACGACGTCACCAACGGCGTGATCACCTGGCAGCCGAGCCCGGACGTCGACTCCGGCGCCTTTCGCCGGCTGCAGACGCGGTTCGGGAATGTCGAGGTGGACCCCTATTCGGCGCAGACCAACGACCACGCGACGCTGGCGATCCTCGCCGCGGCCGCCGCCGGCGATGCGGGGGGTGTCGCGATCCGGGACAATGTCCGGCGCATCAGCGCCGGCGACGGCGAGCGCGTGGACAACGTCACCGACGGGCTGCGGGCCCTGGCGGCCGGCCGTGCCATCAACTTCGAAGGCGCCTCCGGCCCGGTGGATTTCGACGAGCGCGGCGACATCCGCGGCACGAAGTTCCGCTATGAACGCGCGAACAACGGGCGCTTCGAGCTGATGGAGCTCCGTTGATCCAGGATTGGAGGGACCTCGCCCAGGTCCTGCTGAACGGCCTGATGACGGGCAGCGTGCTGATGCTGCCCGCCATCGGTTTCAACGTCATCTTCGCCGTCCTGCGCTACCCCAACTTCGCCGTCGCGGGCTACGCGACGATCGGCGCCTTCGCCGGCTGGATCGCCAACACGCAATGGGGCCTGCCGGCGGGCACTGCGCTGCTCGCGGCCTTCCTTGCGGCCGGCGCCGCGGGGCTGCTGTGCGAGGAGGCGGCGCTCAAGCCGCTTCGACCCTCGGGCGCGCTGACCGTCGCCATCGCCTCCGTCGCGCTGACCATCCTGCTGGAGAACATCGTGCGGTTCTTCTTCGGGAACTCGCTGCGCGGCTACGACCTGCCGGTGCTGCGCGACTGGCGCTTCGACGGGATCCGGGTGAACCCGCAGCAGCTCGCGAATACCGGCTACGCGATCGCGGCCGCGTCGGCGCTCTTCGCGCTGCTCGCCTTCACGCGGCTGGGGCGGGCGATGCGCGCGGTGGCCGACAACCCGCAGCTGGCCGACATCAAGGGCGTGGACCCGGACCGCATCGCGCGCGTCGCGGTCTTCGTCGGCGCCGGGCTCGCCGGCTTCGGCGGCATGCTGATCGGGCTCGACACCTCGATCGACCCGCTGACAGGCTTCCGGGTCGTGCTTTCCGTCTTCGCGGCGGCGGTCGTGGGCGGGCTCGGATCGATCCCTGGCGCGGCGCTCGGCGCGATGGTGGTCGGCGTGGGCGAGGAGATGGCGAGCGTGCTGCTTGAGCCGGCCTACCGCACCGTCACCGCGTTCCTCGCCATCCTGCTCGTGCTGACGCTGCGGCCGGAAGGCCTCCTGGGGCGGCGTACGTGAGGGGGGGCGCCTGATGGAGAGCTACCTCGTCGCCATGCTGGTCTTTGCGGGGCTATATGCCCTGATGGCGCTCGGCCTCAACGTGATCTGGGGCCTGGCGGGCATGGTCAATCTCGGCCTCGTCGGCTTCTTCGCGGTCGGTGCCTATGCCTCGGCGCTGCTGACGACGAAGCAGTTCTGGCCGATGCCGCTCGGTTGGGCCGCGGGGGCGGCGGTCGCCGCGGCGGCCGGGGCGGTGATGGCGGTCATCGTCGCGCGGCTGCGCGGCGACTACCTCGCCATCGTCACCCTCGGCTTCGCCGAGGTGATCCGCCTGGTCGCCTC
The DNA here is from genome assembly GCF_021864505.1 of Falsiroseomonas oryziterrae. Taxonomy (GTDB): domain Bacteria; phylum Pseudomonadota; class Alphaproteobacteria; order Acetobacterales; family Acetobacteraceae; genus Falsiroseomonas; species Falsiroseomonas oryziterrae. Next base: position 10,921 of record NZ_JAKJIB010000013.1, read on the forward strand.
GAACGAGATCTGGCTGACCAACGGCACCGACGGCATCAGCGGCATCCCTGGGCCCTGGCGCGGCGCGGTGACGCCGCAGCAGTTCAACCTGATCTTCCTCGGCATCGTGTGGGCGGCCGTCGCGCTCGCCTTCCTGCTCTGCGCGCGCGTCTCCCATTCGCCCTTCGGGCGCGTGCTGCGTGCGGTGCGCGAGGACCAGGATGTCGCGGCCGTCGCCGGCAAGCCGGTGCTGTGGTTCAAGGTCCGCGCCTTCTGCCTCGGCGCCGCGGTGGTCGGCTTCGCGGGCGCGCTCTACGCGCACTACAACGCCTATATCGCGCCCGACGGCTTCGCGCCGCTGCTGACGATCTACATCGTCCTCGCGCTGACCGCGGGCGGCGTCGGCGCGATGCGCGGCGCGATCATCGGCGCGCTGGTCGTCGTGCTGCTGCTGGAAGGCACGCGCTTCCTCGCCCAGGCGATCCCGGGCGTGACCCCGGTGCAGAAGGCGGCGCTGCGCGAGTCCATCATCGCCCTCTCGCTCATCCTGCTGCTGCGATTCCGCCCGCAGGGCCTCATCCCCGAACGTACCCGAACCAAGGCAAGACCATGAGCCGACAGGATCCCGCGCCACACTACGCCGCCGTCGCCGCCGCCGCGCGCGAGGGCGGACAGCCCGACGCCCTCTTCGCAGCGCTCGACGCGGCGATGGGCCGCGCGATCGGGCACCGGCTCTTTACCATCCTCGTCGTGCATCCGGGCGCGCAGGAGAGCCAGCGCTACTATTCCAACATGCCGAAGGAATACCCGGTCGGCGGGCGCAAGCCGATCAACCAGACGCACTGGTTCCAGCGCGTGCTCGGCGCCGGCGAGCCCTATATCGGGCGCAGCTACGAGGACATCCGCGATGTCTTCTTCGACCATGAGCTGATCCGCAGCCTCGGCTGCGAGAGCGTGCTGAACGTGCCGGTGCGCTGGAACGGCACCAGCCTCGGCACCATCAACCTGCTGCACCACGCGAACTGGTACAACGAGGCCGACATCGCCCCGGCGCAGGTCTTTGCGGCGCTCGCCGCGCCCGGGCTGATGCAGGTGGTCGCGGGGGGTTAGCGCCCCCATCGCGCTGGACAGCTGCGCGCATGCCGAAATACTTAGGTCTGTAAGGAATTCAAGAAGCCAGGCGGAGGAACCCCATGTCGCGCTTCCCGACGCGCCTCGAGGACATCCTGGACGCGCCCACGCGGCGCGGCCTGCCGCTGCCGGTCAAGCATCCGCCGGCCGACATCGGCGCCTATATGCGCGGCGTCGACAATTTCTGCCGCGTGATGGCGATCCGCCCCGGCGACCATGTGGTGATGCTGACGGACCCGCTGCTCGACCCTCGCGTGATCCAGGCGGTCCAGGGGCTTGCGCGTGGGCGCGGCGCCACCTTCGCCAGCTACATGGGCGAAAGCACGCGCTATGTGACCGTGCCGGAGGAGGCGAAGGCGCTGCTCTCCCGCGCGACCTTCGTGGTCTCCACCTGGTTCGCCTCGGTGCTCGATCCCTACTGCATTGGGCTGCGGCGGAACCAGGGGCAGCGCTGGGTGAAGATCACCTTCTTCCGCGACCTCGACCTGCTGCACACGCCGCAGGCGCAGTTCCCGGTGGACCTGCTGGGCGAGATCATCCGCGCGACGGGTCGGCTGTTCCCGGAACAGGGCGACTTCACGCTGCGGCTGTCCGACCCGCGCGGTACCGACCTGCGCATCCCCTACACCGACGCGATGCTGCAGCACCTGCGCCGGCACAATCGCTGGCGCGGCCACAACGTCGCGGACGAGCCCGGCTGCTACGTGCACTACCTGCCGACGCATGGGCCCAACCTGTTCGAATACTCGATGGTCGGACTGAAGCCGGAGGACAAGGTCGGCATCCAGGGGACGGTCTGGGCGAACTGGGCCGTCGGCTTCGACAAGCCCTTCGAGAGCCCGGTCGGCGTCGAGTTCCGCGACGACGTGGTGCACGCCGTGCATGGCGAGGGCTTCGCGGCCGAGGTGCTGCGCGACTACCTGATCGGCGGCACGCTCGAGGAGCTCGGCTGCGGCCACAATCCGAAGGCGCCGCGCTTCGACATCTATCCGGCCGGCCCGAATTCGCCCGGCAGCCTCCATGTCGGCATCAACGCGCCGAAGCCGTCGGACTACCTCCGCCGCGTCATGCCGAACTGGGAGGAGCCGCACATCCACATGGACCTGGTGCTGTACGACGCGACGGTGACGGCCGGGAACCGGCCGCTGGTGGAGGATGGCTACCTGCTTTCGCTGCGAGACCCGCAGGTCCGGGCGATGGCGGAGACCTATGGCGACCCGGTGGATCTGCTGGAGTCCTGGCCGGTCTGAGCCGCCGCGCGGCGCGCCGCGAGAACCAAGCGGGAGGGAACGAAGATGCAGACGGAACGCGGGATGCGGCTCACGCGCCGCGGGCTTATGGCGGCCGGCCTTCTGGCGGCGGGCGGCGCCCGCGCGCAGGCCTGGCCGGACCGGCCGATCCGGCTGATCGTGCCCTTCCTGGCGGGCGGCGGCGGCGACACGCTGGCGCGGCTCGCGATCGGGCCCGCGCAGGCGCGGCTCGGACAGACCTTCGTGGTGGACAACCGCCCCGGCGCCGGCGGCAATGTGGGCGCCGAGGCGGCGGCGCGCGCGACGCCCGACGGCTACACGCTGTTCTACGGCACCAACGGCACGCATGCGATCAACGAGGCGCTCTATCCGCGCCTCGGCTTCCGCCCGCATGAGGATTTCATCCCAGTCGCTCCGCTGTCGCGCATCGTCCTCGTGGTGCTGGCGAAGCGCGACCTGCCGGTGGAGACGCTGCCGCAGTTGATCGCCTGGCTGAAGGCCAATCCGGGCCGCGCCACCTACGGCTCCGCCGGGAACGGCACCACCGGGCATATCGCGGCGGAGATGTTCCGCGTCGCGGCGGGCGTGGACATCGTCCACGTGCCCTATCGCGGCAACGCGGCGGCGATGACCGACTTGGCCGCGGGCCGGATCGACCTGGCGATCGAGCTGATCCCGGCCGCCTTCGCCGCCATGCAGAACGCGGCGGTGCGCACGCTCGCCGTGACCTCGGGCGCGCCGCTGCCGACGCATCCGAACCTGCCGACGGTCGCTTCCGTGCTGCCGGGCTTCGAGGTCAGCGCCTGGGACGGCATCTTCGCCCCCGCCGGCACGCCGGCGCCGATCGTTGCCCGACTCAGCGAGGCCTTCACCGAAGGGCTGCGTGACGAGGCAGTGGTCGCCGCGCTGCGGACGCGCGGCGCGGAACCCTCGCCGCCGATGACGCCGGCCGCCTTCGCGGCCTTCATCGCCTCCGAGCGCACGCGCTGGGGCGACGCGGTGCGGGCCTCCGGCGCACGGCTCGACTGAGCGGGGCGCGAGGAGCCCGACCGGCGGTCAGGACAGCGCGGGCTCCTTCTCGCGCTCCGCGATGATCTTCTTCCAGGCGGGACGCGCGTGGCAGGCCTCGATCCAGGCCTTCACGCGCGGAAAGCCTTCCAGCGCCTCGGGGGCGGGCAGGCAGTAGCGGACGCATTCGGCGAGCGCGATGTCGGCCACGGTGAAGCGCCCGCCGACCGGGTGGCCTGTCGCGGCCAGCGCGGCGTCCAGCACGGCGAAGGGCCGGCGCAGGGCGGCCACGGCTTCCGTCACCTTCGCCTCGTCGCGCTGCGCGGGCGGCAACTGCACGCGGTTGAACAGGATCTGGATGCTGCGCGGCTCGATCTCCGTCGCGGCATAGAGCGTCCACTGCGCGAACTTCGCGGACTCCACCAGGTCGTTGGTGCCGACCGGCGGCCCGTAGCGGCGCGCGAGATACAGATTGATGGCGAGCGATTCCGACAGCACGACGTCGCCGTCGCGCATCACCGGGATGGAGCCGGCCGGGTTCATCGCGAGGAACTCGGGCGAGCGCGTATTGAACGGCGCATCCGCCGGCAGCGGGTCGGGCAGCCGAAAAGCCTGGATGACCGGCACGACCCGATAGGGCAGCCCCATCTCCTCGAGCAGCCAGATGTTGCGCAGCGCGCGCGAGCGGTAGACGCCGAAGATTTCGATCACGCGGGTCACTCCAGGCCGAAGGGGTCGTCAACGGATTTGGCGGGCGGCGTGAGCCAGGCGGCGCCGGTCTCCGTCACCACGATGTGGTCCTCGAGCCGGATGCCGAACTCGCCATAGATGGCGATGGTCGGCTCGATGCTGCCGGTGTTGCCGGGCGCGAGCGGCTGGCGGTTGCCGCCGACGAAATAGGGCGCCTCGTGCACGTCGAGGCCGATGCCATGGCCGGTGCGGTGCGGCAGCCCCGGAACCTTGTAGCCCGGGCCGAAGCCGAAGGCGGTGACGACGCCGCGGCAGGCCTCGTCGATCGCGGCGCAGGGCGCGCCGGGCCGGGCGGCGGCGAAGCCCGCGGCCTGGGCGCGCTTCGTGAGGTCCCAGATCTCGCGCTGGCGCGGCGTGGGCTCGCCAAACACGTAGCTGCGCGTGATGTCGGAGACATAGCCGTGCAGGGGCGCGCCGACATCCACCAGCACCGTGTCGCCCTCCTGCAGCGTCTGCGGATAGGGCACGCCATGCGGATAGGCGGTGGGCTCGCCGAACAGCACGATCCCGAAGGCAGGGCCACCGTCGAAGCCGGCCTTGCGATGCGCGGCCGTCAGGAAGTCCATCACCTCGGTCGTCGTGATCCCCGGTCGCAGCGCGCGCGCGGCCGCCGCCTGGATCTCGAGCGTCATGGACATGGCCTGCCGGAGCAGCGCGACCTCGTGCTCGGTCTTGCGCTCGCGCAGGTGGGAGGTGACCGGGCCGGAGGCGACGAAGCGGTGGTTGGGCAGCGCGGCGCGCATCCCTTCGGCGACGAAGACGCGCGCGTGGTCGTCGAGCGCGACGGTCCCCCCGGCCACGTCCGCCTCGCGCAGGATCTCGGCGAAGAGCGCGTAGGGATCCTCGTCCTCCTCCCAGCCGCGCACCTCGCCGGGCATGGCGAGCATGGTGCGGATGCGTTCCACCTCGAAGGCGGGGGAGAGGTAGGTGAGGGGGCCGCGCGCCGGCAGGACCGCGCCCACCGGCCGTTCGCTCTGCCCGTGCTTCAGCCCGGTGAGCCAGGCGAGGTTGGTGGTGCCGTCGAGCCAGAGCGCGGCGAGGCCGAGTTCCTGCATGCGCGCCTGGGCGCGCTCCAGGCGGCGCGCATGTTCCTCGGTGGGGATGGGTGGCACCTCGTCGCGGCGGTTGCGGATGCCCGCCAGTTCCGTTGCGACGTCCGATCCGCCGACCCCGACCGTCATGCGCCCCTCCGGGTTGTTGCGCGCCCTGCATGCCACGCTTGGAGGGTCCGGTCACCTCGGCGCGGGGCGATCCTCGTTGATTCCTGGCTGGTCCATGAACATGATGTCACCCGAGGAGGCGCCCGGACGAGACGCCCCGCAGGGAGACGACGCATGGCCAGGATCCTCATCCGCAACGCGCAGGTGTTCGATGCGACCGGCAAGCCGCCCTATCCGGCGGACGTCCTGGTCGAGGGCAACCGCATCAAGGCGGTTGCGACCGACCGTGGGACCCTGGACGCGACCGGCGCGGAGGTGATCGACGGCGCGGGCATGACGCTCATGCCGGGCATGGTGGAGGGGCACAGCCACCCGACCTTCACCGGCGTCAGCCAGCCGGCCGAGCTCGGCGAGATCCCGCCCGAGGAGCATCTGCTGCTCTCGATCAAGAACACGCGGCTGATGCTGGACCATGGCTTCACCAGCCTGTTCGAGGCGGCGAGCGCGAAGCTGCGGCTCGGCGTCGTGATGCGCAACGCGATCAATGCGGGCGACTTCATCGGCCCGCGGATGCGCGCCGCGAGCCCGGAGATCACCGTGACGGCCGGCCTCGGCGACGAGCGGCGCGTGCACATCTACCGCGAGAGCTTCGCGCTGATCGCCGACGGGCCGGACGAGATCCGCAAGATGGCGCGGCTCTGCATGCGCGAAGGCGTGGACAATTTGAAGATCAACGTCTCGGGCGACGACTTCGTGACCAATGCACGCGCCGCCTGCACGCCGATGTCGCGCGCCGAGATCAACACCGCGGTCGAGGTGGCGCATGAGTTCGGCCGCATGGTGGTGGCGCACAGCCGCAGCGCCGAGAGCGTGAAGCGCTGCGTCGAGGCCGGGGTGGACTGCATCTACCATTGCGACCAGTCGGACGAGGAAGCGCTCGACATGCTCGAGCGCAACAAGCACAAGCACTACATCGGGCCGGCCTTCGGGCTGCTCTACAACCTGATCTACGAGCCGGAGAAGTCGGGCGTGCCGGCCGACTTCATCGAGCAGCGCGGCTTCCGCAAGGCCTTCGACGTGAGCTGCGAGACCTACCACCAGATGCGCAAGCGCGGCATCCGCGTGGTTATCGGCGGCGACTACGGCTTCGCCTTCACGCCGCAGGGCCAGAATGCGCGCGACATCCACCACTTCGTGCGCTTCTTCGGCTATTCCAACATCGAGGCGCTGCAATGCGCGACAGCCGTCGGCGCCGACCTGATGCAGATGAAGCACGAGCTTGGCCTGGTGAAGGAAGGCTACCTCGCCGACCTGCTGCTGGTGCGCGGCGACCCCACCAAGGACGTCACGCTGCTGCAGGACAAGGACAACCTCGCCATGGTTATGACCGACGGGCGGCTCTGGAAGGATCCGCGCAAGAACATCGCGCGCGAGCCGATCCCGCTGGCGGCCGAGTGATACCGACGGTCATTTGCAATGACCGTCGGCATCGCTTTCCCGCCCTCAATCGCCGGGCGCCGCCTCCGGCGGCTTGGCTCGCCGCACTTGCGGCGGCGCCCGTTCGGGCGCTCGGCCGGCCTCGCCGGCCGCAGGTCAATCACAGATGCCGCGGGTAGGGCTACCGCGATCGCCGCTCGCTGAGCGCGAGGACGATGCCGGCGCCGATCACGATGGCGGCGCCGGCCCAGGTGAGGCGATCGGGCCAGAGCCCGGTGATCGCCACGCCCATCAGCACCGCGCCGATGATCTGCCAGTACTGGAAGGGCGAGATCACGGCCGCCGGGCCGTAGGACAGGGCACGCGCGACGCAGTAATGGCCGGCCGTCGCCAGCACGCCGAGGCCGAGGAAGGCGAGCGCGTCGGCCAGGCTCGTCGGCGTGGTCCAGAAGAACGGCAGCAGCAGCGTCAGCAGCACGGCGCCGAGCAGGGCGCTCCAGAGAGTCGAGGTCTCGGCGCCGTCATGCGGCGCGACCTTGCGCGTCAGCACCTGGTAGAGCGCATAGACGCTGGCGCTGACCAGGATGAGCAGCGAGGCCGGCTGGAAGCCCTCGGCCCCCGGACGGATCACCACCAGCACGCCCAGGAAGGCCGCGGCGACGGTGAGCAGGCGCCGCAGCTTCGGCCGTTCGCCCAGCAGCGGCCAGGCGAGCAGTGCGACGATGAAGGGGGCGAGGAAGCCGATCGCCGCCGCCTTGGCGAGCGGCACCGTGGCGACGGCAATGAAGTAGAGGCTCGTGGAGGTCAGCTGGCAGAGCGACCGCGCGATCTGCAGCCCGGGTCGCCGCGTCGCGAAGACGGTGAGCCCCGCCGCCGGCAGCATGATGGCGAGCATCAGCAGGAACTGGCCGGTGATGCGGGCCCAGATGATCTGCTCGGACGGGTAGCGGGGCGAGAGCCACTGAACCAGCCCGTTCATCACCGGGAACAGGCTGGACGCCAGCACCATGAAGGCGACGCCGAGAAGGATGCGCGGCTGCGCGGGTGTGGTCATCGTGGTCCCGGGCGAGGATGGCCCCCGCCCGGGCGCGGCACAAGTCAGGGCATCAGGACGAGGGAGCCCGTGGTGCGGCGACCTTCGAGGTCGCGATGCGCCTGCGCGGCATCCTTCAGCGCGTATTCGCGCGGCGTCTCGATCTTCACGATGCCCTTCGACACGACGTCGATGAGGTCGCCCGCGATGCGGAGCAGGTCGGGGCGCGCCGCGGTGTAGTGGAACAGCACGGGACGCGAGATGGAAGCCGACTTCGCCGAGAGGATCGAGAGGTTGATCGGCGCGATCGGGCCGCTCGCCTGGCCGTAGCAGACGAGCCTGCCGCACATCGAAAGCGCCTCGAGCGAGCCGTCGAAGGTGTCGCGGCCGATGCCGTCATAGATCACCCGCGCGCCCTTGCCGCCGGTCAACTCCTTCACGCGGGCGGCGAAGTTCTCCCGCGTGTAGACGATGGGGTGGTCGCAGCCATGGGCGCGGGCCAGTGCGGCCTTGTCGTCCGACCCGACCGTGCCGATCACCGTGCAGCCGAGATGCTTCGCCCATTGGCAGAGCAGCAGCCCAACGCCGCCGGCGGCCGCATGCACCAGCACCGTGTCGCCGGCGCGCACGGGCGCAGTGTCCTTCAGCAGGTACTGCGCCGTCATGCCCTTCAGCATCATGGCAGCAGCGGTCGTGTCGGAGATGCCGGCCGGGATCTTCACCATCTGCGCCGCCGGCACCACGCGCCGCTCCGCATAGGCGCCGGTCGGCGGGCACGCGTAGGCGACGCGGTCGCCGGGCGCGAGATCGGTCACGCCGGGTCCCACCGCCTCGACCACACCGGCGCCTTCCATGCCGATGATCGCGGGCATGGCGGGCAGCGGGTAGAGGCCGGTGCGGTGATAGACATCGATGTAGTTCACGCCGATGGCGGTGTGGCGGATCACCGCCTGACCGTCGCCCGGCGCCGGGACCTCGACCTGCTCCCAGACGAAGCCCTCGGGCCCGCCCGGGGCATGGATGCGGATGGCGTGGGTCATGTCAGGCCTTCTTCAGCAGGGCGGCGACGCCGTCGAAGGCCTTCAGATAGACGTCGTTGGTCGCGAAGGGAATCATGTTGAGGTCGTCCTGCGCCGCGGCGAGCCAGTCGCCCGTCCAGCAGCCGAAGCAGCGGTCGCCATCCGTCACGCGCCACAGCCGCGGGCCGGAGATGTAGTGCATCCACGGGATGTCGCATTTGGTGATGCAGTAGGAGAAGCTCATCTCGATGTCGTCGAGGTGCAGCAGCTTCTCGTGCAGGTGGCCCTCGCCGAACATGAAGTCGCGGGTGCCGGAGACCTTGTCGCTGCGCACGCCGCCGATCATGTGCATCTTCGTGATGGCGTCGTGCCAGCCGCCCATGCCGGCGAAGTCGCGGATGACGCCCCAGACGGAGGAGGCCGGCGCGTCGATCACCGTGCTGCACCAGACCTTGTTCGGCGGGAAGCCGGCCCAGCGCTTCGCCCCGGCGGGCGGCGCCTTGCCGACAAGCGCCTTCTTCAGCGCATCCCAGCCGCCCTGGAAGACGCCCTTGGAGACGATCTCGACATACTTGCCTTCATCCTCGGGCGCCTCGTCGAAAGTCGCTTCCCACTCCGCGAAGGTCTTGTCCTCACGCGTGACGGGCAGCAGGCGGATGCGCGCGACATAGTTCTTCACCGGGAAGGCCGGCGTCTCGAAATTGTAGGAGAAGCTGGTGGTGCGGTCGTCGAGGTGCAGCAGTCGCTCGCGCACCATGGTGCCGTCCTGCAGCCAGAAGCGCCGGACGCAGCCGACGACGTCGGAATCGAGCCCATCCTCGATCTCCGACTTGGCGATGGCCGGATGCCAGGAGGGCAGGCCGTTGAAGTCGCGGATCGTCGCCCAGACGGTCTCGATCGGGGCGTCGAGGATGGTGGAGGCGTAGGCGCGGGCCATGTCACGAACCTTTGGTTGGGCGGGCCGATTCAGACCTTCGGGCCTGCGGCCCTCCGGTCATCGGGCCGCATCAGAAGGTGAGAGCCTTGAACTTCTTCGTCTGCTCGGTGAGCGCGACCTCGGTCGGCAGCCGTTCCATCGAGGAGGCGCCGTAGAAGCCGTGGCAGAGCTTGCTGTGCTTGAGGACATACTGCGCGTCCTTCGGCATCGAGATCGGGCCGCCATGGCAGAGCACGATGACGTCCTTCCGGATGCGCCGCGCGGCGTCCGCCCATTCGTCCATCTCGCGCACGCAATCCTGCAACGTCCGCGCCGTCTCGGCGCCGATGGAGCCGCCAGTGGTCAGGCCGAAATGGCAGACGATGATGTCGGCGCCGGCCTTCGTCATCTCCTCGGCCTCGGCGGCGGAGAAGACATAGGGCGTGGTCAGCATGTCCTTCTGGTGGGCGAGGCGGATCATGTCGATCTCGAGCCCGTAGGACATGCCGGTCTCTTCCAGGTTGGCACGGAAGATCCCGTCGATCAGGCCGACGGTCGGGAAGTTCTGCACGCCGGCGAAGCCGAGCGCCTTCAGCTCGTCCAGGAAGAGATCCATGATGACGAAGGGATCGGTGCCGTTGACGCCGGCCAGCACCGGGGTGCGCTTCACCACCGGCAGGACCTCGCGCGCCATCTCCTTCACGATCTCGTTCGCGTTGCCATAGGCGAGCAGGCCGGCGAGCGAACCGCGGCCGGCCATGCGGTAGCGGCCGGAATTGTAGATGACGATCAGGTCGATGCCGCCGGCTTCCTCGCATTTGGCCGAGAGTCCGGTGCCCGCGCCGCCGCCGACGATCGGCACGCGGCGGGCGATCATGTCCTGGAACTTCGCGAGGAGGTCCTTGCGCTGGAAACGGGGCATGTCAGGCGATTTCCCGGTAGTGCTGGACGACCGCGGCGGCGAAGGCGGGGTCGTTGATGTTGTGCGGCAGCTCGATCAGCCGGCGGCTCGGCGTCTGCACGAGCGTCGCGCGGATCGCGGCGAAGAGCGCGGCAGATGCTTCCGGATCGTGGAAGGGCTTGCCCGGCGCGTCGATCGCGCTGACGCCGCCGAGCGGCAGCAGGAAGCGCACCTGGCCCTCGCAGCGGTTCAGCTTTGCCGCGATCCACTCGCCGATCGCCTTGTTCTCCTCCGGCGTGGTGCGCATCAGCGTGACCTGCGGGTTGTGCACGTAGAGGTTCCGGCCCTGGTACTTCGCCGGGACAGTCTCCTTCGCGCCGAAATTCACCATGTCGCAGGCGCCGACCGAGCCGACATAGGGCAGGCGCGTCCGCGCCACCGCGCCGAAGCGGTCCTCGGTGCAGGGGAAGACGCCGCCCATCAGCAGGTCCGGCACTTCCGTGGTGGTGATGTCGATGAGCCCCTTCACGAGCCCGCTGTCGGCGAGCTTCTCCATGGATTGCCCGCCGGTGCCCGTTGCGTGGAAGGTGAAGACGTCGTGCTCGGCCTCCAGCGCCTCCCGCACCATGGTGCAGCAGGCGGTGGTGACGCCGAACATGGTCATGCCGATCGCCGGCTTGTCGCCGGCGCCGGCCGGGACGCGCCATTTCGCCATGCCGGCGGCCGCGTGGGCGGCATTGCCGATCACCTGGCGCGAGATCGCGTTGATGCCGGCGACGTCGACGACGGAATACATCATCGCGATGTCGTTCGGGCCGACATAGGGCGCGACGTTGCCGGAGGCGACGGTCGAGACCATCAGCTTCGGCGTGCCGATCGGCAGGCTGCGCATGCCTTCCGTCACCAGTGCGGTGTTGCCCGAGCCGCCGAGGCCGAGGACGGCGCCGATGTCGTTCCGCGTGGCGAGGAACCGCGCCAGCGCCTGCGCCATGCCCGCCACCGCCTTGCCGCGGTCGTCGAGCCCCAGCACGGCCGCGGCGCCTTGCGGGTGATGCGCCGCGACCTCCGCGGCCGTGACGTCGGGTGCCTTGCCGGCCTCGCGCGTGCCGACATCCACCAGCACGGCCGCCACGCCCTGCGCCTCGATCAGCGTCTTGGCGTAGGCGAGCTCGGCCTCCTTCGTGTCGCAGGTGCCGATGACATAGACCTTGGACATGGTCCCCCCGTTCGGTGATGGACTCAGTGGTGGCCGCCGGAACTGACGCCGAGGAAGCGGCGCTGCGCCACCTCGTCGGCCAGCAGCTCGGCCGAGGGCATGCGCGTGGCAATCCGGCCATTGACCATGATCGCGACCTCCTCGCAGACATCCGTCGCGACGCCGAGATTCTGCTCGACCAGCAGCAGCCCCATGCCTTCGCCGGGCAGGCGGCGCAGCACCTCGACCAGGTGGTCCACGATGACAGGCGCCAGCCCCTCGCTCGGCTCGTCCATGATGACGAGGCGCGGATTGGCGAGCAGCGCGCGGCTGATCGCCAGCATCTGCTGCTCGCCGCCCGACAGTTGCGTGCCCCCGTTGCGGCGCCGCTCGGCGAGGCGCGGGAAGGTCTCGTAGATCCGCTCGATCGTCCAGCTGCCGCGCGCGCCGCTCGAGGCGAGGACCAGGTGCTCCTGCACGGTGAGAGAGGGGAAGGTGCGGCGGCCTTGCGGCACCAGCGCGATGCCATGGCGCGCAACCCTGTTCGGCGGCAGGCCGCGCAGCTGCGCGCCGCCGAACGCGATCTCGCCGCCGCTTGCCGCCACCATGCCCATGATCGCCTGGCAGAGCGTCGTCTTGCCCATGCCGTTGCGGCCGATGACGGCCAGCGGCCGCTCCCCGATCGCGAGCGTCACGCCCTGCAGCACATGAGCCTGGCCGTAATGCACGTCGAGCCCGTTGACCTGCAGCATGTCAGTGCGCCCGCCCGTGCCCCAGATAGATCGCCTGCACCGTCGGATCGGTCTCGATCATGGCCGGCGGGCCCTCGACCACCACGTCGCCGTCCTTCATCACCGTCACCACGTCGGCGATCGGCAGGGCGATGTCCATGTCGTGCTCGATGACGATCAGCGTGATGCTGCGCGGCAGGTCGCGCATCAGCTTGAGCAGTTCCGGGCGCTCCACCGGGGAGAGGCCGGCGGCCGGCTCGTCCAGCATCAGCAGGCGCGGGTCGCAGGCCAGCGCCATGCCGACCTCGAGCTGGCGGCGCTGGCCGTGGGAGAGCTGCGCGACCTCGGTCTCCAGCAGGTGGTCGAGGCGTACGCGCTCCGCCAGCGCGATCGCCTTGGCGCTGTCCTCGCGCGAGGGCAGGGCCAGCGAGAAGCGCTTCGGCTTCGCGCCGCGGACGGCGATGACGAGGTTGTCCATCACGCTGAGCCCGTTGAAGAGCAGCGAGGTCTGGTAGGTGCGACCGACGCTGGAGCGCGCGCGGTGATGCGGGGGCAGGGCCGTGATGTCCTGCCCGAACAGCTCCACGCGGCCCGAGGTCGGTGGGAAATCCCCGCAGATCAGATTGAACAGCGTCGTCTTGCCCGCGCCGTTCGGCCCGAGCACGGCGCGCCGCTCGCCGGCGGCGACCGACAACGTCACGTTGCCGACCGCCGCCAGCGCCCCGAATTTCCGGCCCACGCCATGAAGTGCGAGGGCCGGGACCTGCGGGGCGGCCTGCATCAGGACGTCGCGATGCAGCCGGTGTTGTCGCGGCTTGGCGCGCCGAGGGCGAGGAACTGCGCCTCCGGCACGCCGAGCGTCTGGTTGACCTGCGCGGCGCGGGCGAAGGTGACCGTCGCCGCCTGGCCGCCGCGCTCCTCGATCCGGTTGAGGAAGATGTCGGAGACCGCCTGGCGGTTGTGGTCGAGATGCACGTCAGCACCCATCGCGTTCTTGAAGCGCAGGCCCGACAGGGCGCGCTGGAACGCGGCCTGGTTGCCCGAGAGGTCGCCGCGCACCTCGTTCAGCGCCAGCAGCGCCGCCTGCTGCGCGGTGTAGAAGTTGAAGCCGTGGATCGAGGGCGAGGCGAAGCCGCCCTGGTTCGACCAGCGCCGGCGGTAGCGCGCGACGAAGTCGTTCCACATCGGGTCGTCGTGCACGTCGGCGATCGGACCGGCGCTCACCATCCCGACCATGAGGCGGCGATGCGGGCCGCGCGCGGAGAGCATGGACTGGTCGGCCATGATCGATCCGCCGATCAGCGGCAGGTTGCCGCCGGCCTGTGCGTATTGCGTCATGAAGGCGAGGCCGTCAGAGCCGCCATGGATGACGACGAGCGCCCCGGCGCTGCGCGGGATGCGCGCGATGATCGAGGAGTAGTCGGTGGTGCCGAGCGGCGACCACAGGTAGGTCGCCCGGCCGCCGGCGCGGCAGAACTCCAGGCTGAAGCCGAAGACCTGCGCATAGGGAAAGGCGTAATCGCCCGCCACCACCGCCACTTCCTGCACGTTCAGCGTGCGGCGGACGTAGTTGCCGAGGCCGGCCATCCACTGCGTGCCGTCGGTGTTGAAGCGGAAGAAATTCGGGCTCGGGTTGCGCAGCGTGGTGTCGGAAGCGCCCGAACTGCCGTTGATGATCGTCTTGCCCGTCAGCGTGCGGGAGTAGTCGCGCAGCGCGATGCCCTCGGCGCCCGACAGGGGCCCGAGGATCATGTCGACGTTGTCCTGCTCGATCAGCTTGCGCGCGCGGGCGAGCGCCACGTCGGCCTGCGCGTTGGAGGATTCGCGCACCACCTCGATGCGGCGGCCGCCGGCCTGGTTGTTGTTTTCCTCGAGCAGCATCTGCATGCAGCGGAAGCCGTCCTGGCCGCCGGTGGCGAAGGGGCCTTCGAGCGTGGCGAGCCAGCCGATCCGGATCGGCGCGTTCTGCGCGTAGGCCGGCATCCTGAGGCCGGTGGTGGCTGCCGCGCCGGCGCCGAGCGCGCCGAGCAGCAGCTTGCGGCGGTCCATGCGGAAATCCATCGTCTATCCTCCCGTTCGTTCGCGGTGCCGGCGCGGTCCGGGCGCCTTGATCGTGCCGCGCGGGGCAGGCGCACCCCCGCGCGGTAGGGTCGTCAGCGCGGCGCCTCCGCCGGTTGTGCGGCGGGCCGGCGCTGCAGCAGCCGGCCGAGGCGCCGCGCGATGCCGAGCACGCCGTCCGGCGAGACGAGCACGATCGCCAGGAAGATCGCGCCGATCAGCGTGTTGAACCGGTCGCGGTCGTAGAGGTCGGCGGCGAAGGTGTCGAAGACCACGAAGATCAGCGCGCCGATGAAGGCGCCGATCGGATGGCCGAGACCGCCGATGACGGCCATGACCAGGATGTTCACCGTGGCGCCCAGGCCGATCGTGCCGGGCGAGATGCCGATGTTGTAGAAGGTCGCCAGCAGCCCGCCCCAGCCGGCGATGAAGCCGGCGATGCCGAATGCCGCAATGCGGTGGAGCGCGGCATGGTAGCCGAGCGCGTTGACGCGCCTGACATTGTCGCGGATGCCCTGCAGCGCGAGACCGAAGGGCGTGCGCACCACGTAGAGCACCATGGCGTAGAGCACCGCCGCGACGACGAGCGCGGTGTAGTAGAAGACGTAGGTGTTGCGGAACGGAAGGCCGAGGATCTCGGGACCGACGACGTTGCGGATGCCCTCGTAGCCGTTGAACCAGGCGATGTTGGTCTGGATGAAGAGGTGGACGCCGACGGCCAGCGCGAGCGTGATCATCAGCAGGTAGATGCCCTGGGTGCGGACCGCGATGGCGCCGACCAGCAGGCCCATGGCCGTGGCGGCCAGCAGCCCGAGCGGGATCGCCACGGCGTAGGGCACGCCCCCGACGATGGAGGGCACCGCGCCCGGCACCAGCACCGCGACGGTGTAGCCCGCGATGCCCGCCACCATCATCTGCGCCAGGCTGACGAAGCCCCCGTAGGTCGCGAGGAAGGTCATGGACATCGCGATGATGCCGAAGACGATGGCGCGGCCGAGGATGTTGGCGGTGAAGAAGGGGGGGATCACCGCGGGCAGGACGAGCAGCACGGCGAGGAGCGCGAGCGAGGCCGGCAGCACCCAGGCCGAGCGCACGCCGCGCGCGGCCAGGCCGGTGCGGACCGCTCCGGTACGCTCGCTCATGCCGGGCGCCCCAGGATTCCCTGTGGCCGCACGGCGAGGACGGTCGCCATGATCAGGAAGGTGAGGATCACCGAATAGGTCGGGAACAGCGCCTGGCCGATCTGTTCCGCAAGGCCGACAAGGATGGCGCCGATCGCGGTCCCGGCGATCGAGCCCATGCCGCCCACGATGACGACAACCAGCGACGTCAGCAGGAACCGCACGTCGACGCCCTGCACCAGCGGCTGCGCGGTGCTGCCGATGACCCCGCCGAGCCCGGCGAGGCCGGCGCCGAGCGCGAAGACCGCGAGCGAGACGAGCGGCACGTTGATGCCCGTCGCTGCGAGCATCTGCCGGTCGTCCACGCCGGCCCGGATCATCAGGCCGAGCTTCGTCTTGTTGAGCAGCAGCCAGAGCGCGACGCCGACGGCGATGGCGATGCCGATCTGCACGAGGCGGAAGGTCGGGTAGCGCCCGACGCCGGGCACCTGCGTGCTGCCGAAGATCGCGTCGGGCGCGAAGAACTGGCGGCTGGTGCCGCCGAAATAGGCGAGGAGCTGGTCCGCGACGATGATCGACACGCCGATGGTCACGAGCGCCTGCCGCAGTTCCTGCCCCTGCATCCAGCCGAGCAGCGTCGCCTGCATGAGCACGCCGAACACCGCGGCGGATGCGATGCCGGCCAGGATCCCCGCATGCCACGCCCACCACACGTCCTGGTCGTAGAGCGGCTCGAACACGGCGTAGCCGATATAGGCGCCGAGCATGTAGAGCGAGCCATGCGCCATGTTCACGGTGCGCATCAGCCCGAAGATCAGGGAGAAGCCGCTGGCGACGATGAAATAGAGCGCGGCGAGCGTCAGCCCGTTGAGGACGACTGTCGCGGCCAGGCCACCCGTCATGCACGCTCCCCCGCGCGGCAGGCGGTGACGGTGCCGTCATGCACGGCCCATCCTGTCCCCGCAGCGTCTTCGCCGATTGGAGGCAAATCAGCGGGATAAGGCAAGGGTGCCCCAGTAGATTTTGCCTCCCGCCCTTCCGGCATCCCGTCGCGGTTGCGCCCGGAGCTCCGTCATTCGTCTTCCGGCCGCATGGCGCCTCTGACATAACTCCGTAAACTTTCCGGGCGAGGGCGAGGCCGTCCTGCGACCCGGAGGCAGGGGAGGAAGCGATGCGCACGCTCAAGGGGCCGGCGATCTTCCTGGCGCAATTCGCCGGGGACGACGCGCCGTTCAACACGCTCGACGCGATCGGAGGCTGGGCGGCGTCGCTCGGCTTCAAGGGGGTGCAGATCCCATCCTGGGACGGACGGCTGTTCGACCTGGCGCGTGCCGCGGAAAGCCGCGCCTATTGCGACGACGTGCGCGCGACGCTCGCGAAGCACGGGGTCGAGGTGACGGAGCTGTCCACGCATCTCCAGGGCCAGCTCGTCGCGGCGCATCCGGTCTACGACACCGCCTTCGACGGCTTCGCGCCGGAGAGCGTGCGCGGTCGCCCGCAGGCGCGGCAGGAGTGGGCGGTGCAGCAGCTGCACCATGCGGCGAAGGCGGCGCGCAACCTCGGCCTCGACGCGCATGCGACCTTCTCAGGCGCGCTCTGCTGGCCCTTCGTCTATCCCTGGCCGCAGCGGCCGGCGGGGCTGGTGGAGACGGGCTTCGCGGAGCTCGCGAAGCGCTGGCGGCCGATCCTCGATGCCTTCGACGCGCAGGGCGTGGATGTCTGCTACGAGATCCATCCGGGCGAGGATCTGCACGACGGCGCCACCTTCGAGCGCTTCCTCGAGGCCGTCGGCGCCCATCCGCGCTGCAACATCCTCTACGACCCGAGCCACTTCGTGCTGCAGGCGCTGGACCACACCGCCTTCATCGACATCTACCATCCGCGCATCCGCATGTTCCACGTGAAGGATGCGGAGCTGCGGCCGAACGGGCGCGTCGGCGTCTATGGCGGCTACCTGCCCTGGGCGGAGCGCGCGGGCCGCTTCCGCTCGCTCGGCGACGGGCAGGTCGATTTCAGGACGGTGTTCTCGAAGCTTGCGCAATACGATTTTCGGGGCTGGGCGGTGCTGGAATGGGAGTGCTGCCTGAAGCATCCGGAGGACGGGGCGCGCGAGGGGGCGAAGTTCATCGCCGACCACATCATCCGCGTGACGGAAAAGGCCTTCGACGACTTCGCGGCGTCCGGAACGGACGAGGCCGCGAACCGCCGCATGCTCGGGATCGGTTGAGATGGTCGCGGGCAGCGGATTGGGCGCGGCGCGGCGGCTGCGCCTCGGCATGGTCGGCGGGGGCGAGGGCGCCTTCATCGGCGGCGTGCACCGGATGGCGGCGCGGCTCGACGACCGGTGGGAGCTGGTGGCGGGCAGCTTCTCGCGCGATGCGGAACGCGGGCGGCGCTCGGCGGCGATGCTCGGCGTGGCAGAGGACCGCGCCTATGGCGACTGGCGCGAGATGGCGCGGGTCGAGGCGGCGCGGCCGGACGGCATCCATGCCGTCTCCATCGTGACGCCGAACGCCTCGCACCACGCGATCGCGCGGGCCTTCCTTGACGCCGGGATCCATGTGATCTGCGACAAGCCGCTCTGCACGACGATGGAGGATGCGCGCGACCTGGTACGCGCGGTGCAAGCCTCGGGCCGGGTCTTCGCGCTGACGCACAACTACACGGGCTATCCGATGGTGCGGCACGCGCGGGCGATGGTGGAGGCCGGCGAGCTCGGCGCGATCCGCGTGGTGCAGGTGGAGTATCCGCAGGACTGGCTCAGCACGAAGCTCGAGGAGACCGGGCAGAAGCAGGCGGCCTGGCGCGTGGATCCGGCGCAGGCGGGGCCGGCGGGGTCGCTCGGCGACCTCGGGACCCATGCGCACAACATCGCGGAATTCGTGACGGGGCTGCGGGTCGAGAGCGTCTGCGCGGAGCTGACGAGCTTCGTGGCGGGACGCGCGCTGGACGACAACGCGCAGGCGATGCTGCGCTTCGCGGGCGGCGCGCGGGGCCTGTTGTGGGCGTCGCAGGTCGCGCCGGGGAACGAGAACGCGCTGAAGCTCCGCGTCTATGGCGAGAAGGCCGGGCTGGAATGGGCGCAGGAGCATCCGAACCAGCTGCGGTTCTCGCCGCTCGGCGAGGCGCCGCGGGTGCTGGCGCGCGGCGTCGGGCCGCTCAGCCCGGCGGCGGCGCATGCCACGCGGATTCCGGCCGGGCATCCGGAGGGCTACCTGGAGGCTTTCGGACAAATCTACCGGGACGCGGCGGAGCAGGTGGCGGCGCGGGTCGAGGGCCGGCAGGCGGATCCGGCGGCGCTGCTGGTGCCGACGGTCGAGGACGGCGCGCGGGGCATCGCCTTCGTCGCGGCCTGCGTCGAGAGCAGCCGACGCGGCGGCGCCTGGGTGGGTGTCGAAGCGTAGAGCCACTTTGCCGTTTTATTGCTTTAGGCGGAGGCGGCGCGGGCGCGTTTCGGACAAATTGGCCAGGGGAGCGGGGCGGCGGTCGCCCCCCCTGAAGGGGGGAGAGGGCTTTAGCCCTTTGGCGCTTTATCGCTTTACGCGGCGCGGGCGGGATTCGGACAAATTGCGCGGACCTGCCTGATGGAAGGGTCTGGCGGGCGGATGCACGGCTTCAAAGAACGGCTGCCCTAACAAGGACATTATTCCTATGTTGCCCTGCCTGTCGGCTCACGGTCCAGGGTAAAGTGCGGGTGGAGCGTGGTACCGAATCACGAACCCCCACCCCGACCCTCCCCCGCCTGCGGGGGAGGGAGACGGCCGGTCAGGCCTCCAGCTCCTCGCGCAGCAATTCCAGGCGCAGCCACTCCTCCTCCGCCGCGTCGCGCTCGGCCTGCTTCTTGCCGAGCAGGCTGGTGCGGGCCGCGAACCCGGGCGGGTCGCGGGTGTAGAGCGCGGGATCGGCCAACTGGCCCTGCAGCGCCGCGATCTCCTTTTCCAGCTGCGCGATGCGCGCGGGCAGCGTCTCCAGCGCGTGCTTGTCCTTGAAGGACATCTTCGGCTTCGCGGCGGCGCGCGGCGCGTCCTCCACCGTGTCACGGCGGGCCGGCGCATCCGATGCGACAGCCGCCTTCGCCGTCGCCTCCACGCCGCGGCCGCGTTGCGCGACCATGTCGGTGTAGCCGCCGGCATAGTCCTGCCAGCGCCCCGCGCCCTCCGACACGATCACGTTGGTCGCGACACGGTCGAGGAAGTCGCGGTCGTGGCTGACCACGATCACCGTGCCCTGGTAGTCGCCGAGCAGTTCCTGCAGCAGGTCCAGCGTCTCGAGGTCGAGGTCGTTGGTCGGCTCGTCCAGCACCAGCAGGTTGGAGGGCTGCGCCAGCGCGCGGGCCAGCATGAGCCGGCCGCGCTCGCCGCCCGACAGGTGCCCGACCGGCGTGCGCGCCTGTTCGGGGACGAAAAGGAACTCCTTCATGTAGCCGACGACGTGCTTCGTCTCGGTGCCCACGCGGATCTGGTCGCCGCGCCCGCCCGTCAGCGCATCGGAGAGCGTGGTCAGCGGGTCGAGCCCAGCGCGCATCTGGTCCAGCGTGACCATCTGCAGGTTGGTGCCCAGCGTGACCGTGCCGGTATCGGGCGCGAGCGCGCCGGTGAGCATCTTCAGCAGCGTCGTCTTGCCCGCGCCGTTCGGGCCGACGATGCCGGTGCGGTCGCCGCGGATGATGCGGGTGGAGAAGTCGCGCACCACCGGGGTGCCGCCGAAGGATTTTGCGATGCTCTCGGCGGCGACGACGAGGGTGCCGGAGCCGTCCGCCTCGGCGGCGGCCATGCGCACCGTGCCGGCGGGGCCGATGCGTTCCTTCCGGCGCTTGCGCAGCTCCTGCAGGCCGGCGAGGCGCCGGACGTTGCGCTTGCGTCGGGCGGTGACGCCGTAGCGCAGCCAGTGCTCCTCCCGCACGATCTTGCGGGCGAGCTTGTGCGCCTCGGCCTCCTCCTCCTCCAGCACGCGGTCGCGCCAGGCCTCGAAGCCGGCGAAGCCTTCCTCCAGCCGGCGCGTCGTGCCGCGGTCGAGCCAGACCATGGCGCGCGAGAGGCGCTCGAGGAAACGCCGGTCGTGGCTGATCAGCACCAGCGCGCCGCGCGTCGCGGCAAGCTCGGCTTCCAGCCATTCGATCGCGGGCAGGTCGAGATGGTTGGTCGGCTCGTCGAGCAGCAGGATGTCGGGGCGCGGCGCGAGGACGCGGGCGAGGGCTGCGCGGCGCGCCTCGCCGCCCGAGAGGCGCGCCGGTTCCTCCTCGCCCGTCAGGCCGAGGCCTTCCAGCAGCACGCGGGCGCGGTGCGGGTCGTCGCCGGGGGCGAGGCCGGCCTCGACGAAGGCGCCGGTGGTGGCGAAGCCCGAGAGGTCGGGTTCCTGCGGCAGGTAGCGCAGCGTGGCGCCGGGCTGGAGGAAGCGCGTGCCGCCATCCGGCTCGATCATGCCGGCGGCGATCTTCAGCAGCGTGGACTTGCCCGAGCCGTTGCGGCCGACGAGCGCGAGGCGATCGCCGGCGCCGACCATGAGCTCGGCGCCGTCGAGCAGCTGGGTCGTGCCGAGGCGCAGGCGGATGTCGCGGAGATGCAGCAGCGGCGGGGGCATGGCCGCGGTGTGGGCGGGGGGCGGCGGGGCGTCAACGGGGGTGCGACGGCGCGTTGGCTGCCCGGTCGGTCGCGCCCCCACCCGGCCTCGCTGCCGCTCGGCCGTCGAACGCCCTTGGCGTCCGCCCCCCCGCTGCGCGGGCGAGGGGAATTGGGCCGACCGCGCCCCAGCCCTAGCGCCCCCGGTGGCCCTGTCGTGGCTTTGCCACGACAGGATGAGCCGCCATCGTAAGCTTGGCGCCAATCGGGGCCCCCGCGGCGTTTTTCAGCGCCGCGCATGCGGCGCGGAAAAATGGCGTGGGGAGCCCTAGCGCCCCCACTGCCACTCCATGCCGACGCCGACGCGGCTGCCCGCCTCGCGGTCGCCGGTCTCGGCTTCCAGCCGGATGCGCGGCGTCAGGTCCACACGCACGCCGACGCGGCTGCTGCCTGGCTCCGAGCCCTGGCGCACGCCGACATAGATGCCGTCGGCCACGTAGCGTCCCGCTTCCAGCGCCGCCCCGGCGCGGTCCTGCTCGCCGGTGTTGCGCGACGCGCGCTCGCTGTCGCTGACGACCGCGAGGCGGTCGAGGCCGAGGCCCTGGCGCAGCCGGTCGAGCAAGCCCGCCGCCTCGCCGCCCGGCAGGCCGGCCGCGCCGGCCAGCGCTGAGGCGATCTGCGCGATCTCGAAGGGCGAGAGCTCGCGCAAGGGCCGGTCGAAAAGGAGGCGCGCCACGACCTCGTCCTGCGGCAGCTCGGGCGTCGAGGAGAAAACCAGCTCGGGCTGGGTCGGCGGGCCGGTGACGTCGAGACGCGCGGTCACGCCGCCGACCGTGCTGGAGGCGCGCAGCGCAAGGTCCGGCAGCAATCCGCCGGTCCAGGCGAGGCGTCCGCGATCGAAGGTGAGGCGACGGCCGATCACCGCGACATCGCCGCGCCGCATGTCGAGTGCGCCGGTGATCTCGGGCTGCGCGATGCGCCCGCCGATGGCGAGGCGGCCGCCGAGTTCCACGTCGAGCCCGCGCCCGCGGACATAGACGTTGCGCGGCGCGTCGAGATCGATCGCGAGCAGGATCGGCGGGCCGGTGTCGGGCGCGGATGGCGCGGTGCGCCGGGGCGGCGGTGGGC
>NZ_JAKJIB010000130.1 GCF_021864505.1 Falsiroseomonas oryziterrae
GACGGGATCTCCACGGTCTCCGTCGTGCCGCTGCGCCCGTCGCGCCAGGTGACGCGGCCAGCTTCGACGCGGAGCGCGCCGAGGTCGAGCTGCATCGGCGCGCGCGGGGCGGAGGGCGGCTGTGGCGCGGTCGAGGACGGCGCGGGCGCAAGCGCGGCGCCCGGCTGGAACGCCCAGTTGGCGCGGCCCTGCGCGTCGGTCTCGAGCAACAGGTCGGGCGCGTCGAGCACGACGCGCACGACTTCGAGCCGGTTGGAGAGCAGCGGGATCAGCGCGGCCTGCACCTCGACGCGGCGCGCCGTGAGCATCTCCGGGCGACTGCCGCCCTCCATGTTCGCCAGGGCGACGTCGCGGAGCTCCAGTGTCGGGCGGAGCGAGAGGCCGAGGCCGATGTCGCCGACCGTCAAGCGGCGCCCCGTCGCGTCCTCGACGGCGGCGACCAGGCGCGGGCGGATCGCCTCCGGGTTCACGAAGGCGCGGATCGCGAGGAAGGCGGCGAGCGGGATGCCGAGGACAACGGCGCCCAGGATCCAGGGCCAGCGGCGGCGGCGCGGCGTGGTCATGGCTGGCTCCCTCCTGCCGGCATCAACGCAGCGGATCGCGAAGGGTCACGCGACCCGGCGCGGCTTCGGGGTGCGCGGGGCCTCGAAGCCGAAGAAGGCGAAGGTCTCCTTCATATGGGGCGGGATCGGCGCTGCCACCTCCAGCGTGCCGCCGGCCGGATGCGGGAAGCGCAGCGCGCGGGCGTGCAGGTGAAGCTGGTTCGGCAGGCCGTCCATGTGGGCGGCGGCGCCGCCATACTTGCCGTCGCCGAGGATGGGGCAGCCCAGCGCCTCGGCGCAGTGGACGCGCAGCTGGTGGGTGCGGCCGGTCACCGGGTTCAGCTCCAGCCAGGCGACGCGGCGGCGGGCGGCGTCGAGCGTGCGGAAATCGGTCACCGCGCGTGCGGCGTCCTTGTCGCCCGGCTCGGCCGCGGCGGTGCGCTCGCCGCGCGGGCCGCCCTGGCGCACCAGCGGCAGGTCGATGCGGCCGGCCTGCGGCGTGGGCTGGCCAACCGTCACGGCCCAGTAGGTCTTGGTCACGTCGCGGCCGCGGAACGCGGCGGCGAGCTTCGCCGCGGCGGCGACGTTGCGCGCGAGCACCAGGACGCCGGAGGTGTCCTTGTCGAGGCGATGGACGAGCCGTGGCCGGTCCTCGGCGTCGAAACGCAGCGCGTCGAGCATGCCGTCGAGATGCTTCGCGATGTTGGGGCCGCCCTGCACGGGCAGGCCATGCGGCTTGTCGAGCACCAGCACGTCGCGGTCGCGATGGATCACCATCGCCTCGAGCGCCTTGCGGTCGCGCTCGTCCACGGCCTTCGGCGCGCGCGCGCGGTCGGGGGGTGGCGCGTCGGGCAGCGGCGGGATGCGGATCTCCTGGCCGGGCGCGAGGCGCGTATTGGCCTCGGCGCGCTTGCCGTCCACGCGGACCTGGCCGGTGCGGAGCATCTTCTGCAGCGCGCCCTGGGTGAGCGCGGGGTAGTGGCGGCGGAACCACCGGTCGAGGCGCGTGTCGCCTTCCTCGGTGCCGACCTTGCGGGTCTGGACGGTCATGCGGGGAGGGTAGCACGCCCCTCCCCCACATCTCACCCCAGCTCGCGCTCCGCCAGGGCGCGCGCTGCCTCGCACAGCGCGGCGAGCCCCGATTCCGGCATCTCGTCGATCGCGCGCACGAGATCGAGCAGCATGCGCGGGCGCGTCGGAAGAGCCGGGCGATACGGGCCGTCGCCCGCGAAATCCTCGAAGAACCAGGCGACCTGGACGCCGAGGAGGGCGGCGAGGTCGGGCAGGCGCGCGGCGGGGATGGCGTTCAGCCCCGCCTCGTACTTCCGCGCCTGCTGCGTCGAGACGCCGAGCGCCGCGGCCATCTCGGCCAGCGAGAGGCCGCACTGGACGCGGCGCTCCCGCAGGCGGCGGCCGGCATGCCGGTCCGCCGCCGCCGAGAGGCTCCCGCTCAGAGGAACCACTGTCCGGTGGCCTCGGCATTCGAGGTGACCTGCGCGGCCACCCCGTCCCAGTCGATCCCGCCGTCGGCGCCGGTCCAGGGCGCGTAGGGGTCGGACGGCTCCGCCGACGCCGCCGAAGCGACGTCCGCCGAGGCAAGGGAAGGCAGGTCCTCGAGCGGCACCCATCGGCCGGTCGCCTCGTGATGCGCCGTGATGCGCGCCGCGATCGCGTCCCAGTCCAGCCCGCCATCGGCGGTGAGGTAGGCGGCATAGGGGTCGGCGGAGGAGGCCTGCACCGGCGCCGTGCCGGCTTCGGGCGTGTCGGTGCCGGCCTCCGCCTCCGGCGCGGAAGCGACCTGCTCCGCGGCGAGCGGGGCGTCGGGCGCAGGCGCGTCGGCGTCCTGCGTGACAGCAAGTTCGGCGACGGCGGCGGTGGGCTCGGCCGGTGCGCTGGCGGGCGTGCCGGTCTCGGTCCCGGCGCCGGGCGTCCAGGCCGAGATCTTCACCCAGTCGATCTCCATCTCGACGCGCTGCGGCGTGCTGCCGTCCGGCCCGCCGCCGAACCAGGTCTCGTGCGGCG
Source organism: Falsiroseomonas oryziterrae (assembly GCF_021864505.1). Taxonomy (GTDB): domain Bacteria; phylum Pseudomonadota; class Alphaproteobacteria; order Acetobacterales; family Acetobacteraceae; genus Falsiroseomonas; species Falsiroseomonas oryziterrae. The sequence goes on from NZ_JAKJIB010000130.1 coordinate 2,565, forward strand.
CCATCACCTGGCTCTGCATGCTGAACGACATGGGCTGCTCGGGCACGTCCGTGGTGATGTCGCCCTTCAGCTCACCGTCCACGTAGAGCTTGAGCGAGCCCGGCGTCCAGTCGAGGCGGTAGTCGTGCCACTCGGCAGCGTTGACGTCGATGTACTGCGCGACGTTGGGCTCGCCGTGGTTGATGAAGGCGAATTGCGAGCGGTCGGGTCGGTTCGTCTCGATGATGTTGACCTCGTCCGTCCACTGGTTGCTGGACGGCCAGAGGAGGATGACGCTCGCGGTGCCCTGCCCGGGGTCGATGCGGGCGCGGAACTCGTAGCTGCCGTAGGTCTGGCCTTCGGGGATCTGCGACAGGCCGCCGCTGAGCCACTGGCCGCCTTCGTTCTCCGTCGCGATGGTCAGCTTGCCGTCGGCCACTTCGAGCTGGCTGTGCTCCCAACGGAACATGCCGTTGCCGTACTGGCCCTGGTAGAGCGCGTTCCAGATGTCGCGGTTGAGGTTCGTGCCGTTGAAATCGTCGCGCAGGATCTCGGTGAAATCGGACATGCAACTGCGGTCCCTGTATGGTGTGGGGACCTCCGGAGGCCGCGGCGGTTGTAGGTCTCGCGCGGCGGATACGTAAACCCGCGAAGTCGGCCCGGGACGGTTCAAAGAGGAACGGTGCGCCGTCGCGCGGCGGTTGAAGCGCGGGTCAGCGGCGCGTCAGCCAGAAGGCGAGCGCGAAGGCCGCGACGCCGAGCACGACCGAGGACGCGACGTAGAGGATGGCGAGCAAGGGCGCGCGCTCGAACAGCGCGCCGGCTTCCAGGCTGAAGGCGGAGAAGGTGGTGAAGCCGCCGAGGAAGCCGGTGACGAGCAGCAGACGCGCTTGGCCTTCGATCCCGGCGCCCGCCGCGACGCCGATCGCCGCGCTGCCGGCGACGTTCACCGCGAGCGTGCCCCAGGGAAAGCCGGTGCCGAGGGTCGCGACGGCGGCCAGCGAGACGAGGTAGCGCAGGACCGAGCCCGCCGCGCCGCCGAGCGCGACGAGCAGCAGCGCGGCGGGGGACGCGGCGCTCAACGCTTGCGCGCCTTCCTCGCCCGCAGCGCGTCCCATTGGGCCATGCGCTCGGCGACCGCCGCTTCCGCGCCGCGGTCGGTCGGGCGGTAGAAGCGCTGGCGGTCAATCCCGTCGGGCCAATAGTTCGCGCCGGAGAAGCCGGCCTCGGCATCGTGGTCGTATTCGTAGCCCTCGCCGTAGCCGAGCTCGCGCATCAGCTTCGTCGGCGCGTTCAGGATGTTCTGCGGCGGCATGAGGCTGCCGGTCTCCTTCGCCGCGCGCATCGCCGCACCGAAGGCGGCATAGACGGCGTTGGACTTCGGCGCGGTGGCGAGGTGCACGACGAGCTGCGCCAGCGCCAGTTCGCCTTCCGGGCTGCCGAGCCGTTCGTAGGTCTCCCATGCCACCACCGCGAGCGGCAGCGCGCGGGGATCGGCCATGCCGACATCCTCGGCCGCGAAGCGCGTCAGGCGGCGCGCGATGTAGCGCGGGTCCTCGCCGCCCGTCAGCATGCGCGCGAACCAGTAGAGCGCCGCGTCGGGATCGCTGCCGCGCATCGACTTGTGCAGCGCGGAGATGAGGTTGAAGTGCTCCTCGCGATCCTTGTCGTAGAGCGCGGCGCGGCGGGCGAGCAGCGCGGCGAGCGCGGCGGGGTCGAGCGGGTCGCCGCCGGGCGGCACGGCGAGCAGCTGCTCGGCCATGTTGAGCAGGTAGCGGCCGTCGCCATCGGCCATGGCCCGCAGCGCGGCGCGGGCTTCGAGCGTGAGCGGCAAGGCGCGGTCCTCGGCGGACTCGGCGCGGGCGAGCAGCGCGTCCAGCGCGGCGTCGTCCAGGCGCTTCAGCACCAGCACCTGGCAGCGCGAGAGCAGCGCGCCGTTCAGCGCGAAGGACGGGTTCTCGGTCGTCGCGCCGACCAGGGTGACGGTGCCGTCCTCCACCACCGGCAGGAAGCCGTCCTGCTGGGCGCGGTTGAAGCGGTGGATCTCGTCCACGAAGAGCAGCGTGCCTCTTCCGTTGCGCCTGCGGGTGCGCGCCTCGTCGAAGGCGCGCTTGAGGTCGGCCACACCGGAGAACACCGCGGAGAGCGGCTGGAAGGCGAGGCCCGCGGCCTCGGCCAGCAGCCGCGCGATCGTCGTCTTCCCGACGCCGGGCGGGCCCCAGAGGATCAGCGAGGGCAGCGTGCCGCGGGCGAGCATCCCCGTCAGCGTGCCGGCGGGCCCGAGCAGGTGGTCCTGTCCGATGACCTCCCCCAGCGCGCGGGGTCGCAGGCGGTCGGCGAGGGGGCGCGGGCCGGTCTGCGACGCGCGCGAGACGGGCGGAGGCTCCTGGTCGTCGAAGAGGCCGGGCAGGTCGGCGGACATGCGCCGAGGCTAGCACGGTGCCCGGCGATGGATCACGGCGGGGGAGCCTCGCTTTTCCCGCTTCCTTCCCCGCGCGGCTGCACGTTACGGTTGATGCGCCGGATGGGGACGCGAACGGCACAACGCGGGCGGGGGTGGGATGTCGAACGTCGCGGGCAAGGCCTACGGGATGAACGTCGTCACCCCGATGCGGCCGTGGAAGACCTGGATCAACCGGCTGCTGTTCAACATCGCCCGGACGCAGCCGGGGCAGCTCGGCGGGCTGCTCGGCCTGTCGATCATCCACTTCGCGCGCTGGGTGATCATCAAGCGCGACCAGTGGCCGGACCTCGGCCAGGGGCGGCCGCGGCTGCAGAACGACTACATGCTGTTCGTCAGCAACTTCAACGGCACCTGGGACCAGTACATCGACGCCTTCTCGGACGGCATCCCGAACGGGCTCGACCTGTTCTGGTATTCCTCGACCAAGTATCCGGGCTCGATCCCGATCACGCCGTTCAAAAACTATATCCGCGCGAACCAGATCGACTGCGACTACTACTACAACGCGACGCCGGGCGCCGCGCAGCGCGACATCAAGGCGGCGCTGCGGGTGTGGCAGCAGATCGACCAGCTTGGCGCGGCGCACCAGGCGATGACGCCGGAGGAGTTCGCCACCGCCTACAGGAAGGCGCTGGTGGAGGTGCAGAACGACCTGCCATCCGCGGGGCACGCGCCGGTCGCGAGCAACGACACGCACCACGCCGACATGAACCGCCGCGGCCTCGTGCTGAAGGGAAGGACGTGACATGCCGAATTTCGACGGCGGGCACTACTTCCTGACCGCGCTGATCCCGGTGAAGACGACGCCGACGCAGGATCCGCGCGCCTCCGACTGGGTGACGTCGCACACCCATTGCCTGCGCGAGGCGCTGGCCAGCATGCCGACCGCGCTGCAGACCTGGGCGACGGAGGGGACCGGCATCAACAGCCCCTTCGCGCGCGATCCGCGCACGCATTTCGCGCGGCTCGTGGTGCTGGACGACGTCGCCTTCAACGGGCGCGACCACCAGGATGCGATCGTCACCGCGCTGAAGGCGGCACTCGGCTCCGCGCTCGGGCGGCGCATCGAGGGCGGCGATCCGACGCAGCCGCGCCCCGTGGACCACCTGCCGCACCCCTACCTCATCTTCGTCTGCGACTTCGACGCGGCGAGCGGCGAGCCCGGCGAACTGGAAGGCTATCTGCGCGGCCTCTGGTCGGTGATGGACACGGAGTGGCACGAGATCCTGCAGCATTGCCACGGCTATGACCGCGCGCAGGGCGCGGAGGGGTTCGCGCGGCTCATCATGCGCTGCCAGGTCGAGACGACCATGCCCTTCAACGACTACTACCACCCCTTCCCCGCGCTGCCCTCGATGTCGCTCGGGCCCGTCGTCGCGCCGCTGGCGGTCGCGGCAGTGCTGCTGGTGGTGGGCCTGCTCGGCGGGCTGCTGACCGCCTGGTTCGGCGGGCGCGGCGCGATGTGGTGGTGGGCGGCGCTGATCGGGCTGGTCGGGGTGCCGCTGGCGGGCGTCTATGCCTATCGCGCCATCGTCTCGCGCGCGCAGGCGCCACTGCCGACCGGGCATCGCGCCGACCTCGTCTCCGTGGTCAAGGCGCTCTATCTCCAGCAAGCCTTCACGCGCTTCGCCATCGCCCACCAGGGCGCGAGCCCCGCGGCGCTGCACGCCGCCTTCGGCGCCTTCCTGCGCACGCACAGGCCTGAGGATCCGACGGCGCCGACGCAGCCGCGTGGCGTCGTGCGCAGCGACATCCGGGCGGAGGGCTGAGGCGATGGGTGCCACGCTCGAACTCGCCGACATCCAGGGCAACATCCTGGCCGCCTATGGCAAGCTCGGCTTTCCGAAGGGCCGGACGATCCTGATCAACGTGGAGGATGCGCAGGCGGGCCGGAACCTGGTGGAGACGCTGCGCCGTCGCGTCACGACGGCGCTGCCCTGGCCGACCGAGAAGCGCCGGCCGATCCCGGGCCAGGTGATGGCGGTGCGGCCGAAGGTGACGGTGAACCTCGCCTTCACCTTCCGTGGGCTGCTCGCGCTCGGCGTGCCGATCCGCACGCTGCGCGGCATGCCGGACGAGTTCATCGACGGCATGGCGGCGCGCGCCGACATCCTCTGCGACAACCACCCGAAGCGCATCGAGGAGGCGTGGGACCCGGTCTGGCTGGACGGCAAGAAGCCGGAGCGGCGGGTGCACATCCTCGTCACGCTCATGTCGGAGATGGATCCGGCGACCGGCGAGGCGATGCCGGAGCTCGAGCAGGTGGCGCAGGAGGTGGTCGGCATGTGCCGGCTCGGGGGCTTGCGCATCCTCGAGGGGCATCGCGGGCCCGATACGCGCTGGCAGGATCTCTCGGCGGTGACGAAGCGGCGCGAGGATGGCAGCTGGACGCCGCTGCCGATTGAGCATTTCGGCTTCGTGGACGGCATCGCCGACACGGTCTTCGAAGGGCAGATGGCGCTCGAGGACCTGGCGGAGCGTGCGCGCGGCCAGGGCAAGATGCTGCCCGACGGCAGCTGGGCGCCGCTCGCGACCGGGGAGTTCCTGCTCGGCTGGCCCGACGAGAGCCAGGAGATCGCGGGGGCGGCGATGCCGCTCGACTTCAGCCGCAACGGCACCTTCATGGCCTATCGCAAGCTGCACCAGAACGTCTTCGCCTGGCGGAGATATATGGCGGAGCAGGCGGAGCGCTTCGCAGCGGTGATGGAGGTGCCGCGCGAGCAGGCGGGCGCGATCCTGGCGGCCAAGATGGCGGGGCGCTGGCAGGACGGCGTGCCGCTGATCGCAGCACCCACCTTCGAAAGCTGGCAGGCCTTCCGCGAGAAGCGCGCGAAAGCGGAGCGGGAAGGCGACACGGCGACACTCGCCGCGCTGAAGCGCGCGCTGGTGGATTTCAGCTTCGGCAAGGACCAGCAGGGCGTCGCCTGCCCCTTCGGCGCGCATATCCGCCGCGCCAACACGCGCGACATGCTCGACCCGCTGCTGGCGACGAACGATCCGGCGCGGCTGAACGGGTCGGTGCTCAACAACCGCCGTCGCATCCTGCGCCGGGGCCTGCCTTATGGGCAGACGCCGGAGAGCGGGGATGACAGCGGCGACCATGGCATCGTGCTCATGGCGCATTGCGCCAGCCTGTTCCGGCAGTTCGAATTCATCCAGCAGCAATGGCTGCAATACGGGCTCGACTTCAACGCGGGCAACGATGTCTGCCCGATCGTCGGCAACCACCATCCGGGCGGGAAGTTCGTGATCGCCGCGGACCCGGGTTCCGGCAAGCCGCCCTTCTTCGTCGCCGACATGCCGCAATTCGTGGAGACGCGGGGCGGCGAGTATTTCTTCATCCCGTCCATGACGGCGCTGCGGATGATCGCGCAGGGGCTGGTGGACCCGACATGATCGGCGCGGCGCGCATCCACCTGCCGATGTGGTGGGCGGGGCTGACGGCGGCGGCGCGCCTGGCCGGCGCCGGCTTCCGTGCCTGGCGCGGCGGCAACCTCGCGGCGCTGCTCGGCGGCTCCGCCGGCCAGCGCGAGGTCTTCACCGTGCTGCGCGCCTTCGCGCCCAATATCCGGCTGCAGCGCCGCTTCGTCACCGCCTATGAGAACACCGGCACGGCGATCGTCACGCGACGGTCGGAGGTGACGGAGGTGCTGGAGCGCGAGGCCGACTTCGCCGTGGTGTACGAGCCGAAGATGCGCGCCATCACGGCCGGCGAGAACTTCTTCCTCGGCATGCAGGACAGCGTCGCCTATCAGCGCGACGTGTCGCTGATGCGCCTCGCCGCGCGGCGCGACGACGTGGCGCGGCTGGTGCTGCCCTTCGTGGCGGAAGAGGCGGCGCGGATCGTCGCCGCCGCGCCGGGCCGGCTCGACGTGCCGGACGCGCTGACGCGGCGGGTCCCGGCGCGGATCGTGATGCGCTATTTTGGCCTGCCGACCGAGAACGAGGACCGCCTGATCGAGCAGGCGACGCTGATGTTCTGGTATCTCTTCGTGGACCTGAAGGGCGAGGAGAGCGTGAGCGTCCCGGCGCTGCAGGCGGCGGCCGAGGCGCGGGCCTGGATCGATGGCTGCATCGCCGCACGCCAGGGGACGCCCGATGCGGCGGAGGACGTGCTGGCGCGCTGCCTTGCGCTGCAGGCGGCGGGGATGCCGGGCACGGACGACCTCGCCATCCGCAACAACCTGATCGGGCTGGTGATCGGGCTGATCCCGACGCTGTCCAAGGCGGCGGTGCAGGCGCTGTCGCAGCTGCTCGACCGGCCGGAGGCGCTGGCGGCGGCGCAGGCGGCCGCGCGGGCTGGCGACGACGTGCGGCTGGCCGAGATCGTGTTCGAGGCGCTGCGCTTCGACCCGGTCAACCCGATGATCTATCGCCGCGCGACGCGCGACGTGGAGATCGCGCGCGGGACGCGCCGCGCGCTGAAGATCCCGGCGGGGACCATGGTGCTGGCGGCGAACCTCTCCGCCATGTTCGACCCGATGGCGATGGAAGAGCCGGAGGCCTTCCGGCCCGGCCGGCCCTGGGGCGACTACATGCTCTGGGGCTACGGCATGCACGCCTGCTTCGGCGCGCAGATCAACCGCGCGGTGGTGCCTGCGATGCTGAAACCGCTGCTGGCGCGTGGCGGCCTGCGGCGGGCGGAGGGCGAGGCCGGGCGGATCGACGGGCGCACCCCCTTCCCCGCTCACATGACGGTCCTGTTCGACGCGGCTTGACCGGGGCGGGCGGCGAGGCGATTCCGGCGCCACTGTTTCCGGGAGACGACGCCATGACCCTGACCCGCCGCGCCGCGCTCGGCGCCGCCCTCGCCCTGCCTGTCGCAGCACGGGCCCAGCCCGCCTGGCCGCAGCGCTCCATCCGCCTCGTCGTGCCCTTCGCCGCCGGCGGGGCCGCGGACAG
>NZ_JAKJIB010000131.1 GCF_021864505.1 Falsiroseomonas oryziterrae
GTCGCGCCCGCGCGATCCCTCCGTCGCCGCGACGCCGCCCGGGTTCGTGCCCCGCGGGACCGTGCGCGCCGGATCGGGGCGCTGGTCCGTCTCGCCGGCGGATTTCGGCTCGCCGCCCGGGCGTCGTGGCCGCAGCGCGTCCACCGCGCCGGGGGTCTCGCCCGTCCTGTCCTTGTCGTCCATCGGGCCGCTCCTGCGTGGAGCGAGCGGAACGCGGCGCGCGCGGCGCGGTTCGGGCCGGCCCCCGGTTGACGGCGCCGCCCCGCGGCGGTTCAAGCGCGCTCCGCTTCGGAGGGACGCGCATGAACCCGGCCATCAAGTCCGCCCTGATGGGCGTGACCACCGCCACGCTGACGACCGTGCTGCTCAAGAAGGGCGTGCGCTTCTGCTACATCGCGGGTTCGCGCCCGCTGGTGCCGGGCAACTTCACGCGCATCGTCGGGCCGGCCTTCACGCTGCGCTTCACGCCGACGCGCGAGGATCTGGCGACGGTCGACAGCTGGTCCTCGCCGCGATCCACCCGTGCCGCGATCGAGGACATGCCGGAGGGCTGCGTCGCGGTGGCCGATGCGATGGGCAGCACGGCGGCCGGCATCTTCGGCGACATCCTCTGCGCGCGGATGAAGGTGAAGGGCGTCGCCGGCCTCGTCACCGACGGCATGGTGCGCGACGGCCAGGGCGTGATCGGCACCGGGCTGCCGGTCTTCGCGCAGGGCTACGTCGCGCCGGCCTCGGTCGCGGCGCTGAACTTCGTGGGCTGGCAGGAGACGATCGGCTGCGGCGGCGTGACCGTGGTGCCGGGCGACATCGTCGTGGCGGATGGCGACGGCGCCGTGGTGATCCCGCAGGCGATGGTGGAGGCCGTGACCGAGGCGGCGGTCGAGCAGGAGCGGCTCGAGGGCTGGATCATGAAGGAAGTGGGCAAGGGCCTGGCGCTGCCCGGCCTCTATCCTGCCAACGCCGAGACCAAGGCGCGCTACGAGGCGGACAAGGCAGCGGGGCGAGCCTGAGATCCTCCGGCGTCAGCGCGTCGCCGCGATGGCGTCGCGCGCGCCGAGGACGGATTGCGTGACGTCGTCGAGCAGCGCGCGGCCGCCGGCGGCGCACCATTCGGCGAGCGGCCGGCAGGCTCCGGCGGGGCTGACCGGCACTTCCCACGGCGCCGGCGTGGACCAGCGCAGGCGGCTGTCCGGCGTGGCGCCCTGCACGGGGCGGACGAAGCTGGCGTCGTAGCCCTGCGCCGTCCAGCGAGTCGCGACCTCCACGCCGAAATGGGCGGCCTCGGCATCGCAGCGCCGCAGCAGGACACGGTTCACCGTCACCTGCCAGGGCGGCTCGGCATTGCGCGCCCGCTGCGATCCGCGCGGCGCGGGCATCGCGGCCTGCAAATGCGGCGCCACGCTCTCGGGCGAGAGGGCAGCCGCCAACATGGCTTCGCAGGGCGATAATGCAGCGCGGGCTTCCGCGGCGCGGGCGTTGATCTCCGCGATGCGCGCCTCGGCGGCGGCCGCGTCGCCGGCGGTCCGACGCTCGCGCTCCGCGCGCACGATCATCGACAGCACGCCGATCGGCACCATCACCGCGACCGCGCCGACCACGACGAGGGCCGGAGCCGCCGCGCCGAGCGCCGTGGCCGCCATGAAGGGTGCGCCCAGCGCGGCGGCGAAGGTGTAGCTGCCCTCGGGACGCCCAGCATCGGCGCCTGTCTCGGCGGCGATCCTCTCCCAATCCACGGCCGCCAGCCATTGCGCCGTGTCGAGCATGATGGTGGGCGACGTCGGCGGCGGCAGGTTCGTGCCGGCGAGGCGCGGCGGATAGGGCTGCGCGGGTGCGGCGACGAAGGGGAAGGCGGCGCGTTGCGCCTGAGGCACCGCGTCGCGCGCCGCGGCCTCGTCGCCGGAGGTCGGGACCAGGCGGCACGAGGAAGGCGCATCGCCGGCGCAGTCGCGGCGGAAGGTGCCAGCATAGACCGCCGATCGTGCGGCCGGCACCGTGACGATGAAATCCTGCGGCGGCGCGTCGGGCGCAGCGCGGAGGCGCACGAAGTGCCGACCTGGTGCCCGCGCCACGGCGATCCACCCGGAGGCGCCAGCGTCTTCAGAAGGCCGGTTGGCGGCTATGGCGAGCGGCGTTGCGTCTGACGGGAAAACGGCCCGCCTATCGAGCGGCCATGCCTGCGCTTCCGCAAGGAGCTCCCGCGCTGGGCGTGGCCCTGTGCTGTGCGCGCTTGGCATGATTCGGAGCATCACGACGGAGATTGCGCTGCCGCCCAAGTCCCAGGGCGTCGACTGCGTCAGGTTTCTGGGGCCTGCGGTGGAGCACCCGGCCACCAGTGCCGTGGCTGCGAAGGCGAGCCGGCCGCGGCGGCTTATGGGCCTGAAGATGCGCATGCCGCATGGTGCGGACGCGGATCGTTGCGCGGGTTGACGCGCATCAACCCGGCGCGTGCACGGCGGCGTGAACGAAAAAACCCCGGTGCCTCGCGGCACCGGGGAAAGTCTGGTCCGCACACCATGTGCGGAACCGCCGGGAGAAAACGTCGAGGCATCGCCTTGACGGAATACAATCTCGCAGATGCACCCTCACGCCGCCGTGACCCGAAGGTGAAGCCTGCGACACCCGTTGCGCGGCCGTAGGCCGGCCGGCGCGGCTTCATTTCGCCGGCGCTGGCTCCTTCGCCGGCGTCCAGCCATTCTCCTTCGTCAGCGACGGGTCGAGGCAGACGATCTCCTCGAACTCGTTCACCGCGTCGATCTCGGTCCCCATCGCGATGTTGGTCTGGCGCTCCAGGATGAACTCCAGCACCACCGGCACCTGGTGCTGCGTCATCAGCGCCTCGGCGCGGGCGAAGGCGTCCTGGAACTCGTTCGGCGACTTCACGCGGATCGCCTTGCAGCCGAGCCCCTCGGCCACCGCGACATGGTCCACGCCGTAGCCGGGCACCGCATCCGGGTCGTCGGCGGCGTTGATGTTCTCGAAGGCGAGGCTCACCTCGAAATCCATCTGCAGGCCGCGCTGCGCCTGGCGGATCAGGCCGAGATAGGAGTTGTTCACCACGACCTGCAGGAAGGGCAGCTTGTGCTGCGCGCCGACCGCCAGCTCCTCGATCAGGAACTGGAAGTCGTAGTCGCCGGAGATGGCGACGATCTTGCGGTCGGGATCGGCGGCGCGCACGCCGAGCGCCGCGGGCAGCGTCCAGCCGAGCGGGCCGGCCTGGCCGCAATTGATCCAGTTGCGCGGCTCGTAGACCTTGAGCAGCTGCGCCGCCATGATCTGCGAGTTGCCGATCGTCGTGACGTAGCAGGTGTCGCGCCCGGCTTCGGCCAGCAGCTCCTCGAAGACGCGCTGCGGCTTCAGCGGCACGTGGTCGAAATGCGTCTTGCGCAGCATGGTGCGCTTGCGGTGCAGGCAGGCCTCGGCCCAGTCGGAGCGGTCCTTGAGCGTGCCCGCCGCCTTCATCTCTTCCGCCACCTGCACGAAGAGCGCGAGGGCGGCGCGGGCGTCGGAGACGATGCCGAGGTCGGGGCCGAAGACGCGGCCGATCTGCGTCGGCTCGATGTCCACATGCACGAACTTGCGGCCGGCGGTGTATTTCTCGATCGAGCCGGTGTGGCGGTTGGCCCAGCGGTTGCCGATGCCGAGCACGAAGTCGGACTGAAGAAAAGTCGCGTTGCCATAGCGGTGGCTGGTCTGCAGGCCGACCATGCCGGCCATCAGCGGATGGTCGTCGGGGATCGCGCCCCAGCCCATCAGGGTCGGGATGACGGGCACGCCGGTGATCTCGGCGAAGCGCACCAGCTCCTCGCAGGCGTCGGCGTTGATGATGCCGCCGCCGGCCACGATCAGCGGGCGCTCGGCGGCCTGCAGCATCGCGATCGCCTTCTCGATCTGCTTGCGCGTCGCGGCGGGCTTGTAGACGGGCAGCGGCTCGTAGGCGTCGATGTCGAACTCGATTTCCCCGAGTTGCACATCCACCGGCAGATCGACGAGGACGGGCCCGGGGCGGCCGCTCCGCATCAGATGGAAAGCCTGCTGGAAGACCTGCGGGACGAGGGCGGGCTCGCGCGCCGTCACCGCCCATTTGGTCACCGGCTTGGCGATGGATTCGATGTCCACCGCCTGGAAGTCCTCCTTGTGGAGCTTCGCGCGCGGCGCCTGGCCGGTGATGCAGAGGATCGGCAGGCTGTCCGCCTGCGCCGTGTAGAGGCCGGTGATCATGTCGGTCCCCGCTGGCCCCGACGTGCCGATGCAGACCCCGATGTTGCCGGCCTTGGCGCGGGTGTAGCCGTCGGCCATGTGCGACGCGCCCTCCACATGGCGCGCCAGGATGTGGCGGATGCCGCCATGCGCGCGCAGCGCCGAGTAGAGGGGATTGATCGCCGCCCCCGGCACGCCGAAGGCGCAGGACACGCCCTCCCGCGCCAGCACCAGCACCGCCGCATCCACCGCGCGCATCCGAGCCATCGCCGTCGTCTCCTGTCCTGGACGGGGAGAGGTGTGACGGGCGCGACCGATTATTTCAATTTTTCCGAAAGCTTTTTCCGCAGTGCGGCATGAATATGGCAACGCATTGATTTGGCGATCGGAATTCCTTTTCCGTTGCCGGCGTGTCGGCAGGAATGAAAAATGATTCCGGGAGGAACACCGCATGCTGAGCCCTGCCCCGCGGCGCCGCGGGCGCCCGCGCCAGGCCGCGCAGGAGGCCGAGGACGCGCCCCTGCAGTCGCTCGACCGCGCCATGGCGCTGCTGGCCGAGCTGGCCGAGGCGGACGGGCTGACGCTGACGGAGCTCGCGGCGCGGGCGGAGATCCCGACCTCCACCGCCTATCGCATGCTGCTGACGCTGCAGCGCCGCGGCCTCGCGGAGTTCGAGGGCTCCGCCCAGCTCTGGTTCGTCGGCGTCGAGACCTTCCGGATCGGCAGCGCCTTCCTGCGGCGCCGCAAGCTGGCGGAGCGCGGCCGCGGCCCGATGCAGGCGCTGGTCGCGGCGACCGGGGAGACGGCGAACCTCGCCGTGGCGGAGGAGGACGGCGTGGTCTTCGTCAGCCAGGTGGAGACGCATGAGGCGATCCGCGCCTTCTTCCGCCCCGGCACGCGCGCGCTGTTCCATGCCTCGGGCATCGGCAAGGCGATCCTGGCGCACCGGCCGCCGGCGCAGGTCGCGGCGAGCCTGAAGCGCACCGGATTGCCGCGCTTCACGGACCGCACGCTGACGACGCTGCCCGCGCTGCTCGCCGACCTCGCGGAGGTGCGCGCGCGCGGCTATGCGGTGGACGACGAGGAGCGGAACCCGGGGATGCGCTGCGTGGGGGCGGCGATCTTCAACGAGTTCGGCGAGCCGGTGGCGGGGTTGTCGGTGTCGGGGCCGACGGTGCGGATGACGGAAGCCGCGATCGCGCGCTTCGGGCCGCTGGTGCGGGATGCGGCGGCGGAGGTGACGCGGGCCTTCGCGGGGAGGGCGCCGCAGGCGTAACGCCGGGCGCGCGCTGGACAGCCACCCGCACGGTGCGCGGGTGGCTGCGCCGTTCAGCGTGCGCCGTGCTTGCGGTTGCTCTGCGTCGCCTTGGTGACGCCGCCCGGCTTCGGCTGTCCGTACTGCTTCGCGCCGGCATGCAGGTCCTTCGGATTGCCTCTGCCACCCGCGGCGCCGTGGCCTCCCTGGGGTGCGCGGCCGGCCGGCGGGAGTGGAGGAAGATTTGCCATGGATATCGCTTTTCCTTTGGGACCCTGTCGGCCCTGCACGCCGGGGCGTGCGTGCCGACCGGCACGGGTGCCGCGTCGCTGCCGGCCTGTCGCAGGCCTAATCGGCGACGGAGGCACGAAGGCGGTTGGTCGGGGCCGGAAGCCCAGCCCCGATCCGTTCGCGACTCAGGCCGTCCGCAGGTTGCAGGCGGACATCTTGCCCTGTTGGCCCTGCTGGATCTCGAATTCGAGCTTGTCGCCCTCCCGGACGTCCTGCAGGCCGGAGCGCTGCACGTCCGAGATGTGCAGGAAGACGTCCTTGGAGCCGTCATCCGGCTGGATGAAGCCGTAGCCCTTGGTGGCGTTGAACCACTTCACGGTGCCGATGTGCATGATGGTGTTCCGTTAATCATGTGGAGCCGCCGCGCGAATGCCGCGCGTCGAATCAAGCGTCGAGGGGAAACGGAACCCAGGCTCGGCGCTCCAAAAGGAGCAAGGGACCAGGCCGAACCGAACGAGGTTGACCTGATCAGCATGACTGGATCGGCGCGTGGACGCAAGCTGATTCGTTTACGCGCGTGCCCGATTGCAGCGGCACGACTTTGCCGGCTGCGATCATTTCTACTTGGCCGTGGTGCATGTCGTCGGATGATGCCGACGGTGATGGAGCAGCGACCGGGAAGGCGCTTCGCGGCGCCGCCACGCTCCACACGACCGCGCCGCATGCAGCCTCAGACGTCGATCCGGAAGCCCAACTCCGCCTCGGAAGCGGGGATGCCGCTCTTGATGCCCCAGTTCTCCGCCGGCGGCTCGATGATCACGATCCGGCTCTCCGGCCGCGGCACGCCGACCTGCTCCAGGTTGTCCACGATCGTGCGGTAGAGGGCGCGCTTGGCCTCGGCCGACCGCGCGGCGATGCCGACGATCTCGACCCGGGTGTAGCGGTCGGACCGGCCGGCCGGGACGATGCGCCGGTTCTCGGGATAGAGATCGAGAACGACGTCGCGGTCGCCCTCGGGGATGCGGAACGCGCTCACCAGTGCGGACTGCACCGCCTCGATCAGGGCGGCCTCCTGGCCCGTGGCCCAGAGGCCGGTGGCAATCCGAACGCAGGGCATCTCGTCGCCTCCTCCGTGGCCGCGTGTCAGGCCGGAGCCGCTGCCGCCTCCCGCAGCAGCGCGCCCTGCCGGCGCAGCCCTGCCTGCAATTCGGGAATATCCACCGCCCGCGGCTGCACGCCGCGGTCCGCCGCGATGGCGGCCGCGACGCCCGCCGCCTGGCCGGTCAGCCAGCACTGCGGGATCTCGCGGAGGAAGGAATGGCTGTTCGGGTCGCAGGCCAAATGCCGGCCCGGCGCCAGCAGCCCGTCCAGCGTCGCCGGCACGATCGCGCCATAGGGCACGCTGACGGGCGGGAATTTCGGCGCGAGGCTCGGGGAGACGCCGATCTCGTCCGGCGCCACCCGCCCGTCCCACCAGGCGCGCGTCACCGGCGTGACGCCGCCCAGACGCCGCGCATGCCGCACGCCGAGCTGCGGCGCCGACAGCATCGGGAAGGCGCGCTCGAAGCCGGGGCATTCGGCGCGGTAGCGCTCCAGGTGGCGGAACATCAGGCGGTGGGAGATCGTCTCGACCTCGCTGAGGTCGTCCACCATCACGGCCGAATAGCCGGCGAGCCGCGGGCCCATGAACAGCGCGACGTCGTCTCGCCAGGACGCGAAGGCCTTGTCGAAGAAGCCGACCGCCTCCTTGCCGCGGCGCATGAACTCGGAGAACTCGTCCGGCTTCTCGGCGCGCCAGGCGAGGTAGCGCGGCATGTCCACGCCGCCGAACACCCAGGAGGTGTTCATGCAGTGATGGATGTCGCGCGCATCCACGTCCTGGGCGAAGGCGGCGCCGGCACGGGCGAAGAGGTCGCCGTCGCCGGTCGCGTCCACCGTGACCTTCGCCAGCACGGCGCGGCGGCCCTGCTTCGATTCGAAGATCGCGCCGGCCACGGCACCATCCCGGATCACCGGCTCGGCGCCCCAGGCGTGGAAGACGAGGTCCACGCCCGCCTCGGCCGCCATCTCGAGGCTCGCGGCCTTCAGGTGCTCGGGACAAACGGTCGGGGAATGGGTGACGATGCCGTGGAAGGCGGCGGTGCGGAGCGCCCACCAGGCCGCGGTGGCGGCATCGCGCGAGCCCCAGGCCTCGGGCGGCGGGCCGGCGACGACGTCGCGCGGCAGGCGGTCCAGCAGCTCCTCCGCCAGGCCGCGGATCAGCAGCGCGCCGTCCCAGCCGGTCATGCGGTCGATCCAGACGACGAGCCCGCCGGTGGACAAACCGCCCAGATGATTGTGGCGTTCGAGCAACACCGTGCGGGCTCCGCGCCGCGCCGCTGCGACCGCCGCGGCCCAGCCGGCGGGGCCGCCGCCGACCACCAGCACGTCGGCCGTGGCATGCACCGGGATCTCGCGCGCAACTTCGGTGACGGTCAGGCCGGTCGGGACGCGGCGTTTCGAGCCGTCGCGCGGGGAGAAGACCTCGGAGCGGAAGAACAGCCGACCGCCCTCGCCGACCGGGGGATCGGGGGCGTCGGGGACCGCGACGGCGCGATCGCGGGTGGGCGGGGTCGTCCCCATGCAACGTCGATATAGCGTTTCGCGCCGGATATGCCCACAATGGTGCTCCCCCCAATTCACCATCCGGCGTGCGCCCCCCGGCGTGCCGGCGCATGACTGAGGGGTGCCCGATGCGCAACCTGCTGCAGGACACCGACCGCGATCGCATGGTCGCGCCGCTCGCCTTCACCCTGGCGGGAGAGGTGCAGCTGCGCGGCGAGACCTTCCGCGCCCTGGCGGAGGCCGAGGGCGCCGCGCTGTTCGGCGGGGAAGGCAATGCCCGCGCGGTGGAGTTGCTGATGCTGCCCGGCGTGCGCGAGCAGCACGCGGCGCTCGGCGACAGCGTGCTGGACTTCGTGATGGCGATGGCCGATGCGCCCAGGCCCTGCCGCCGCGCCGCGTCCGGCGGCATCGAGGTGGTGGGCGAGGATCCGCGGGACGTCGAGGTCCGCACGCCCTTCTACCGGATCTGGGGCGACCTGACGCATGGCACGCTGCATCACGAGCGCCGGGGCGGCCCGCGCGGCGTGGTGCGGCACGGCGGCAACCTCGTCGAGTTCCGCATGGGTCGCTTCCGCAACTGCGTGGATGTCGAGGATGCGATCGTCGAGACCGCGGTGGAGCGGGACGGCGACACGGTGCGGCTGCGCCATGTCAGCCTGATCTCGGGCGAGGGCGGGCTGATCGCCAAGCGCAAGGCCGAGGCCGGGCGGCTGGAGGTGACCTACGAGCTGCGCGCGGGCAGCCCGGTGATCGAGGTGATCACCAGCTTCACCGCCAGCCGCGCGCTGTCGCGGCTGCGCGTTACCACGGCGCTGGACGCGCTGGACGAGGGCGGGCTCGGCGCCACCGCGGGCCGGCTGCTGGAAGGCGGCTCCTGGCGCGACATCGCGCCGTCGCCGCTGCCCGGCACGACCAAATGGGCTGACGGGACGCCGGTGGACCATCTGGCGATCGGCGCGGCCGACTGGCCCGCGCATGGCCCGGTGCTGCATGTCCGCCCGGACGAGCCCGGCCGCGTCATGTCCGTCACGGCGGAGGCGCGCCGCGCCGGCGCGCTGCACTGGCTGGTGCTGCGGCACGGCCCGGTCGAGCTGAAGGCGGGCGAGACGCTGACGGTGCGCGAGCGCCGCCTGCTCGCGCAGGGCAACGGCGTGGGCCCGATCGCCAGCGCCATGGACGTGGCCGCCGCGGGGCTCGACCTCGACCCCGTACCGGCGTCGGGCGCGGCGCTGCATGCGGTGGCGGCGGCGCTGCTTTTTGACGTCGGCTGGCAGGAGCGCATGTCCGACGCGCGCCGCGCCGCGCTGCTGGCCTTCGTGGAGCGGCAGCTGGCCCGGCTGGACGTGCCGGACATCGCGGATCTCGACCTGGCGGATGCCGCGGTCGCGGCCGATGCGCTGCGACGGCTGCGCGGCACGGCGGCGGAGCCGCGGCACACCGCCCTCGTCACGCAGCTGGCCGACCGGCTGGATGGCGGCGGCGTGCTGCGCGGGGCGCGGGAGGCGC
>NZ_JAKJIB010000132.1 GCF_021864505.1 Falsiroseomonas oryziterrae
CGGGCGCGGCGAGGCGGATGGTCTCGCCGGCCGCCACGGCGCGCAGCGTCGCGATGTCGAGGCGGCGTGCGCCGTCGGACTGTTCCGTCAGCTTCGCGCGCGTCTCAGCGTAGATGGCGTTCACCGTGCCGGAGGCGGCGAGGTCGAGCGCGGCGAGGCTGCCTTCGATGTTTGCCGAGACGTCTCGCGCCTCCACGCCCTCGGTCGCGAGGCGGGGCAGGACCAGGCGTGCCGCGAGGTGCTGGCGGCCTTCGCGCGGCGTGCCGCGTGCCTCGACGCGGATCGCGCCGGCGAGCGGACGGCCGAGCAGGCGGGAGAGTGGGGCCAGGTCCTCGGCGACGAGCGTCGCCTCGCCGTCGGCGAGACGCGTCGTGGTCTGCACGCGGCCGCTTGCGGCGAGGCGCGCGGGGCCGAGCGTCGCCTCCGCGGTTTGCAGCGTCACCCAGTCGCCGTCGGGCGTGGCGCGCAGCGTGACGGCGAGCGGAAGCTGCTGCAGCGTGCCGGTCGCGCGGAGATCGATGTCGGGGCGCGAGGCCGGGGTGGCGATCCGCGCGTCGAGCGACAGCGCCTCCACCGCGATCCCGCCCGCTTCGAGGCGCTGCGACTGCACGGCGAGGGTGAGCGAGGGATCGGCGGCGGGACCTGTCGCGGTGCCGCGCAGGGTGAGCGCGCCGGACAGGCCGGGGATGGCCTCGCCGGGGGCGGCGAGGTCGGCGGCGAAGATGAGGTCGAGCGTGTCGCCGACGCGGCCGCGCGCCTCGGCCTGGATCGCCTGGCCGGCCAGCGTCAGCAGGTGCAACTGGTCGGGCAGCGTGGCGCGCAGCGTCGCGCGCGGCTGCGGGCCGGCGAGCGTGCCGAGCGCCGGGATTGTGGAGGTGAGGCCGGCGGGACGCAGCTCCGCGGCGATGGTCGGCGTGGAGAGGGGGCCGGTCACCTCGGCCTCGGCTTCCAGCGCGGTCCAGCCGACCGTGTCGGGAAGGAGGGCTGTGAAGACGGAGGAGGGTGGCAGCGCGGCGCGCAGGCGAAGCGCGGTGCGGTCGCGCTCGGGGTCGAGGCGGCCTTCGGCCTGGATGACGCCCGGCGGACCGGCGAGGCGAAGGTCGCGCAGGTCGATCAGCCCGTCGGGCAGGCGCGCGGCGTCGAAGCGGATGTCGAAGGGACCGGCGAGATCGGCGGCCGGCCCGGCGACGAGACCCGCGCCATCCACGCGGCCTTCGAGGCGGGCGGAGAAGCGCGACGTGTCGGGTGCGGCGATCGTGCCGGAGAGCTCGGCCGTGATGCGCTCCCCGGCATTGGCGGCGAGGCGGAGCGTGGCGCCCTCGGCCGGTCCGTCGAGCGAGAGGTCGAGGACGAGCGGGCGTTCGCCGAGGCCGAGCACCCGCGAGAGCGGACCGGCCGGATCGCCGCGCAGCGCGGCATTCGCGGTCAGCCGCCCCGTCGCGGGACGCAGCGCGGCCTGCAGCGTGAAGGCCGCGCCGCCGTCGATCAGAAGCGCATCGAGCGACAGGTCGAGACCTTGGTCGTCTAGGCGCAGCCCGCCCGTTGCGCGCAGCGCAAGCGCGCGGCCGAGCAGCGCCTCGGCGAGCTCGATGCGCTCGATGGCCAGGCGGTCGAGGCGGACCGCGACGGGAAGCTGCGGCAAGGCAGGGATCACCTGCCCAGGCGGCGGCGCCTGCTGCGGCGCGGGCTGCGGCGTGTCGGAGACGGGCGCGCGGAAGACGGTGATGCGCGCGGCGGTCAGCTCCTCCACCTCCAGGCGGCGGCGCACCAGGGCCGTGGGTGACCAGGAGATCCGGCCATCCTCGATCTCCAGCCAGACGCCCTGCGCGTCGGACAGCGTCAGGCGGCGGAAGGCGGGGCGGGTGGAGACGCCGCCGGTCAGCCCCTCCACCTGCAGGCCGGGGACGAGGGATTCGAGCAAGCGCGTGACCGGCGCGAGGCCCTGCGCGGAAGCCGGGGACGCGAGCAGCAGCAGCAGGAGCAGGAGGAGGCGGCGCACCTCAGAAGGCCTGCCCGAGCCCGACATAGACGGCGAAGCTCGACTCGCCGCTCTCGCGGTTCAGCGGCACGCCGACATCGACGCGCAGCGGCCCGATGGCCGTCGCGTAGCGCAGGCCGAGGCCGGCGCCGTAGCGCACGCCGGAGAGATCGGGCGTCTCCGTCTCGCCGACGCTGCCGGCATCGAGGAACAGCGCGACGCCGAACGGGCCGGAGACGCGCTGGCGCAGTTCCACGGAGCCCTCGATCAGGCTCGATCCGCCGAGCGGGCGATTCTGCGCGTCGCGCGGCCCGATGGACTGGAAGGTGTAGCCGCGCACCGATCCGCCGCCGCCACTGTAGAAGCGCTTGTCGAGCGGCACGGAGCGATCCGCACCGATCAGCGAGCCGAGCGTCCCGCGCAGCGCGACCACCGATCCGCCGTCGCCGGTCACGTCGAGATAGGTGCGCAGCGTGCCGAGCGCGCGGACGAAACCGCCACCTTCGCCGAGGTCGGCATAGGGCGTGGCGGCCGCGTCGAAGCGGATGCCGCGGCGCGGGTCGAGCAGCGAGTCCGTGCCGTCGTAGCGCGCGGCCAGCACGAGTCCGGCCAGGGTGAAGGGCTCGAGGTTGCCGTCGCGGCCGATGCGTCCATTCTCGAAGATCGGGCCGCCGCGCACCGACCAGCGTTCGCCGAGCGGGTGCTCGAACTGCAGCGAGGCGACGAAGGCGTCGCGGTCATAGGCCTTCAGGCGCTCGCGGATGCCGAAGACCTCGGCGATCAGCGTCGTGCGGCCGTCGAACAGGGCGGGGCGCCGGAACAGCGCGCCGATGCGCCAATTGGCGTCCTCCGTGCTGCCGGGGTTGCCGGTGCCGAGCCGCGAGGCCTCGGCCTCCAGCCGCAGCGTCTCGGCGTTCCCGAAGACGTTGCGGCGTTCGTAGAAGACGCGGCCGGAGGGGCCGAACTCGGTCTCCCAGGCCAGGGTGATGCCGGCGGCGTTGCGGGGCCGGTCGGTGACGGCGAAGGTCACCGGCAGCCGGCCCGCGGCGTCCAGGCGGTCGGCGGGACGCGCGCGCACCGTGTCGAAGGCGCCGAGCCGCAGCAGGTCGCGCCGCGCTCGCTCCAGTGCCTGCGGCGAATAGGCCTCGCCCTCCAGCCGGCCGGCGACGCGGTCCAGCAGGCGGGGGTCCACGCGCGTGTCCCCCTCCACCGCCGGCCGGGCGAAGCTGGCGCGGGGGCCGGGCGCCACCGTCCAGGTGACGTCCATCGCCTGCGCCGGATGGTCCACCACCACCTCCCGGTCGAGCACGGCGGCAAGCGGGTAGCCGGCGCGCCGCAGCCCGTCGACCAGCGCCTCCTCCGCATCCAGAACGGGATCCGCGCGGGCTGGCTCGCCGGCGGCGAGGCCGGCCGGCTCGATCCCGGCCAGCGACGTGGCATCCTCGGGCGAGGCGGGGCGCAGGTCGATGTGGCGGAGCACGTAGCGGGGGCCGGGCGTGATCCGCAGCTCGACCGGCACCTCCGCCGCGCGGGTCTCCGTCAGGCGCTCCGCCAGGCCGGGGGTGTCGGCGGGCTGGCCGTCTATCAGCACCTCGATCCGGGACGCCCAGTAGCCTTCCGACTGCAGCACCTGCGCGAGCCGCCGGGGCTCGGCCTCGGCCCGGGCGACCAGGCCGAAGGCGTCCACCGGGGCGGGCTCGGCCAGGGCGCGCAGCTGGGATGCCTCCTCCAGCGCCCGGTCCAGCGCCGCCTCCCCGGTCGGACGCAGCGTGGTGGCGTAGCGCAGCACCGTCTCCTGCGCCGCGGCGGGGAGGGACAGCAGGAGAAGCAGGATCAGCAGCCGGATGACGGTCACCGCGCGTTGGGGGGCCGGGGGTGGAGCGTCCGGCCGTGAAGGGCTACCACAGCTTCATGGATGCGACACTCGCCGCGACGCTCGCCGAATGGCGGCGCCACCTGCATGCGAATCCGGGGCTGACGCTGGAGGAAGGTGCGACGGCCGCCTTCGTCGTCGCGAAGTTGCGCGAGATGGGCGTCACCGAGATCGCCGAGGGCGTCGGCGGGCATGGGGTGGTCGCCACGCTGCGCCGGGGCGGCAACCGCAGCGTGGGGCTGCGGGCCGACATGGATGCGCTGCCCATCGAGGAATTCAATGCGGAGCTGCCCTGGCGCTCCACCGTCCCCGGCGTGATGCATGCCTGCGGGCATGACGGCCACACCGCCGCGCTCCTGGGGGCGGCGAAGCTGCTGATGGACGACCCGTCCTGGGGCGGCACGGTGCAGCTGGTCTTCCAGCCGGCGGAGGAAGGCGGCGGCGGCGCGCTGGCGATGATCGCCGACGGGCTGTTCGAGCGCTTCCCGATGGAGCGCATCTTCGGCTGGCACAACTGGCCGGGCCTGCCGGCCGGCACGGTCGCGGTGCATGAGCGGGCGGTGATGGCGGCGGGCACGCGCTTCGCCATCGTGTTCGACGGGCATGCCTCGCACGCCGCGCTGCCGCATCTGTCGCGCGACCCGATGGTCGCCGCCGGCCATTGCATCGTGGCGCTGCAGTCGGTGGTGGCGCGCAACCTCGATCCGCTGGCCGGCGGCGTGGTGAGCGTGACCGTGGTGGAAGGTGGCGAGGCGCAGAACCAGATCCCGCGCCGCGTGACGCTCAAGGGCACGGCGCGCTGGCTCGAGGATGCGGCGGGGGAGGCGATCCGCGACGGCGTGCATCGCATCGCGCAGGGCATCGGCGCCACCTTCGGCGTCGAGGCGTCGGTCAGCTGGTCCACCGGCATCGAGGTGACGGCGAACCACCCGGCGGAGCGCGAGATGGCGGCGGAGGCGGCCGGCGCGGTGACGACGGTGCGGCGCGATGTCCCGCCGGCGATGACGGGCGAGGATTTCGCCTGGTTCCTGAAGCGCGTCCCCGGCGCCTTCGTCTGGATCGGCAACGGCCCGGCGGAAGGCGGGCGCGAGCTGCACCACCCGGGCTACGACTTCAACGACGCGATCCTGCCGGCCGCCAGCGGCTATCTGGCCGAAGTCGCGAAGCGGGCGCTGCGCGCCGGGTAGCCAGCGCGCGACGGATCAGCCCGTGGCCCTGACGGCGCGCCGTGTCCGGCTGCCATCGGCGCCGAGGTCGTACTTGCCGGCGAGGGTGACGTAGCTGTCCTGCAGCAGGATGTCGTCCTGGCGGATCGGCGGCGCCGCGGTTGCGTCGCGCGACCTGTCGTCCCGCCAGCGCTGGATCGTCATCTTCTGCGTGCCGAGGTCGAAGAACAGGTCGAAGGCCTGCTCCGTGTCGCAGGTGTCCACGAAGAGGTAGCCGCCGCCCGCCTTGTTGGTGTCGGCGCCCAGCGCCTCGAGCGCCCGGCGCAGCGTGTAGTGCGCCGCGCCCCCCGCCTGGTCCTTCGGCGTGTTCGCGCCGACGAAGATCACCTTGATGATCTTCCCGCTGATCATCGCCTTCATCTTGGTGGCGAAATTGGTGATGGAGAGGGTCGGATTCAGCTCCGACGTGTCCTCGTCGCACATCGAGACATGCCCGCCGAGCAACCCGTCCTCGAGCACCACGGTGATGGTCATGCACCTGTCCACATGCGCGAAGACCAGGATGTCCTGCTGCGTGGCCTTGATGCGGCAGGTCCCGCCCTCGATCGACGGTTCCGTGCAGACCCTGGTCGGCATGGGGGAACCTCTTCCCGGCGGCGTCCGGAGGGCCTGACGTTAACGCCGCCCGGATGCGGCTGTCAGTGGAATTCGAAATCCGGTTCGGCACGCATGGGCTGCCTCCGACGGGTCTTCGTCAGCCCAGCACGCGCGGGAGCCAGGCCGCGCCTTCCGCCGCGGCGTCGCGCGCGGCGCGCACATGGTTCAACGCGCGCAGGAAGCCATGCGCGGTGCCGGGGAATTCGCGGTATTGCAGCGCGACGTCGGCCTCGCGCAGCTTCGCGGCCATGGCGCGGTTCTCGGCGGCGAGCACGTCGAGTTCCGCGACGTGGAGCAGAACCGGCGGCAGGCCGCGGAGGTCAGCGCGCAGCGGCGCCACCAGCGGGTTCAACCGGTCGGCCGGGCGCGGGCAGTAGCAATCCCAGTAGAAGCGCATCTTCTCGCGCGTCAGGAAGTAGCCGTCGGCGAACTCCGCATAGCTCGGCGTCGTGAAGTCGGCATCGAAGACGCCGTAGTTCAGCAGCAGGCCGCGCAGGCGCAGCCCCGGGTCGGTCTCGCGCAGCAGCAGCGCGGCGCCCATGGCGAGGTTGGCGCCGGCGCTGTCGCCGCCGAGCACGATGCGCGACGTGTCGAGACCCCATTCCGCGCCGTGGCGCGCGACCCAGCGGACCACCGCCGCGCATTCCTCGAGCGCCTGCGGGAAGGCGGCTTCGGGACTCAGCGCGTAGTCGGGGCCGATCACCGCGCACCCGCCGGCGGCGTATTCGCGCATCAGCCGGTCATGCGTGTCGATGCTGTTCCAGACCCAGCCGCCGCCATGCAGGTAGACGAGGACCGGCAGGGGGCCGTGCGTCGGGCGGTGGAGGCGGCAGAGCAGCCGTCGGCCCCGGATCGGGAGCCAGCGATCCGCGCTCTCGGCCATGACGGGGCCGCCTTCGCAGAGCGGGATGTTGAGCGCCTCGGTCGTCGCGCGCGCGGCATCGAGCGGCGGGCACAGCTCGATCGGCGGATGGCGCGCGCCGATCTCCTCCATCATCGCGCTGAAGGCGAGCATCTCGGGATCCCAGCGGGGGTCGGGTGCGGGCATGATCGGCGTCTCCTCGACCCATCCCACGCCGGCGCAGCGCATCCGGCAACCCGTGGCGGTGCGGCGCGCTGGCGGTTGCGGCCGATGGCGGCACAGGAGCATGCTGCATCGCACCATGACCGTCCTGCCGACCATCGCCACCCGGACGAAGCTGCGCGAGGAGGCGCTCTACCGCCCCCGGCACGTGGCGCTGGTTGCCGACCCCGCCCAGCCGGCGGCGGCGCTGCTGGCCCGCAACCTGGCCGCGGGCGGCTTCCAGGGACGCCTCTCGCTGATCGGCATGGCGCATGAGGGCTTCGAGAGCGTGGCCGCCATCGCGGACCTGCCGGAGGCGCCCGACCTCGCCGTGCTGGCGCTGCCGTCGGCCGAGGTGGAGCCGGCGATGGCCGCGCTGGCGGCAAAGGGGTGCCATGCCGCGCTGGTGCCGGGCGCCTGCCCCGATCTCGGCGCGATCGCGGCGCGCACCGGCATCCGCGCGCTGGGGCAGGGCAGCTTCGGCATCTGCGTCCCCGCGATCGGGCTCAACGCCTCGCTCGCGCATGTGGCGCCGCGCAAGGGCAGGCTCGCGCTGGTCTGCCAGTCCTCCGCGCTGGCGCGCGCCGTGCTCGACTGGGCGGAGAGCGAGAGCGTCGGCTTCAGCCATGTCATCGGCATCGGCGGCAACGCGGATCTCGGCTTCGCCCATGCGCTCGACTGGCTTTCGCGCGATCCGGCGACGGGGGCGGTGCTGCTCGACATTCGGCGCATCAAGAACCGGCGCATGTTCGTCTCCGCCGCGCGCGCGACGGCGCGCACGCGTCCCGTGGTCGCGATCCGGGCCGGGGGGCGGCTGGCCGATGCGACCGGCACGTCGGATGCGGTGATGGAGGCGGCGCTGCGCCGCGCCGGCGTGCTGCGCGTCTCCGGCCTCGACGACCTGCTCTCAGCGGCGGAGACGCTGGCGCGTGTGAAGCTGTCGCCGCGCGGCGGCAGCGGCGATCGCATCGCGATCGTGTCGAATGCGACGGGCCTCGGCCAGCTGGCAGCCGATGCGGTGCTGGTCGCGGGCGCGCGGCTGGCGGAGTTGCCGCGGGAGGCGCTGGCGAGCCTGGTCGCCATGCTGCCGGCCGGCTGGCACGGGCGGAACCCGATCACGCTGAGCCCGCTGACCGGCACCTCCCTCGGCGAGGCGGCGGCGATGCTCGCCGCGCTGCCGGAGGTGGACACCGTGATCGCGTTGCACGCACCGGTCGCCGGCGAGAATGCCGAGACGATCGCGCAGGCGCTGCAGGCGGCGGCGAAGGCGACGCGCGCCGCGCCGGTGCTCGTCTGCTGGGCCGGACAGGCGACGGCGGGGCCGCAGCGCATGGCGCTCGCGCGCGCGGGGCTTGCGGTGTTCCCGACACCTGAGGCCGCCGTGCGCGGTGCCACCCATCTGTGGCAGGACCGGCGCAACCGCATCGCGGCGGCGGAACTGCCGGGGCGCGAGGTGCTGAAGCTCACGCCGGACCGTGCGGCGGTGGCCAGGATCCTGGGTGCGGCGCGGGCGGAGGGGCGTCTCGAACTGACGGATGACGAGGCGCTGGCCGTGCTCGCCGCCTATGGGATGCCGGTGGTGCAGGGGCGCGTGGCGCGGAGCGCGGACCACGCCGTCGCGGCCGCCGGTGCGCTCGGCTGGCCGGTCGTGCTCAAGCTCCGCAGCCCCGACATCGCGCGCAAGACGGAGGTCGGCGGCGTCGCGCTCGGGCTGCGGAGCGCCGACGCGCTGCGCGACACCGCGGCGGCGATGGTCGAGACGGCGAAGCGGTTGCGCCCGGATGCGCGGCTCGAGGGCTTCGTCGTGCAGCGCGAGGCGAGCCGCGGCGAGGAGTTGCGGCTGCGCCTCGGCGACGATGCGATGTTCGGGCCCTGGATCGGCTTCGGCCTGGGCGGGACGGCGGCGGACCTGATCGGCGACGAGGTGCTCGACCTGCCGCCGCTGAACGACGCGCTGGCGAAGGCGCTGATCGCGCGCAGCCGCGCGGCGCGGCTGCTTGCGGGCTATCGCGACCATCCGCCGGCCGACATGGAGGCGGTGGAGGATGCGCTCGTCCGCCTCAGCCAGATCGCGGTGGATTTCCCGGAGATCGCGACGCTCGGCGTCAACCCGCTGGTGGCGCGCGCCGACGGCGTGCTGGCGCTGGATGCGAGCGTCACGCTGCGTCCCGAGGGCGAGCGCTCCGTCTTCGCCATCCCGCCCTATCCGGAAGAGTGGGTGACGCGCTGGCGGGCCAAGCGTGGCGAGGAATTCGTGATCCGCCCGATCCGGCCGGAGGACGCCGAGGCGCATGGCGCCTTCTTCCGGCGGCTGACGCCGGAGGACATACGCTGGCGCTTCTTCAGCCAGCTGCGCGAATTGCCGCCGCAGCAGATCGCGCGGATGACGCAGCTCGACTACGACCGCGAGATGGCCTTCGTCGCCGTGCGGTCGCGTCCGGACGGGACCGAGGACCTGCTCGGCGTGTCGCGGCTGATCCGCGAACCGGACGGCGTGACGGGCGAGTTCGCGGTGATCGTCGACCGCGCGATGAAGGGGCAGGGGCTCGGGCGGCACCTGATGGAGCGGCTGTTCGACTGGGCGCGCGCCAACGGCATCGGCGTGATCGCGGGCCAGGTGCTGGCCGACAACGCCCCGATGCTCGCTTTCGTGCAGGGTCTCGGTTTCACGTTGAAGCGCAGCGCGGAGGACGAGGAGGTGTTCGAGGTGAGGCGCGAGGTCTGACCGCGCGGCTCAAGCGCCGTTGACCTGCGGCCGGGCAGGCATCGGTGTACACTCGGCCTGACGGGGACGGAGAGGCGCGCGACGGCGTGACGTCGCCGCACGCCCTCGTGCATGCGCCCTTCCGGCGGGCGTCCGAACCGCGTGGCGCGGGGCCTCGTTGGCCTCGGCATGACACATGCCCCGATCCCGGCCGGCGCGGCGCCGCGGCGCCCGCGCCTCGAGCGTCTGCGCGGCCTGGGCGCCGCGACCCGGCATGGCGGCGCGACCTCGATGGTGGGCGCGATGGCGGCGCTGCCATGGCTCGGGCTGCC
>NZ_JAKJIB010000133.1 GCF_021864505.1 Falsiroseomonas oryziterrae
GCGGCGCCGCGCACCGGCGTGACGGCCAGCGGCGCGGCCTGCGCGGTGCGGACCAGAACCGGGCCGGGTCGGGCGTCGCGCACGCCCAGGCGCTCGAAGCCCTGGTCGAGCAGGCTCGCCATGTGCTGATCGCGCTCGACCCAGGAGGAGCCGCCGAAGACCGCGCCGACCACGCGCTGGCCGCCGCGGCTGGCGCTGGTCACGATGTTGAAGCCCGAGGCGTTGATGAAGCCGGTCTTGATGCCGTCCACGCCGTCATAGGTCTCGAGCATGCGGTTGTGGTTGCGGATGCGCATGCCGCCGAACTGGGCGTGGGTGACGCCGAAATAGTGGTAGCGCTCGGGGAAGTCGCTGAAGAGGCGGCGGCCGAGGGTGGCCATGTCGCGCGCCGTCGTGACCTGCTCCCAGTCGGGCAGGCCCGAGGCGTTGCGGAAGGTGGTCCGGTTCATGCCGAGGGAGCGGGCGCGCAGCGTCATCATCTGCGCGAAGCGTGCCTCCGAGCCCCCCAGCCGCTCGCCGACCGCGGCGGCGACGTCATTGGCCGAACGCGTGACGAGGGCGAGGATCGCCTGCTCGACGCTGATCGAGTTGCCGGCCGGGATGCCGAGCTTGGAGGGGGGGCGGGAGGCCGCTTCCTCTGACATCACGATCCGGCTCTCGAGCGAGAGGCGGCCTTCGCGCAGCGCCTCGAACACCATGTAGAGCGTCATCATCTTGGTCAGCGAGGCCGGGTGGCGCTGCTCATCCGCATTGGCGGCGACCAAGGTGGTGCCGGTGCGCCCGTCCAGGACGATGGCCGCGTAGCGGTCCGACCCGATCTGCGCCTTGGCGGGCGCCGCGATGGCGACAGCGAGGGCCGCTCCGGCCAGGATGGCGGCACGCAGGGCACCAAGCCGCGATGGGCGCATGAAGATCCGGTCCCCCCGTCGCGGCACCCCCCGTGCTGCGACCGACGTTGCCAATCTATTGCATACCGGGCCCGAGTGTCCAGCCCGCACTGCCAGAACCTCGTTCAGTTACAGCCGCTTGCCGGCGCCTCTTGATGCAGGGTCGAGACAACACGGATCCGTGAGAGCCTGCTGCGGGCGCACGGAAGAGTGAGCGGCGGTTTTTGTGCGCTGCAAAAAAAGCCTTGCGTCGGGCGCTCGATTCTCGATAGACACGGCTCGTGCTGCACCGCAGCAATCCCTCGGGAGCCGGGATCTTGGCTCCTGGCGGGGCCGGTGGCCCCGTTGGCGTGGCTGAAGGAAACCGAACGATGGCCTCCGAAAAGGGCAGCAAGCGGGCGATCGCGCTGGTGGCCGGCACCGCGGCCGAGGCGAGCGCGGCGGGCGTGCGTATGACGGCTGTTGTTGAGGACGGCGCGCAGCGCGCGCGCGTGGCGATGGAGAGCGGTATGGAACAGATGACCAAGCAGGCCGAGACCTTCTTCAAGGCGGCCGAGGACGCGGCGGAATTCGGCCGCGGCAACATCGAGGCCTTCACCAAGTCGGCGCAGCTGATGGCGGTGGGCTTCCAGGACATCGGCAAGCAGGTCTTCGCCGCCACCCAGGCGCTGACCGACCATGCGCTGGAGAGCGCGAAGGCGCTCGCCGCCGTGAAGAGCCTGAAGGAGGCCGCCGACATCCAGGCTGCCTTCGCCAAGGCTTCGCTCGAGCGCTCGATGAGCGAGGCGGCGAAGCTGCAGGAGGCGACCTACAAGCTCGCCGAGACCGCCTATGCGCCGCTCACCGCGCGCGTGAACCTGGCGGTCGAGAAGTTCGGCAAGCCGCTCGCGGCCTGACCTTCCAGCCGGGGCCGCAAGGCCCCGGACCCGGGGATGGCCTCGAGAGGCCATTCCGATCATGTCGGGCCCGGCCGGGCCGCCTTCGGGCGATCCGGCCGGGCCCTTCGTCGTTCCGGCCGATCGGTGGCGGGGTGGCGCGATCGACGGGGTGGCGCGATCGTCGCGTCAAGCCCTTCACTCGCAGCCCCGCGCTCCGATATCCTGGCCGCGGCCGGCGGGGCAGCCCGGCTCCGCGGATGGCCGAGGCAGGGCAGAGACGGCTTCACTCGCGCAATCGGACAGGCGCATCAGGGCAGGCATGAGCGACAACGACAGGCGCAACACGGGCAACGGGCAGGACGGGCCGAACACCGGCGTGGTGGTCAAGGCGCGCCCGCGCACCCGCAAGCCGTCGATGTACAAGGTCCTGATGCTGAACGACGACTACACGCCGATGGAGTTCGTCGTCCACGTGCTGGAGCGCTTCTTCGCCAAGAGCAGGGAGGAGGCGACCCGCATCATGCTGCACGTGCACCGCCGCGGCGTCGGCGTGTGCGGCGTCTTCACCTACGAGGTCGCGGAGCACAAGGTGACCCAGGTGATGGACCTGGCGCGCCAGAACCAGCATCCGCTCCAGTGCACCATCGAGAAGGAGTGACGGGCGCGCTTCTTGCTTGGCCCGGATTGCAAGTGCGTCATCCACCGAGTCGTCGCGGGCGCCCTGCGCGGAATCAAGGACAGGGCCCTGTCGCAAGGGAGAGGAAGAGACCACATTGAGGGCAACCCGGGCCTGGGCGTTCCGTTGAGCGCCGCGGCCATCCGATAGGGAGCGTCATCCCATGCTGTCCCGCAACCTCGAGCAGACGCTCCACCGCGCCCTCGGCCTCGCGAACGAGCGTCGCCACGAGTACGCGACGCTGGAGCACCTGCTTCTCGCCCTCGCCGACGACACCGACGCCGCCACCGTGCTCCGCGCCTGCGGCGTGGATGCCGAGAAGCTGAAGCGCGACCTGTCCGAATTCCTCGACAAGGACCTTGCCGGCCTGGTCTCCGACCGCGCCGGCGACGCCAAGCCGACCGCCGGCTTCCAGCGCGTCGTCCAGCGCGCCGCCATCCATGTGCAGTCCTCCGGCCGCGACGAGGTGACGGGCGCCAATGTGCTCGTCGCCCTCTTCAGCGAGCGCGAGAGCCACGCCGTCTACTTCCTGCAACTGCAGGACATGACCCGGCTGGATGCGGTGAACTTCATCAGCCACGGCATCGCCAAGGCACCGGGGCGGTCCACCACGCGGCCGGTCCAGGGCACGCCCGCCTCCAACGAGGACCAGTCCGAGAAGGAGGAGAAGCCGCAGCGCGGCGGCCGCGGCCAGGACGCGCTGTCCAACTACTGCGTCAACCTCAACAAGAAGGCGCAGCAGGGCAAGATCGATCCGCTGATCGGCCGCGACCAGGAGATCGAGCGGACTATCCAGATCCTCTGCCGGCGCACCAAGAACAACCCGCTCTACGTGGGCGATCCGGGCGTCGGCAAGACGGCGATCGCCGAGGGGCTGGCCAAGCGCATCGTCGAGGGCGACGTGCCGGAGGTGCTGCTGAAGAGCACCATCTACGCGCTCGACATGGGCAGCCTGCTCGCCGGCACGCGCTATCGCGGCGACTTCGAGGAGCGGCTGAAGGCGGTGGTGAACGAGCTCGAGAACCAGCCCGGCTCCGTCCTCTTCATCGACGAGATCCACACCGTGATCGGCGCCGGTGCGACGAGCGGCGGGGCGATGGACGCGTCCAACCTGCTGAAGCCCGCGCTCGCGCAGGGCACGCTGCGCTGCATCGGCTCGACCACCTACAAGGAATACCGCAACTACTTCGAGAAGGACCGCGCGCTGGTCCGCCGCTTCCAGAAGATCGACGTCAACGAGCCGACGCTCGAGGATGCGGTGAAGATCCTGCAGGGCCTGAAGACCAACTACGAGAAGCACCACAAGGTCCGCTACACGCCGGAGGCGATCCGCGCCGCCGTCGAGCTGAGTGCGAAGTACATCCACGACCGCAAGCTGCCCGACAAGGCGATCGACGTGATCGACGAGGTCGGCGCGAGCCGCATGCTGCTGCCCGAGAACAAGCGGCGGAAGACGGTGACGCTGAAGGACGTGGAGGAGATCGTCGCCAAGATCGCGCGCATTCCCCCCAAGTCGGTCAGTGCCGACGACAAGGAGACGCTGCGCAACCTCGAGCGCGACCTCAAGGCCATGGTGTTCGGCCAGGACAAGGCGATCGAGGCGCTGTCGGCCGCCATCAAGCTGTCCCGCGCGGGGCTGCGCGACCCGGAGAAGCCGATCGGCAACTACCTCTTCGCCGGCCCGACGGGCGTCGGCAAGACCGAGGTCGCGAAGCAGCTGTCGAAGACGCTCGGCATCGAGCTGATCCGCTTCGACATGTCAGAATACATGGAGCGCCACAGCGTGAGCCGCCTGATCGGCGCGCCGCCCGGCTATGTCGGCTTCGACCAGGGCGGGCTGCTCACCGACAGCATCGACCAGCACCCGCATTGCGTGCTGCTGCTCGACGAGATCGAGAAGGCGCACCAGGATCTCTACAACATCCTGCTGCAGGTGATGGACCACGGGAAGCTGACCGACCACAACGGCAAGACCGTGGACTTCCGTAACGTCATCCTGATCATGACGACCAATGCGGGTGCCGCCGACCTTGCCAAGCCCGCCATCGGCTTCGGCCGGGAGACGCGCGCGGGCGAGGACCAGGAGGCGATCCAGCGCCTCTTCACGCCGGAGTTCCGCAACCGCCTCGACGCCATCATCTCCTTCGGCGGGCTGACGCCGGAGATCGTGGCGCGCGTGGTGGACAAGTTCGTCATGCAGCTCGAGGCGCAGCTCGCCGACCGCAACGTGACGATCGAGCTCTCCAGCGCGGCGCGGGAATGGCTGGCGGAGAAGGGCTACGACCCGCTCTACGGCGCGCGCCCGCTGGCGCGCGTGATCCAGGAGCACATCAAGAAGCCGCTCGCCGAGGAGCTGCTGTTCGGCAAGCTCGCGAAGGGCGGCGCGGTGAAGGTCGGGCTGAAGGACGGCGCGCTCGCCTTCGAGTACATCGAGGTGCCGCCGCCTGCGCTGCCGAAGCCCGAGGAGGGCGAAGGCGACGCGCCGGAGCGCGAGCCGGAGACGGCTGAGTAGGCTTGCGGCGACTGCCGCGACGACCAGGAAGGCGCGGTCCTGTCGGGGCCGCGCCTTCTGCATGAGGGGACCAGCGATGACGACGGACACGCGGATCGAGGATTGGGACAGCTACAGCGCTGGGCTGCGCGAGCGCGGCAAGGAGTTCTCCGCGCTGCACCCCGAGCTGATAAAGGGGTTCGGCGCGCTCAACCGCGGCGCCGCCACGACGAAGCACATCGACGCCAAGACGCGCGAGTTCATCGCGCTGGCGGTCGCGGTCACGACGAAGTGCCAGGGCTGCATCGACGCCCATGCGCGCAAGGCGAAGGCGCTGGGTGCGACGAAGGAGGAGATCGCGGAGGCGCTCGGCGTCGCGGTCGCGCTGAACGCCGGCGCCGCGCTGACCTACTCCTTCCATGTGCTGGACGCGATCGACGGCACGGGACAGGGTTGACGCCCGCGCCTGCTCACGCCGCGCCACGCAGGAAGCGCAATAACGCCTCCCAGACGTCCGGCTTCGTCCAGCCATAGCGTCGCGCCGGCTCGCTGAGCGCGACCATCGGCGCGAGATGTGCGCCCTCGGTCATCAGCAGCTCGGCAGGCGTGCCTGCCTGCCGCAGCGCATGGGCCAGCCGCTCGCTGTGGAAGGGGCCCACGACGGTGTCGTCGCGGCCATGCACCAGCAGCAGCGGCGGCGCACCGCGCAATGCGGTCTCGTCCGGCACGGCCTGGATGCGTCCGCCCGGCGCCTGCGCGAAGATGCTTCGGATCGGTTCGTCGTCCGGCTGCCAGGCGACGGGGGCCGACACCAGCACGCCGCCCGCCAGCGCGGCGCGGCCCTCCGGCATCCCCGCCTCGGCGAGCCATCGCGGATCCAGCGCGAGTGACGCGGCGATGAAGCCGCCCGCCGAATGGCCCATGACGAAGAGCGGACCGCGCGGGATCTCCGGCGCCATGCGCAGCCAGGCGAGCGCGAGCGCAGCATCCTCCAGGAAGTCCGGCCAGCGTGCCCCGGGCCAGAGCCGGTAGTCGGGAAGGGCGACCGCGAAGCCCTCGCGCGCCAGCATGCGGGCCAGGAAGGCGTAGTGCGTCCGCGAGCCGGACTGCCAGGCCCCGCCATGGAAGAAGACGACCAGCGGCGTCCCCGCCGCGACCCGCTCCGGCAGCGTCAGGTCGAGCAGGTGGCGCGCATGCGCGCCGTAGCGCAGCGCGCGGTGCTCCTCGCCGGCCCGCGGGGTCGCCCAGCCTGCCAGGTGCATCGGCCAGCCGCCGGCGAGCAGCGGACCGAGAAGGCTCACCCCGTCAGCGCCTCCCGCGCCTGGACCAGGGCCTTGGCCTGCTCGGCCGAGACCTCGGGGTAGTGCAGGTTCAGCCCTTCCAGCGCGCGCGCGATCGCCGCGACGACGACGAGCCGCGTGAACCACTTCCGGTCGGCGGGCACGACGTACCACGGCGCATGCGGCGCGGCGGTGGCGCGGATCGCCTGCTCATAGGCCTTCATGTAGTCGGACCAGTGCTCGCGCTCCGCCACGTCCGAGGCGCTGAACTTCCAGTTCTTCTCCTGCTCGTCGATGCGCTTGAGGAAGCGCCGGCGCTGCTCCTCTGCCGAGACGTGCAGGAAGAACTTCAGCACCGCCGTGCCCTGCCGCGCGAGGTAGCGCTCATAGGCGGCGATGTCCTCCAGCCGCTCGTCGAAGATGCGCTTCGTCACCAGCTTCGGCGGCAGCTTCTGCTTCTCGAGGATGGAGGGATGCACGCGCACCACCAGCACCTCCTCGTACCAGGACCGGTTGTGGATGCCGATCTGGCCGCGCTGGGGAAGCCATTGCTGGTGCCGCCAGAGGAAATCGTGGTCGAGCTCGGTCGAGTTCGGCGCCTTGAAGCTCGCGACGTGGCAGCCCTGCGGGTTCACGCCCGAGAAGACGTGCTTGATCGCGCTGTCCTTCCCCGCCGCATCCATCGCCTGGAAGATGCAGAGCACCGACCAGCGATCCTGCGCGTAGAGCATGTCCTGCTGCTGGGCGAGATAATCGACGCCGCGCTGAAGCTTCTCCGCCGAGCCGTTCTTGTCGAGGTCGAGCCCGCCGTCGTCGTCCGGCTTGTGATCGCGCAGGCGGAATCCCTTGCCGTCCTCGATGCGGTAGCGCTCGAGCAGCTTCTCGACCTGCTTTTCCATGCGGCGGTCCCTTCAGGCGTTCCGACCGCGCAGCATCCAGGCGACCGAGCTCGCCTGCAAGAACAGCGTGACCGCGAAGGCCCAGCCATAGCCGGCGGAGGCCCAGCCGCCTGCCTCCGTCCGGGGCCAGAGGTCCAGGATCCAGCCGATCGCGTTCTGCAGGGCGAAGACGATCACGAGCATCGCCACGTTGATCGCGGTGGCGACGCGCCCGGCGAGTTCGGCGCCGAAGCGCTGCCCGATCGCCGCATAGCCCGCCGGTCCCGCCGCGCCGCAGAGCGCGAAGAGGAACCATAGCGCCGCCAGCACCGCCGGATGGTGCGAGGGATCGAGGACGAACAGCGCCTGGATCGCCATCATCAGCAGGATGGCCGCGACCGGCACCGCCATCGGGTTCCAGCCGCGGCGCTGCAGCGCGCTCGCCGCCTGGCCGGTCCCCGCGCTGCCGACCATGAGCCCGAGCGCATAGACCAGCAGCAGCGCCGCGCGGCCGGCATCGTCGAGCCCCGCCACGTCGCGCAGCCAGGGCCCGGCCCAGAGACCCTGATAGGTGAAGTTCATCGCCGACAGCAGCGCGACCGCGGGTGCGAGCGCCAGGAAGGCCGGGTGCGCGAAGATGCGGCCGAACTCGCGCGTCTCCTGCACGAGGCTGCGGCGCGCCGGCGCCGGCGCCGGCCCGCGATCCGGCACGGACAGCCAGATCCAGGCGGACACGGCGCAGGCCATGGCGGCGAGCAGCAGGAACACACCCCGCCAGCCCAGCAGCGGCACGAGCATCGCGGCCGGCAGCGTGGCGGAGAGGCTGCCGAGCGCGCCGACGAAGACGCCCCAGCCGGTCATCCCGGCGACGCGTTCCTTCGGATACCACTGCGAATTCACCTTGAGCATCGCGATCAGGCCAGCGGAGATGCCGAGGCCGGTCACGACGCGCCCGGTCGCGAGCATGAGCGCGCCCTCGGCCGCGGCGCAGATCGCGAATCCGGATGCGGCGACGAGCGCGAGGACCGCCTGGACGCGCCGCGCGCCCCAGAGGTCGATGGCGAGGCCGACGGGCAGCTGCGCGGCGGCATAGGCGGCGAAGAACATCGCCGCGAGCAGCCCGAGCTCGCTCGCCGACAGCGCGAATTCCACGGCGAGCAGCGGGCCGATCGTCGCGATCAGCGTGCGGCTCGCCTGGTTGACGAAATTCAGCCCCGCGAGCGGCAGGGTGAGCCGTGCGAAGGACGGCGGCGTCACGGCAGCCGCAGCCGCACGCTCACCGGGCAATGGTCGGACAGGCGCTCGCGGAAGCTGCGGTCGCGTTCGGCATAGACCATGACGGCGAGGCTGTCGGGCCGCAGCCAGTCGCGGGCGGGGCCGCCGAGCAGGATGTGGCTGACCATCGGCCGCCCGCCGCGCGCATCGGCCCAGCA
This sequence comes from Falsiroseomonas oryziterrae, assembly GCF_021864505.1. GTDB lineage: Bacteria > Pseudomonadota > Alphaproteobacteria > Acetobacterales > Acetobacteraceae > Falsiroseomonas > Falsiroseomonas oryziterrae. Next base: position 8,524 of record NZ_JAKJIB010000133.1, read on the forward strand.
GGGCGAGGAGAAGCCGGCGGTCGGCCGCGCGAGCGGCGGGTCGCTTTCGAGCATGCGGAGGAAGTCGTCGCGCGCCGGCATGCGCCGGTTGAAGTCGCCGAGGATGGCGAAGGCGACGCCCTCGCGCCGCCGCGCCTCGGCCCAGCGGGCGATGATCGCGGCCTGCCGGGTCAGGTCCTCGCATTGCGGCAGGTTCCGGTCGAGCGCATCCTCGCGGCAGCCGGCGTCGAGATGGACCGAAAGCAGGCGGATGCGCGCGCCGCCCGGCGCCTCGACCGTGATGTCGGCGCCGCGTCGGAGGCTGCGCCGCGCGCGGGCGCGCGTGTCGAGCTCGGCGAGGTCGGGATGGCGGATGATGCGCAGCGTGCGGCGCACCGCGAAGCCGGGACGCTGCACGTCATCCTCGTCCGTCAGGTGGAAGACGTAGGTGGCGGGGTCGAAGACCCGGGCCGCCGCGGCTTCGCCGTCGATCTCCTGCAGCGCGACGATGTCGGCATTGAGCCGCGTCGCGTAGGCCTGCAACAGGCGAAAATCCTCCGGCACGCGGGCGCGGATGTCGCGCGGCAGGTCGGGGTGACCGGTCGGCTTCAGCGTGAGCCAGGCGATGTTCCAGGTGGCGAGCTTGATCTCCGTCGCCTGCGCGGGGGCGGCGAGCAGGAGCAGGGCAAGGACGAGCAGTCGGCGCATCCCGCGGCTATAGCAGGGCCGGGGCCGGGACGTCGCGGTGCGTCGCGGGCAGGGATTCGAGCGGCCGGGCGCCGGCCGCCAGCAGCAGGTCGGCGACGGCGTCGAGCGCCGCCCCGTCGCGCGTTACGTCATGGAACGGATCGCCGCGGCGGCTGCCGCGCGGCACCCAGATCACCGTCTCGTAGCGCGCCCGCGTCAGCAGCACGCGATAGGTGTTGAGGATGTGGCGGCGCTCCTCGGCGTTGCGCACGGTCTGCCAGGCCTGGCCAGCGAAGCGGCGCGGCTGCCAGCCCGCGTCCCACAGGAAATCCCCTCCCCAGCACAGGCCGACGACGTCGAGTTCCAGTCCCTGGCAGTCGTACTCCGTGGCGAAGGTCTCGAGCGCATCGGAGGCACGCACATCGGGCCAGCGACGCAGGAACCAGTCGGCGACGTCCTCGGCCTGCACGCCGAGCCCTTCGGCACGGAGGCGCCGGGCCCCCGCCGCGGCGACCAGCCCGGCACGACGCCGGCCGCGCGCGAGGCGCCG
>NZ_JAKJIB010000134.1 GCF_021864505.1 Falsiroseomonas oryziterrae
CTGCTGGCCCCGCCGCCGCCGCCCGCGGCGGACCTGCTCGCGCCTCGCCGCGACTGATCCGCCCCGCTATACCTCGCCCCGACACAAGCGGACCGACGACCATGACCGAGGAGTTCCACCGCATCCGGCGCCTGCCGCCCTATGTCTTCGCCGAGGTGAACGGCGCGAAGGCGAAGGCGCGCGGCGTCGGCGAGGACATCGTGGACCTCGGCATGGGCAATCCCGACAGCCCGACGCCGCCGCACATCGTCGCCAAGCTGGTGGAGGCGGTGGCCGACCCCCGCACCCACCGCTACTCGATGTCGAAGGGCATCCCCGGGCTGCGCAAGGCGCTGGCCGGCTACTACGCGCGCCGCTTCGGCGTGAAGCTCGACCCCGACACCGAGGTCGTGGCGACGCTCGGCAGCAAGGAGGGGCTCGCGAACCTCGCCGCCGCCATCACCTCGCCCGGCGACACCATTCTGGTGCCGAACCCGTCCTATCCGATCCACCAGTTCGGCTTCGTCCTCGCCGGCGCCTCGGTCCGCAGCGTCCCCCACACGCCCGACGACGAGATGCTGTGCGCGCTCGACCGCGCCGTGCGGCATTCCGTGCCGAAGCCGACCGCGCTGATCGTCAACTTCCCCTCGAACCCGACCGCGCTGCTCGCCGACATCCATTTCTACAAGGAGGTCGTCGCCTTCGCGCGCAAGCACGAGATCTTCATCCTCTCCGACCTCGCCTATTCCGAGATCTATTTCGGCGACCAGGTCCCGCCCTCGATCCTCGAAGTGCCGGGTGCGAAGGACGTGGCGGTCGAGTTCACCTCCATGTCCAAGACCTACAACATGCCGGGCTGGCGCATGGGCTTCGCCGCCGGCAATCCGCGGCTGATCGCGGCGCTGACGCGGGTGAAGAGCTACCTCGACTACGGCGCCTTCGCCCCCATCCAGATCGCCGCCGTCGCGGCGCTGAACGGCCCGCAGGATTGCGTGGCCGAGATGCGCGATCTCTACCGCAAGCGCCGCGACGTGCTGGTGAAGGGCCTCGCCGCGGCGGGCTGGGACGCGCCGGAGCCGGAGGGCTCGATGTTCCTCTGGGCGCCGATCCCGGAGCGCTTTCGCCATTTGGGCAGCGTGGACTTCTCCAAGCTGCTGCTGGCCAAGGCGAAGGTCGCGGTGGCGCCGGGCATCGGCTTCGGCGAGCATGGCGACGGCCATGTCCGCATCGCGCTGGTCGAGAACGAGCATCGCATCCGCCAGGCGCTGCGCGGCATCAAGAGCTTCCTCGCCGCCGACAATGCCGGCCCCGTCGATGCCGTGGACGTCGACGCGGCATGAGCGCAACCCTCGTCACCCGCGCCACCTCCTCCCTCTCCAGCGAAGCGGGGGGTCGGACGCCGAAGGCGTTTGACGCCAGAGTTGCGGCGGCACGCCGCATACGCCGGCTGGTCGGGGTGGGGGTAATCACCATGCTCGACCGGACCGCCTGACCCCATGACCAAGCCTCTCGCCATCGGCGTCGCCGGCCTCGGCACCGTCGGCACCGGCGTTCTCACCCTGCTGCGCGACAACGCCGCGACCGTCGCGGCGCGCGCCGGGCGCCCCATCGCCGTCACCGCCGTCTCGTCGCGCGACCGCAGCAAGGACCGCGGCGTCTCGCTCTCCGGCCTGCGCTGGTACGAGGACGCCGTCGCCCTCGCGCATGATCCCAACGTGGACGTGGTGGTGGAGACGATCGGCGGCATCCAGGGCGCCGGCGCCGACCTCGTCCGCGCCGCGCTTGCCGCCGGCAAGCCGGTGGTCACGGCCAACAAGGCGCTGCTCGCCACCCACGGCGCCGAACTCGCGGCGCTGGCGGACCGCAACGGCGTGCCGCTGATGTACGAGGCCGCGGTGGCCGGCGGCATCCCGGCGATCAAGGCGGTGCGCGAGGGCCTCGCGGCGAACGACCTCTCCCGCGTCCTCGGCATCCTCAACGGCACCTGCAACTACATCCTGACCACGATGCGCGAGCGCGGCCGCGAATTCGCCGAAGCGCTCGCCGAAGCGCAGAAGCTCGGCTACGCGGAAGCCGACCCGTCCTTCGACGTGGACGGCATCGACGCGGCCCACAAGCTCGCCATCCTCGCAGCACTCGCCTTCGGCCGCCCGGTGGATTTCGGCGCCGTGCATGTCGAGGGCATCCGCAGCGTCAGCGCGCTCGACATCGCGCTCGCCGGCGAGCTCGGCTACCGCATCAAGCTGCTCGGCATCGCGCGGCGGACGGAGCACGGGATCGAGACGCGCGTGCATCCCTGCATGGTCCCCGTGGCGCATCCGATCGCGCGCGTGGACGGCGTGTTCAACGCGGTGGTGGCGGAAGGCGACTTCGTCGGCCGCGTCGTGCTGGAAGGCCGCGGTGCCGGGGCAGGGCCCACGGCCAGCGCGGTCTGCGCCGACCTGATCGACATCGCGCGCGGCCGCCGCACGCCGGTCTGGGGCGTCTCGGACGGCGCTCTGTCGTCGCTGCCCGCGATCCCGATGGAGAAGCGCGTCGGCGCCTACTACCTGCGCCTGATGGTGCTCGACCGCCCGGGCGTGATCGCCGACGTCACCGCGGCGCTGCGCGACCACCAGATCAGCCTGGAATCCATGCTCCAGCGCGGCCGCGCGCCCGGCGAGGCCGTGCCCGTCGTCGTGACCACGCATGATTGCGAGGAAGCGCAGATGCGCGCAGCGCTGGCCCGCATCGAGGCGTTGGAGACGGTCGTGGAGCGGCCCGCGCTGATCCGCATCGAGAACCTGCAGTAGCTCAGCGCGCCGCGGGCTCCAGCAGGTCCCAGCGATTGCCGTACAGGTCGCGGAACACCGCGACCCTGCCATAGGGCTCCTCGCGCGGCGCTTCCTCGAACACGACGCCGCGCGCCGCCATCACGGCATGGTCGCGCGCCAGGTCGTCCGTCTCCAGGAACAGGAAGACGCGCCCACCCGCCTGGTCGCCGATCCGCGCCGCCTGGGCCGGACCGGCCGCCCGCGCCAGCAGCAGGCGCGCTCCGCCTTCCGCCGCCATGACCACCCAGCGCTTGCCCGGCAGCGCGGTGTCCTCCACCAGCGTCAAGCCGAGCCGGTCCCGGTACCAGGCGATCGCGGCGTCGTAATCCTCGACCAGAACCGACACCTGCGCGATCCGTCGCACCCCCGGCCTCCCGTCGTTGCGCGCCGCTGATATAAGGGCCCGGACGCAGGAGGAAGCCGATGCCCGACCGCCAGGTCCATGTGGACCGCAACCTCGCCCTCGAACTCGTCCGCGTGACGGAAGCCGCGGCGCTGGCGGCCTCCCGCTGGATGGGCCGCGGCGACAAGAACGCCGCCGACGGCGCCGCGGTGGAGGCGATGCGCAAGGCCTTCGATACGGTCGCCATCTCCGGCACCGTGGTGATCGGCGAGGGCGAGATGGACGAGGCGCCGATGCTCTACATCGGCGAGAAGGTCGGTCTCTACGCCAAGGCCGGCGGCGGGCCGGAGGTCGACATCGCGGTGGATCCGCTGGAAGGCACGACGATCACCGCCAAGGGCGGGCCGAACGCCATGGCCTGCGTCGCGCTCGCGCAGAAGGGCGGCTTCCTGCACGCGCCCGACATCTACATGGACAAGCTCGCCGTCGGCCCCGGCCTGCCGGACGGCGTCGTCAGCCTGGACGCCAGCGTCGAGGAGAACCTGCGCGAGCTGGCGAAGGCCAAGAAGGCCGAGATCTCCGACCTCGTCGTCTGCCTGCTCGACCGCGACCGCCACAAGGAGATCGTGAAGCGCTGCCGCGCCGCCGGCGCGCGCATCATGATGATCCCGGACGGCGACGTCTCCGGCGTCGTCGCGGTGTCCCAGCCCGACACGGGGGTGGACATCTACATGGGCTCGGGCGGCGCGCCGGAAGGCGTGCTGGCGGCCGCCGCGCTGCGCTGCATCGGCGGCCAGATGCAGGGCCGCCTGATGTTCGAGAACGAGGAGCAGATCGCGCGCGCGAAGGAGATGGGCGTCACCGATCCGAACCGCATCTACGGGCTCGAGGACATGGCCCGCGGCGAGGTGATGTTCGCCGCCACCGGCGTGACCACCGGCCCGATGCTGCGCGGCGTGCGCCGCTCGGCGGGCTTCGCGGTCACGCATTCCATCGTGATGCGCTCCAAGTCCGGCACCGTCCGCTACGTCGAGGGCCACCACAACTTCGCGCTGAAGCCGACCGCGTTCGTGGCATGACGCTGGTTTCCTTCCCCCGGGACGCGGGGAAGGGCTACCTTCCATCGATGCCCGACTCGGCCCGCGCGCGATGAACGCGATCACCGACACCGTCCTCGGCGTCGCGCGCAGCGCGACGGGGCGGCGATGGATCTGGCGCCAGGGCGAGGCGCGCACCGGCCTCGGCATCTCCCAGCGCCTCGGCCTGTCGGAAATAGTCGGCCGGCTGCTGGCCGCCCGCGGCGTCGGGATCGAGGAGGCGCCGCATTTCCTCGAACCCACGCTGCGCGCGCTGCTGCCCGACCCGTCCTGCCTGAAGGACATGGACGCCGCCGCGTCACGCCTCGCGGACGCCGCGCAGCGCGGCGAATCCGTCGCTGTCTTCGGCGACTACGACGTGGACGGCGCCTGCGCCGGCGCGCTGATGGTGCGGCTGCTGCGCGAGCTCGGCTGCCGCGTCGCCCACTACGTCCCCGACCGCATCGAGGAAGGCTACGGCCCCAACCCGAAGGCCATCTCCGCGCTCTGTGACCGCGGCGCGACGCTGATCGTCACCGTCGATTGCGGCATCGCCGCGCCGGATGCGCTCGCCGTCGCGCACAACCGTGCGGACGTCGTCATCCTCGACCATCACAAGGCCGAAGGCGCGCTGCCCCGCGTGCGCGCCGCCGTGAACCCGAACCGGCTGGATTGCGACAGTGGCCTCCGGCATCTCTGCGCCGCCGCCGTCGCCTTCCTCGCCGCCGTGGCGACGCTGCGCGAACTTCGCCGCCGCGGCCATTTCGCGCAGGCGCCCGAGCCCGACCTGAAGCTCTACCTCGACCTCGTGGCGCTTGCGACGGTGTGCGACGTGATGCCGCTGACCGGCGTCAACCGCGCCCTGGTGGCGCAGGGGCTGAAGGTCATGGCCCGCCGCGGCCGCGCCGGCATCGCCGCCCTGCTCGATGTCGCGCAAGCGAAGGATGCGCCCTCCGCGCACACCCTCGGCTTCCTGCTCGGCCCGCGCATCAACGCCTCCGGCCGCATCGCCGAATCCGATCTCGGCCTGCGCCTGCTCGTCGAGGACGACCCGGTCGAGGCGCGCGCCATGGCCGAGAAGCTCGACGCCGTGAACAAGCGCCGGCAGGAGGTCGAGGCCGACGTGCTCTCCGCCGCCTTCGAGGCCGCGCAGCTCCAGGCCGATCGCGGCCATCCGGTGATCCTGGTGACCGGCGAGGGCTGGCATCCCGGCGTCGTCGGCATCGTCGCCGGCCGCATCAAGGAGAAGTTCAACCGTCCCGCCTGCGTCGCCGGCCTCGCCGGCGGTCTGGCGAAGGGCTCCGGCCGTTCCGTCGCCGGCTGCGACCTCGGCGCCGCGATCATCGCCGCGCGGCAATCGGGCCTGCTCGAGACCGGCGGCGGCCATCCGATGGCGGCCGGCTTCTCCTTCCGCGCCGAGCGCGACGGGGAGGTGCACGCCTTCCTCGACGAACGCCTCGCCCACGCCGCGGTGCTCCCCTCCGCCGCCGATCTCCCGGTGGAGGGCACGCTCGCCGTGCCGGCGGCCACCGTCGCCATGGCACAGGAGGTCGCGCGCCTCGCCCCCTTCGGCGCCGGCAACGAGGAGCCGGTCTTCGTCCTGCCGCGCGCCCGCGTCGTGCGCGCCGACCGCGTGGGGAAGGAGGGCAACACGGTTCGCGCCTTCCTCGACGGCGAAGGCGGCGGCGCGCGGCTCAAGGCGATCTGCTTCCGTGCCAAGGACGGGCCACTGGCGCAGGCGCTGCTCGGCGGCGGCCACCTGCACCTGGCCGGCCATCTCCGCGCCGAGACCTGGAACGACAGCGTCAGCGCCGGCTTCCACGTCGTCGACGCCGCGCCGGTCGGCTGACCGTCACGTTTCGTCACGGCCCCTGTCGCCGCCCTCGCCCTTGAAGGCGCGGCCCATCCAGGCAACATCCCCGTCATGGACACGCCGCGCCGCCCGCCCGTGCTCGACATGACCCCCGAAGGGGAGTTCCGCGACCCGGCCCCGCAGCCGGCCGGCACGCTCGACCGCATCCTCGGTCGCGTCGGCGGCATCGCGCTGATGGTGGCGCTCGCCGCCGGCGGGCTCGTGCTCGCCGCCGTCGTCATCCTCTTCGCCGCGTTGGCGCTGCCCGTGCTGATCGTGGCCGGCGCGATCGGCGCCGGCTCGATCTGGTGGCGGCTGCGCCGGATGCGCCGGGCGGGCCAGGTGCCCTTCGTGGTGATCCGCCGCTGACGGCTCCGTCGCGGCCGCCTCCCTTCGAGGTGGACCGGCGCCGGCTCTACGAGGTCGGCGTCACCGGCACGCCCGTCACCCATCGCGAGCCGGAGGAGACCCGCGCGCGCCGCATCAACCGGCTGCGCTGGCTGGTCGCGATCGGCGTCGGCGCCAACGCTGCGACCTGGACGCTGGCGGGGCTCGCCTTCGCGCTCGGCGGCCATCTCTGGGGCGCCTGGGCCGGCACGCTGGCGCTGGCGACGCTGCCGCTGCTCGCCCTGCCCGGCGTGCTGGAGGCCGTCGCCTGGTTCAAGGCACGCCGCCGCCACCGCATCCGCCCGCCCGACTTCCCGGGGCCGTGAGGCGGCGCGATGCCTCGTCTCAGCGGCTGCCGGCCGGGAAGCCGGTCGCGCGCCGCACGCGCGTCGTCAGGGCGTCCAGCGTGAACGGCTTCGCGATCACCCCAGCGTCGGGCGGCAGCGGCGCCGCGGCGTAGCCGGTCATGAAGAGAACGCGCAGCCCGGGCTGGAGGCGCCGCGCGGCCTCTGCCACCCGCGTGCCATCCATGCCGCCCGGAAGCCCGACATCCGTCACCAGCAGGTCGGGCCGCAGCCCTCCCTCCATAAGCCGGATCGCGCTCGGCCCGTCCGGCGCTTCCACCACCGTGTAGCCGAGGTCGCGCAGCCGCGCCGCGGCCGGCTCCCGCACGCCCGCCTCGTCGTCCACCAGCAGCACCGTTGCATCCCCGCCCTGCTGCGCCGGCTCTGGCGCCTCGTGCGGCACGTCGCCGCCCTCCTCCTCCCGCTGCGCGACGAAGGGCAGCCAGAGGCGCACGGTGGTGCCCTGGCCGGGACTGCTCTCGACGCGCAACGCGCCGCCGGACTGCCGCACGAAGCCATAGACCTGGCTCAGCCCGAGCCCGGTGCCCCGGCCCAGCGGCTTGGTCGTGAAGAACGGCTCCAGCGCGTGCTCCAGCACCTCGGGCGACATCCCGGTGCCGGTGTCGGCGACCGCAATCTCGACGAAGGTGCCCGGCGACACGTCCGGTGACGCCGCGAGATCGGCCGCCGACAGGCTGCGCTCGCGCGTCGAGATCACCAGCCGCCCGCCCTCCGGCATCGCGTCGCGCGCGTTGATGCAGAGGTTCAGCAGCGCGCTCTCCAGCTCGTTGGGATCGCAGGTCACGAAGCCGTCCTGCAGATCCAGCTCCAGCGTGATCGCCGGTCCCATGGTGCGCCGGAGCATCTCGGCCATGTTCCGCACCAGCACATCGGGATCGAGCGGCCGCGGATCCAGCGTCTGGCGGCGCGCGAAGGCGAGCAGGCGGCGGGTCAGCCCGGCCGCGCGGCCGGCGGCGTCGCGCGCTGCGTCCAGGTAGCGCGCCGCATCCTCCAACCGCCCCGCCTCGATCCGCCGCCGCGCCATGTCGAGGCCGCCCGTCACGCCCTGGAGCATGTTGTTGAAGTCGTGTGCGATCCCGCCGGTCAGATGGCCGATCGCCTCCAGCTTCTGCGACTGGCGCAGCGCCGCCTGCGCCAGCGCCAGCGCGGCCTCCTGTTCCGTCTCGCGCGTCACGTCGCGCCCGATCGCGTAGGTCACGTCCTGCGCCGGCGCCGCGACCCAGGAGATCCAGTGCGTCGAGCCGTCCTTGTGCCGGTATCGGTTCACGATCCGGGGCCTGCCCCCCGCCGCAGCCAGCTCGTAGGCGGCCACCGTCTCGGCGTGATCCTCCGGCAGCACGAACTCGCTGACATGATGCCCGACCAGCTCTTCGGGCGAATAGCCGAGCAGCGCGGTCCAGGCCGGGTTCACGCGCCGCACGATGCCCGCGGAGTCGACGGCAACCATGAGGTCGGGCGAAGTCTCCCAGATGCGGTCGCGCTCGGCGGTGCGCGCAGCGATCTCCAGCTCCAGCACCTCGGCGGCGTGCCTTGTCGAGACGTCGCTGAACAGGATCGCCACCTGGCATGCCTCGGGGGGGTCGATCCGGAAGGCATAGACCTCGAACCAGCGGCCGAGCAGATCGGAGCCCTCCTCGAAGCGCTCGGGCTGGCCCGTCCGCGCGACGCGGCCATAGCGTTCGTACCAGTGCTCCTCGAGCGCGGGCGCGGCCTCCCGCAGCCAGCGGCCCAGGATGGCCTGCGGGAAACCGGTGTGCCGGTAGAAGGCGGGGTTGGCCTCCACCACGCGGTAATCGGTGCGTCCATCCGGCGCATCGAAGCGCAGCTCGATGATGCAGAAGCCGGTTTCGATCGACTCGAACAGCGCGCGGTAGCGCGCGTCCTTCTCGCGCAGCGCCGCTTCGGCTTCCTTGCGGTCGGTCACGTCGCGCCAGAATACCGCCAGCGAACCGTCGGCCGTGGGATAGGCCCGCATGTCGAGCCACAGCGCGCGTCCGTTCGCGAAGCCGTAGCGATGTTGCAGCGACACAGGCACGCGCGCTCCCATGGCGTGCTTGAGTAGTCGGCCGAGTTCGGTGTCCTCGGTGCCCGGGTAGGCCTCCCAGTGTGAGCGTCCAACAATCTCCTCGCGCGGGCGCCCGTCCATGCGGAGCGCTTCGCGGTTATGCTCCAGGATGGTGAAGTCGGGCGCGAGGAGGCCGAACGCCTCCGTCATCCCGTCCAGGACGCCGCGCAGCCGCGCCTCGCGTTCCCGTAGCGCCGCCTCGCTCTGCTGCGCCGCAGTGCGGTCGCGCAGCATCCACAGCACCCCGACCGGCTCGTCCACCCCGTCCGCGCGCAGCGCCATCGCCTCGATGCCGGCCCAGACGGTGCTGCCGTCCTGCCGGATCAGCTGGCCCTCGCGCGACACACGCGCGCCGGACAGCGCGGCTGCGATGTCGGCGGCGAGCACGCCGCGATCCCGGTCCTCTGGCGGCAGCGCGGCGGCGAGGTTCAGCGCCGATGCGCTCGCCTCGTCCCAGCCGAGCAGGCGGCGTGCCCCGCTGTTCCAGGCCAGCACCAGCCCCTCGTGGTCGGTGGTGACGATGGCGCAGTCGATCGCGCTTTCGATGACCGCGCGCAGATCGGCTTCGCGCAACGCGACGGCGATATGCTCCGCTGCCGGCCCCTCAGTCGCGCGCTCCAGAGACGTGACCGCGGCCTGCGAGGCGAGCAGCCGGGCCTGGCCCTCCGCGATGCGCCGCCCGAGCGAGGTGCCGAGCTCCGCGGCGCGGGCCCAGGCGGCGCGCGCGTCGATCTCGGCTGCCGTCGTCCGCGCCTCGGACGCCGCTAGGCGACCCGCATGGCGGCTCTCCCGCGCCGCCGCGGCCTCGTCG
>NZ_JAKJIB010000135.1 GCF_021864505.1 Falsiroseomonas oryziterrae
CGCCAGCAGCGCGCGGTCGCGGCCGGGGGCGGCGACGAGCGAGAGGCCGACCGGCGCGCCCTCGGCGCGCGCGGCCGGGATGCTGACCTCGCAGAGGCTGCCGAAGCCGGAGATCGCGGTGACGCCCATGGTGCGCTCGCGCACCGCCTGCTGCAGCCCGGCATCCGCGTCGAGCTTCGGCGCCGGCACCGGCGAGGTCGGGTAGACCAGCACCGCCCCGCCGGCGAGGACGCTGTGCAGCCGCGCGCGGAACAGGTCGCGGAAGCGGCGTCCCGCGGCCGCCTTGGCGGGGTCGGTCGCCTTGGCGGCGGCGAAGCGCTCGCCGACCCCGGGGCCGAATTTCGGCGCGGTGGCCTCCACCCAGGACCCGAGCGTCGCCCAGGCTTCCTCCGCCTGGACGTGGCGGAAATTCTCGAACAGCGCATCGAGCGTCTCGGGGACCAGGTGCACCGACAGCGCCGGGCCGAGCACGCGCTCCGCCGCGCCGAGCGCGGGCTGCAGCGCCGTGGCGACGCCGGGCACCGCATTGACCCAGGCCTCCTGCACCTTCAGCAGCGGGCCGAGCGGCGCCTCGCCGCCCGGCGGCAGCAGCACCTCGCCGACGCGGCGCAGGACGGAGGCGCGCGATGCGAACCAGCCGGCGGTGTCGAAGCTGGGCCCGAGGCCGCAGGCGCCGGCCAGGCTGACCGCGCCCCAGGACGGGCGGATGCCGAAGATGCCGCAATAGCTCGCCGGGATGCGCACCGACCCGCCGGTGTCGGAGCCCATCGCGAAATCCACCAGCCCGGCTGCCACCGCCGCGGCCGAACCGCAGGAGGAGCCGCCGGGGAAGCGGTCCGGGGCGGCCGGGTTCACCGGGGTGCCGTGCCAGACATTCTCGCCGGTCAGGCCATAGGCCAGCTCGACGGTCTTGGTCTTGCCGACCAGCTCGCCGCCGGCCTGCAGCAGCGCCTGCACCGCCGGCGCGGTGGCCGCAGCGACGGGATGGGTGCGTGCCCAGTCGGGATTGCCGTAGGTCGTCGGCGTGCCGGCGACGTCGTAGAGGTCCTTCACGGCGAAGGAGAGGCCCTTCAGCGGTCCGTCCGCGGCGCCGGCGATCTCCACGCGCGGCCCCGGCACGAAGGCGCCGACCTTGTCCTCGATCACCCGCGGCATCCTGCCAGCTTCCCGGATCTGCGTTACGGGGTTGAATCGTAAAGGAAACCGCCCCTGGGGACAACCGAGGGCGCGGCCAGCGGACGCCGCCCGGCTACAGCAGCGGCAGCAGCGCCGCCTTGGTCGCCACGGCCGCGACGCCGGCCAGCACCGCCGCGGCGCCCTCCGGCAGCCGCTTCGCGCAGGCGGCGAAGACGACGCCACCCGCCAGGATGGTCCAGGCCATCACCTCGCTGGCTTCCACGGCCTGGAGCCCGGCCAGGCGCTCGAACGGGGTCATGGCTGCCTCCCTCGGGTCGCTTCGCCGGTCATATGGCCGGCGGCCGTTCGGGTTCCAGCCCGGCGGTCGCGGCAGCGAGCGAGGCGCGCGGCGCGCCGGCATGGTCCCAGTTCGCCTCGTCGAGCCAGGCCGCGATCGCATCCCGCCGCGCCGGCCATTCGCTGTCCAGGATGGAGAAGAAGGCGGTGTCGCGCCGGTGGCCCTTCACCACCAGATGCGCGCGCAGCACGCCTTCCGCCACGAAGCCGAGCCGCCGCGCCGCGGCGATGGAGGGCGCGTTGAGCGCATTGCACTTCCAGACCAGCCTCCGGTAGCCGAGGTCGTCCATCGCATGCCGCATCAGCAGGAACATCGCTTCCGTCGCGGCGCGCGTGCGCTGCAGGCGGGGCGAGAACCAGATATGGCCGATCTCGATGGCGGCGTTGGCGGGCTGGATCTCCATGAGCGTCAGCCAGCCCTCGACCCGGCCGGAGCGGTGCGGGCGGACGGCCCAGGCCATCGGGTCGTGCTGCGCGGCGAAGGCCGCGACGTGGCGGCGCATGGCGGCCGCGTCGGGGAAGGGGCCGTAGCCCATATATGCCCAGCCCGCGCCGGCCGGATCGGCCTGCGCCGCCGCCCAGAGATCCTCGGCATGCCGCACCGCCAGCGGCTCGAGCGTAACGGCGGCGCCGCGATGCGGGATGCGGGCGGGCAGGGGGCGGGGGGTGGCGTCCACCGCGGGGCCGATCGGCGGGGCGGTCTTGGGCAGGTCCGGCATGGCGCGCCGAGCATGAACCCGGGCGCAGGCTTGCGCCACCGCAAGGCCATGCGACCTGCCGCGTTGCAGCATCCGCGCGACAGGCGCATCTAGGACCCCGATGAGCAGCACCGCCCCCGATCTCGCCGCCAAGCCGGCGCCTGCCGCCCCCCCCGGCTTCTTCCAGGAGCGCGTGCTGTCGGTGCATCACTGGACCGACCGGCTGTTCTCCTTCACCTGCACGCGCGATCCGTCCTTCCGCTTCGGCGCCGGGCAGTTCGCGATGATCGGCCTGATGGTGGACGGCAAGCCGCTGGTGCGCGCCTATTCGATGGTGAGCCCGCCCTGGGAGGAGCATCTCGAGTTCCTCTCCATCAAGGTGCAGCACGGCCCGCTGACCTCGCGGCTGCAGCATATCCAGCCGGGCGACCATGTGCTGATCGGGCGCAAGGCGACCGGCACGCTGGTGACCGACAATCTGCGCCCGGGCGGGGTGCTGTGGTTCTTCGCGACCGGCACCGGGCTCGCGCCCTTCATGAGCCTGATCCGCGACCCCGAGACCTATGACCGCTTCGACCGGATCGTGCTGGTGCACACGGTGCGGCAGGAGGCCGAGCTCGCCTATCGCGAGCTGATCTCGGCCGAACTGCCCGCGCATGAGCTGCTCGGCGAGCTGGCGGCGGAGAAGCTGACCTATGTCCCCTCCGTCACCCGCGAGCCCTTCGTCCGCGGCAAGCGCATCACGACGATGATCGAGGACGGCTCGCTGACCGGCGATCTCGGCCTGCCGCCGCTCTCGCCGGAGCGCGACCGGGCGATGCTGTGCGGGTCGGAGGCGATGAACGCGGATGTGCGGGCGCTGCTGGAAGCAAGGGGATTCGTGGAAGGATCCAACAACGATCCCGGCACCTACGTCGTCGAGAAAGCGTTCGTGACCAAGTAGATCGCGGCCCCCAGGCCCGCCGGATCAGCTTCGGAACAATTTCGTCTTGCGGCTTGCGCATCGCCGACCGGCCCCGTAAGTGGGCACGGGTCAAACCACGCCGGTCGCGCCGAGCGCGGACGGCGTTGCCGGAGGAAACAACATGACTGACACGACGACCGCGGCCGGGCGCCGTGGCCTGCTCAAGTTCGCCGCCGTGGGCGCCGCCGGCGCCGCCGTCCTGGCCACTCCGAATGTCAGCCGCGCCCAGACCACGACGCTGCGCTTCCAGTCCACTTGGCCGCAGCGCGACATCTTCCATGAATTCGCGCAGGACTATGTCACCCGCGTGAACAATCTCGCGGGCGGCCGCCTGCGCGTGGAGCTGCTCGCGGCCGGCGCCGTGGTCGGCGCCTTCCAGCTGCTCGACGCCGTGCATGCCGGCACGTTGGATGGCGGCCACGGCGTCTCCGCCTATTGGTTCGGCCGCAACCGCGCCTTCAGCCTGTTCGGCACCACGCCGCCCTGGTTCAACGAGGCGAACCACTTCCTCGGCTGGTTCTACTACGGCGGCGGCGAGGCGCTTTACCGTGAGCTGATGCACGACATCCTGCGGATGAACGCCATCGGCTTCCAGTCGGGCCCGATGCCGACCCAGCCGCTCGGCTGGTTCCGCAACCCGATCGAGCGCGCCGACCAGATCCGCGGCCTGCGCTACCGCACCGTCGGCCTGGCGACCGATCTCTTCAACGAGATGGGTGCGGCCGTCGTCGCGCTGCCGGGCGGCGAGATCGTCCCGGCGCTCGAGCGCGGCGTGATCGACGGCGCCGAGTTCAACAACCCCTCCTCGGACCGCGTGCTCGGCTTCGCCGACGTGGCCCGGAACTACATGATCCAGTCCTTCCACCAGCGCGTGGAGACCTTCGAGGTCCTCTGGAACCGCCAGCGCTACGAAGCCCTGCCGCAGGAGCTGCAGGCGGTGCTGCGCCATTCGGCCGAGGCGGCGTCGGCGGACATGAGCTGGAAACAGCAGGACCGGTACTCGCGCGACCTGGTGGCGTTGGCGCAGGCCGGTGTGAACGTGCGCACCACGCCGCGCACGATCCTGGACGCGCAGCTGCAGGCCTGGGACCGCGTGATCGCGCGCATGGAAGGCGACAACTCCTCGCCGGCCGCCGGGCCGTTCTTCAAGAAGGTCTGCGACAGCCAGCGCGAGTGGTGCCGCCGCGTCGGCGGGTTCTACCTCCGCTACGAAGCGAGCCCGGTGATCAGTTACAACCACTTCTTCGCGCGCGGCTGATCCAGGCCGAAGGCATCGGACGGGCCGGCCCGGGGCGACCTGGGCCGGCCCTTCTGCGCGCAAGGACGAGGCAGGTGAACGAGGCGGGCGAATGACCGACAGGGGTGCGGTGTTCCTGATCGCGGCAGTGGTCGTCGCGGCAATCGTGCTCGGCATCGCCTTCGCCCATCGCGCCGGGGTGCAGCGCGTCCTGCTCGGCATCGACCGGCTGTCGACGCTGGTGGGGCAGACCGGGTCCTGGACGATCCTCGTGCTGACGGCCGTGATCGTCTACGACGTAACCGCGCGCCGCTTCTTCCGCGCGCCCACGGATTGGGGCTACGACGCCTCCTACATGCTCTACGGCACGCTGTTCATGCTGGCCGGCGCCTATGCGCTGTCCCGCAACGGGCACGTGCGCGGCGACTTCCTGTACCGCAACTTCAGCCCCGCGCTTCAGGCCAAGTTCGACCTCACGCTCTACATCCTGTTCTTCTTCCCCGCGATCATGGCTTTCATGATCTCGGGCTACCACTTCTTCGAACTCAGCTACCTGCAGAACGAGCGCAGCTCAGTCTCGCCGGGCGGCCCGATCATCTGGCCCTTCAAGTTCCTCATCCCGGCGGTCGGCCTACTCCTGCTGCTGCAGGGCCTGGTCGAGGTCGTGCGCTGCGTGCAGTGCATCCGCAGCGGCCAGTGGCCGCAGCGCCTGTCGGATGTCGAGGAACTGGAACGCACAATTCTCGCCGCCGCGGAGGCGAAGGGCGCCGAAGCCCTGGCGGCCGAGATGGCGAAGGGCGGCGAGGAGGCGATCCTCCGCGCCGCGCATGAGGTGGAGGAGCGCGCATCGCACGACCCCGCCCCGCGCCACCGCGACCACCAGTCCTGACGCCCGCCCGCCCTCGCCCGAGACACGCAGCCGATGCTTCCGCAAGAACTCCACCAATTCATGGGGCTCACGCAGCTCATCCTGTTCCTGTTCTTCATCATGCTCGGCTTCCCCATCGCGTTCACGCTGATGGCGATGGGCCTGATCTTCGGCTACTTCGGCATGGGCGACCGGGTCTTCGACCTGCTGGTGCAGCGCACCTACGCGGTGATGTCGAACGACGTCCTGATCTCCGTGCCGCTCTTCGTCTTCATGGGCTACATCATCGAGCGGGCGAACATCCTCGACCGCCTGTTCCGGTCGCTCCAACTGGCCTCGGGCGGGCTGCCGGGATCGCTCGCTGTCGCGACCCTCGCCACCTGTGCGCTCTTCGCCACCGCCACCGGGATCGTCGGCGCGGTCGTGACGCTGATGGGGCTGCTCGCCTTCCCGGCCATGCTGCGGGCGGGCTACGACCCGCGGCTGGCGGCCGGCGTGACCTGCGCCGGCGGCTGCCTCGGCATCCTCGTGCCGCCCTCGATCATGCTGATCCTCTACGGCGCTACGGCGGGCGTGTCGGTCGTGCAGCTCTACGCCGCGGCCTTCATCCCGGGCGTCACGCTCGCGATGCTCTACATCCTCTACGCGATCGGGGTGGGCATCATCCGCCCCGAGATGGCGCCGCGCCTGCCGCCCGAGGAGCGCAACGTGCCCGTGGGCACGATCATCCTCTCGCTGCTGACGTCCTTCTTCCCCCTCGCGCTGCTGATCGCCTCCGTGCTGGGCTCGATCCTGATGGGGCTGGCGACGCCCTCCGAGGCGGCGGCGATGGGCAGCCTCGGCTCGGTCATCCTCGCCATCGCCTATCGCGCCTTCACCTGGCAGAAGCTGAAGGAAAGCGTGTTCCTCACCGCACGGACCAGCGCGATGGTCTGCTGGCTCTTCGTCGGCAGCTACATCTTCTCCTCGGTGTTCGGCTACCTCGGCGGCCAGACCGTGGTGGAGGAGTTCGTCAAGTCGCTGCCGCTCAACACCTTCACCTTCATGCTGCTGGCGCAGGTGATCATCTTCATCCTCGGCTGGCCGCTGGAATGGACGGAGATCATCGTGATCTTCGTGCCGATCTTCCTGCCGCTGCTCGACGATTTCGGCGTGAGCCCGATCTTCTTCGGCATCCTCGTCGCGCTGAACCTGCAGACGAGCTTCCTCTCGCCGCCCGTGGCGATGGCGGCCTTCTACCTGAAGGGCGTCGCGCCGCCGCATGTGAAGCTCGAGCAGATCTTCGCCGGCTGCATGCCGTTCATCTTCATCGTCATCTTCACCATGGCCATGGTCTATCTCTTCCCCGGGCTCGTCACCTGGCTGCCGGAGACGCTCTACGGCACCCCGGCGCCGACGCCCGGCGCGCCGACCATGCTCGACGCCCCGCCCGAGGGCGGCTTCCAGGAGCAGGAGGAACTGCGCCTGCCAGCCTTCAACTGAGGCCCGGGATGGCGCAGCCCTTCGACCCCGCCGGCGCGGCCCGCTGGCTCGCCGAGGCGTTCGAGACGGGCAACCCTCTCGCCGCGCTGCCGGAGGAGATCGCGCCGCGCGACCTCGGCGCGGCCGAGGAGGTCGCCGCGGCGACGCTCGCGGTGCTCGAACTGGTGCCCTGCGGCATCCGGCTGCTGCGCCGTGGCGGCACGACGCTGTCGGCGCCGATGGTGGAGGGGCGGCTGATCGGCGCCGGCAGGCCGGTCGCCACCGCCGCGCTGCGCCATGCCGAAGTCACCGCTGCCGCGATCGGCGTCCTCGCGGAACCGCTCGATCCGGACGGCGACACGCCGCCGGTCTTCGCGCGCCTGCATCCCGCGCTCGACATCGCCGCCACGCGCTTCACGGCGCCGCCCGAGGATTCCGTGACTCTCACCGCCGATCTCGCGCGCCTCGGGCTTGTCGTCGCGGGCAAGGCAAAGGCCATGGCGCCTGCAACGCTGCGGGTCGCGCTCGGCGCGAAGGGCGTCCGCGTGCGCGGCGCTGAACTCGACCTCGCCGCCGCCTTCGCCGAGGCCGCCGTCGCGGCGCGCCGTTGGGGCGGGTTGCCCGCCGGCGCGCTGCTCGTCGTCGCCGGCCTCACGCCGCCGAGGCCGCCCGAAGGCGTGCTGCGCGCAAGCCTCGGCGCGCTCGGCAGCGTCGAGGCGTCGTTCGCCTAGAGGCCGTATTCGAGCAGCGGGCGGTCCGGCTGCGACGATGCGCCTAGCGCGCCTCGGCGGGCTTGGTGACGAGCTTCTCGACGAGGCGCTGCAAGTCAGAGGGCGTGGTCTGACCGGCGACGACTTCGTGGTAGCCGATGCCGGCGCGTCGCAGCGCTTCCTTCTTCACCGCATCGCGCGCCGCGGCGGTGCCCTGGTGATGTCCGGAGCCCTGATATTCGATGGCATGCCGAGGCAGGCACTCGTCATCGATCAAGAGCAGGTCGACCCGTTTGGAATTGATGCAGCCATAGGCGGCCTGATCCTTGCTGCGAACGATCTCGCCCATCGACACCTGCGCCATCACCTGCCAGCGCGGATTGCAGGTCTCGACGAATCGTTCGAGCTCCTTCAGCACCCGCGCTTCGCTCTTGTTGAGCAGCGGCTGGATGGTGAAATCGGCCCCCATCACGATGCGTAGCTGGTCCGCGGCGTCAGGCTGCCTCAGCGGCTGATCCAGCCTGGGCCCCCACGCAGACTTCAGCAGCCCCGTCGTGCGAGACTTCCCGCTCCAGTCCGATCGGTTACGCTTCTGCCAGGCGTTACGTCGGAGCTTGGAGCGGAGCTGCTCGATCATCATCCCGGCGACAAGGCCGACAAGGAAGACAGCGACCGGCAGCGAGAGCGTCTCGGCGAGGACAGCCAGCTCGGGCGACATGACGCCAGGTTAACTTCGCGCGAAGAATGAGTCACCGAAATCGCGGGGGCGTGCGTCGACAGGACCCGGTCGGTTGCGGTCCAGCGTGCCGTGTCCGTCGCGCTCGACCTGGAGCCGATGGTTCCCTGGGTGCTATCGCGCGGCGCGCAGCGACAGGATGTAGGCGATCACGTCGTCGAGTTGCTGGCCGTCCAGCACGATGTTCGGCATGTGCGCATGCGGCGTGCGCAGGAAGGCCTGCAGCGACAGGCTCGTCGTGGCGGTCCGCTCCGCCACCGCCTGGAAGGGCGTGACACCGGGCAGCGCCGGCCCCGACCGGCCGGGGCCGATGGCGTGGCAGGAACTGCATTGGGCCTCCGCCAGGCGCCGCCCCGCCGCGGGATCGCCCTGCGCGGCCGCCGTGCCGGCGATCAACTGGAACGCCAGCGCCACCCGCCATGTCCGCATCGCCGCCTCCCACCCTGCGCGCCATGCCACCACGGCGCGCCTCGCGCGTCATTGCGGTGTCTCAAGCCGCGCCCGCCGCCGCGGTTCACGCCGGCGTCACGATCGCCTATCTGCGGCACGTCACGACCGGGAGATCGGGGAGCGATGGCGGCACGGGCCGCAACGCCGGCATTCTGCGCCCTGCTGGCCGCCGCCGCGGTCTGGCTGGCGACCGCGCATGGCTGGCGGCAAGGCACGCTGCTGCTGCTCGGCGCCGCGCTCGGCCTCGTGCTGTTCCATGCGACCTTCAGCTTCGCCGGCGGCTTCCGGCGCCTGATCGCCGAGCGGCGCGGCGTGTCGCTCCGCGCGCAGGTCGTGATGCTCGGCGTCGCGGCGCTGCTGTTCCTGCCCGTTCTCGAGGCCGGCGCGATCCTCGGCCAGCCGGTGCGCGGCTTCGTCTTCCCGGTCGGCGTCGGCCTGCTGGTCGGCGCCTTCCTGTTCGGCATCGGCATGCAGCTCGGCGGCGGCTGCGCCTCCGGCACGCTCTACACGGCGGCCGGGGGGCAGGCGCCGCGGATGTGGATCACGCTCGCGGCCTTCGTCGCCGGCGCCACCTTCGCCGCCTGGGATGCGGAACGCTGGACCGCTTGGCCCGCGCTGCCGGCGGTGTCGCTGCCCGGTTTGCTCGGCACGCCCGCCGCGTTGGGCGTGACGCTCGGCGTGCTCGCGCTTGTCTGGCTGGGCTCGGCGGCGCTGGAGCGTGCGCGGCATGGCCGCGTCGAGCCGCTCGGTTGGGGCGGCGGTGACCTGCTGCGCGGGCCCTGGCCGCTGCTGTGGGGCGCGGTGGCGCTCGCGTTGCTGAACTTCGCGACGCTGTGGCTCGCGGGGCGGCCCTGGGCGATCACGGCGGCCTTCCCGCTCTGGGGCTCGCGGGTGGTGGAATGGGCCGGCTGGGACGATCCGGCCTTCTGGCTCTACTGGGAGGATCCGACGCGCACCGAGGCGCTGCTGCGCCCGCTGCTCGCCGACCGCACCACGGTGATGGATCTCGGCCTGATGGCGGGTGCCGCGCTGGCGCCGGCGCTGGCGGGGCGCGGGCGGGTCTGGCGGCTGCCCGGCGCGGGCCCGGC